>JAISLB010000147.1 GCA_031260685.1 Oscillospiraceae bacterium | reverse complement strand
CAAGATGTACGTATGTCCCGAGGGGATATTCGCGAAGTTTACAACGCCGTCCGCGTCGGAAGTAGCCGTCAGGACGTAGCTCCCGTCAGTAAGCGTGAATGTCGCGCCGGGAAGCTTAGTTCCCGGGTTCGCACCGGTCTTGGTGAACGTCAAGTCAGCTTTGTAGGCTTTGACTTCCGGAATGTCAAACTCTGTGTGTTTAACAACTATCGGAGAACCAACTGCGTACTCTAAATCAGTAGTTCCGTTCATTGAGTGTCCGAGGTCGGTGAAATCAAAACCAGCAGCTTGGTTATTCAAAGCCACGCGGTAAGTCAACGTGTAAGTATAATAACCGTCAGTACCAACTGCGGGTTTTGCTTCACGCAGTATATGCCATATTATTCCATTTGTACCCGTTTGATGTTCGGCTACATTTCCAATGAAAGCGTCATTAGCATTTGCGGTTACTTGTTCAGCAGTCCACGCAAAGCTCTTGAAAACAACATTTGCGCCCATTGGGTCAGTAACGCTCCACGGCGAAAGTGTGTTGTCAGTAGTGTATTTTTTGGTTTCTTTCAAAAGATTTTCTAATGCTACTGCGTCATCGGTTTCAGACACGTTCGAACCCGATATCGCCGCTAAGTTTTGAAGTGCTTTGTCTTTTCCTGTATAACCAGTGTCGTAGTAAATACTGTAAATCGGGATACCGGCGTCTTTCAATAGTTTTGCTCCGCGTTCCCCGGCTGTGACACCAGTCGCACTTTCTCCTCCGCCACCTACATATCCATCATCGGATTCCATTTCACTTGTTCCAGTTGTTTGCAAATTGTTAACAGTTCCGTTGGCACTATGGTTTGGCCCACCGTCAGTAAGGAAAATAACAGAAACATTTGCAGTATGAGCGCTTCCGACCAATGAGTTTGCAACTTTGAATGCAGCTTCATAGTTTGTCCCTTGTTTATAACCACCTACTGAACTAGGAACACTTAATGAAGTATTGATACTAGAACCTAATTGCCAGTATCTACCCGCGGATCCATCTGCAAAGATTACAACTGATATTTCTCTTTTAACCGACGGCGTTATTGCTTCAGCTCTAGCTGCATCCGCCTTGAAGTCGGCAATGAACTTTTCAGCCGCAGCTTTTGCTTTATCCCAATATGATGGTTGATTTTTCCCAGTAGCAATAGCTTTATCCATACTTGCAGACCGGTCAAGTACCAGAATAACACTCGCGTCAGGTTCAATGATTGTTTCCCTAACGTCTTGCAGTGTCTTGACCGTAAGCGTAATATCGAACTCGTTTTCAGTACCGGTTCCGGCAATCTGTTTGCTTATTTGGAGCGCGTTTCCAACTTCCGCAACATTGCTCAAATCGGCACCCTCGTGCGTGACTTGATTAGTGTCCTCCGTTGCAAAGACGTTGCCGCTTACGGCTAGTCCGAGAACCATAACAATCGCCAACGTCAGGGCTAGTGTTTTCTTAAGGTTAATCTTCATAAGATTACCGCCTTTCTATTTGCCGCCGCACCGTAGCACACGCGGTCGGGGCTTTGCCCCTTATTGACGTTTACAGGCGGTTCCGCCTATGCTGAACCGCTCATACTTTTTTGCACGTGTTCAGTATACTCTAAACCGCGTCAAATGTCAACCCCTTTTTTGCATTTTTTCCAATCTTTTTACGTATTGCCATAAATTGGAAATCACGCGCAGCTAAAACCCCCCGTTTCCGGGGGGTTCCAATCCTCAGCCTTGCTTCGCGTAGCTGAATATCGTGTAGCCCATTGCCGAATGATAGAAATTCGATATCCCGGGCTTCAGCATATACTTATTGGTATAGAAGTAGATAGGAGCAACTACCCAATCGCGTCCGAGGAGCATATCCTCCGCGCTGTGGAGCGCAGCCGTGCGCTTCGCCGGATCCGATTCAGCCTTAATCTGGCGGATAAGCGCGTCGAAATCGGGGTTAGCGTATTGCGGGTCGTTGTTGCCGCCGCCCGTAACGAACATATCGAGGAAGTTGACGGCATCGTTGTAGTCGGCTATCCAGCCTCCGCGGCAAATGCTGAAGCGTCCCTGTTTGCGGGTCTCGAGGAACGTGTTCCACTCTTCGTTTTGGAGCTGGACGGTTACGCCGAGTTCAGTCTGCCACATATTTTGGAGGGCTTCGCCGACCGCTTTGTGAGCGTCGGAGGTGTTATAGAGGTATTCGACGGTGGGGAAACCGGCTCCGCCCGCGAATCCGGCTTCGGCGAGAAGTGCGCGCGCCTTTTCGCAGTTAGCTTCGTAGTCCGCGTCAGCGATTGAGTAGTAGTCGCCGCCGACTTCGCGGAAGTCGCCCGCTTGTCCCGCGTCGTAGATTCCGGAGGGTACGAAGCCGCTGGCGGGAAGCTGTCCGGTCTGCGTAATGTTCTTAACGATGAAGGTGCGGTCGATAACGAGGTTGAACGCTTCGCGAACCTTGGGGTTGTCAAAGGGCGCGAGAGTCGTCTGGAACTCAACGTAGTAGGTACCGAGGTAGGGAACGACTTTAAGCGCGCCGGAGTCGAGCAGCGCGGGAATTTCGGCAATCGGTAAATCCTCGATGTAGTCGAGTTCGCCGGTCTGGAAACCGTTGAGCATCGCGCTCTGGTCGTCGATAAGCTTGAAAGTGATAGTATCGGGGCCGAGATTCGCGTAGTCGTAGTGTTTATCGTTCTTGACGGCTACGATTTGTTCGCTGTGGTTCCAGCTTTGAAGCTTGTAGGGTCCGTTGCCGATGTAAGTCGCGGGGTCGAAAGTCCACTGGTCGCCCGCGGATTCGATAACGTCTTTGCGAACCGGGAAACAGGCAGGGAAGCCCGCGATATCCGTAAAGTACGGAACGTTAGTGATAAGCGTAACTTCAAAGGTTTTGTCGTCGAGAGCTTTAACGCCAAGTTCGGAGGGCTGCTTAGTGCCTTCCATAATGTCGTTTGCGTTGACAACTACGTCAAGCATATAGGCGTAGTCGGCCGCGGTATCGGGCGTAACCAGCCGCTGCCACGCATATACGAAGTCGCCGGCTGTGACGGGCTGTCCGTCGCTCCAAGTGATTCCGTCGCGTAGGTGGAACGTCCAGACCTGTGTGCCGTCGGGGTTATCGGCTATGTCCCAGCTTTCGGCTTGACCGGGGATGAATTCAGCGCCCTTCATCTCTTCGCCGTTTTCCACGGGACCGAGCTTGATTAAGCCCTCGAAGAAGTGGTTGAGCATAACGGCTCCATCAACCGCGGAGTTAAGCGCGGGGTCGATAGTAGCCGGTTCGGACGAAAGGTTGACAGTAAGTTCGAAGCCTCCGGCGGAAGTGCCGGAATCGCCGGGGTTTGTACTTGCGCCCGCTCCGGGAGTTGTTGCCGCGCCGTCGCCGGACTGGGTAACGGAGCCGGAGTCGGTACCGTTGTTACACGCGGCAAGGGCGAATACCATCGTCAATGCCAGCGCGAGTGCCAGGAATCGTTTCATTTTTGTGTTCTCCTTTTTGTTTGTGTTATATTTTCAAAAGCCCGAAGGCTATTTGACGTGTTTTACAGTGGTCAGTGGTCAGTGGTCAGTGGTCAGTGGTCAGTGGTCAGTGGTCAGTGGTCAGTGGTCAGTGGTCAGTAGGGGCGGTATGGGTCGCTCCTATATTCGTTTACTCACTAATTATAACAATACGAATCATCAATTATCAATTAACAAAATGGCAGGCTGCGAAGTGTCCGGGGGAAACTTCGCGAAGCTCCGGCTCACGTTCGCGGCACTCCGGCTTATCGGCGTAGGGACAGCGAGTATGGAAGCGGCAGCCCGGAGGAATATCTATCGCGCTGGGTATGTCGCCCTCTAATATTATACGCTTGTTCGCCTTACTTTTACGCGGGTCGGGAATAGGAATCGCCGAGAGCAGCGTCTTAGTATAGGGATGCGCGGGAACCGCGTGAATATCGTCCGCAGCTGCTAATTCAACGATTTTACCGAGGTACATAACGGCTACGCGGTCGGAGATGTGCTTCACAACGGACAAATCGTGCGCGATAAAGAGGTACGTAAGCCCCAGCCGCTCCTGCATATCTTCAAGCATATTGACAATCTGCGACTGAATAGAGACGTCAAGCGCGGAGATAGGTTCGTCGCAAACTATAAAGTCCGGTTCGACCGCGAGTGCGCGCGCTATTCCTACGCGCTGCTGCTGACCTCCGGAGAATTCGTGCGGATAGCGGTTAGCGTGTTCGCTGTTAAGTCCCACAAGCTCGAGAAGCTGCTCAACGCGGTTAGCGCGTTCGGCTTTATTCGGGAATAAGCCGTGGATTTCGAGCGGTTCGCGGACTATCTCGCCGACTGTCATACGTCCGTTGAGCGAAGCCGAGGGATCCTGAAAGATTATCTGCATCTTGCGCCGGAAAGTCAGCGCCTTAGGCTGCTTGCGCGAGTTACCGTCAAATATCGCGGTTCCGTTATACAGCACCCTTCCGGAAGTAGGCTCATAGAGCCGCAGAATCGTCCGCCCGAGGGTAGACTTCCCGCAACCGCTTTCGCCCACCAGTCCGAGAGTTTCGCCTTTCTTGATGTATAGGCTGACTCCGTCAACGGCTTTGATTTGCTTGGTATTCATTAAGCCCGCTTTGACCGGGAAATGCTTGACGAGCTTATCAACCTCTATTAGTTTGTTTTCGTTCATCGTTTCACCTTATTTCAGATACCGGACAGCGTGAATTACGGCATTAGCGCGCTTCTGTCATCACGTATTTTTCTCCGGCTGCCGCTCTCTGATTCCAGCAATGTACGTTATGAGTCGCGCTAAGCTTCGTTTTGGAGGGGTCGGCGCGGAGACAAATCTTCATACATTCGTCGCACCTCGGCGACAGCGGACAGCCCGCGGGGGGATTCAGCATATCCACCGGACTGCCTTTGATAGGTATCAGGCGGTCTCTGCGAACTTCGTCAAGTCTCGGCATACTACGCAGCAAGCCGCGAGTATAGGGATGCGCGGGACTGTAAAAAATATCGTCCGCGGTACCTTGCTCCGCGATTTTCCCGCCGTACATTACGGCTACGCGGTCGCAGATTTCGGCTACAACGCCGAGATTGTGAGTTATGAAGATTACCGCCATTCCCGTATCTTTTTGCAATTCCTTAATAAGTTCGAGTATCTGCGCCTGAATGGTTACGTCGAGCGCGGTAGTAGGTTCGTCGGCTATCAGCAGCCGCGGGCTGCAAATCAGCGCTATCGCAATCATTATACGCTGCCGCATACCGCCCGAAAGCTCGTGAGGGTATTGCTTCATACGTTTCTCAACGTTGTTAATACCTACGCGCTCGAGCATTTCAATTGAGCGTGTACGCGCATCGGCGGAGGAAACCGAACGGTGACAGGTAAGCGCCTCCGTAAGCTGGTCTCCGACTGTATATACGGGGTTAAGACAAGTCATAGGGTTCTGGAAAATCATACTGACCTTATCGCCGCGAAACTGCCGCATTCTCGTCTTGGAGTATTCGAGCAAATTCTCTCCGTCAAACTCGATAGTGCCGCCGATTACGCGCCCGGGCGGCTGCAAAAGCTGTATAATCGAGTAGGCTTCGACGCTTTTGCCGGAGCCTGATTCGCCCACTATACCTAGAATTTCGTTCTCCGAAAGTTCGTAGGAAATACCTCCGACGGCTTTGACTTCACCCGCCGGAGTAAAAAACGAAACCCGAAGGTCGCTGACCTTTAGTAGTGCCTTGCTCATAATCATCTCACCTTAGAACCTTTTTAATGCGGGGATTGTGGTTTGGACGGGGGAAAACGTCCGCGCGGCGGGGAGACCACCCCGGCACTTCGTGCCACCCCTCCCAAGAGGGGAATTACGCCCGCTGACCACTAACCACTGTCCGCTAACCACTGTCCACCGTCCACTAACCTGACCACTAACCACTAACCACTGACCACTGCTAACAGCTACCGCTTCATTCTCGGGTCGAGAGCGTCGCGCAGTCCGTCACCGAATAGGTTGAAGCAAAGGATAATAATGCTCAGTATAATGCTCGGGATAATCAGCCGCGAGGGATACGTCCGCATACCGCCTAACGCGTCCGAACATAGCGAACCGAGCGTAGCCACAGGCGCGGAAACTCCCAAACCTAAGAACGACAGGAAGCTTTCGAGGAAAATCGCCGACGGTATCTGCATCATAGTCGTAACAATAATCTGCCCGATACAATTCGGCAAGAGATGTTTGCGGATTATCCGCGGCGAACTGGCTCCGAGGGCTTTGGCGGCTGTAACGAACTCCCTGCGTTTCAGCGAGAGTATCTGTCCGCGTATTATACGGCTCGAACCAACCCAAAACAGCAAGCCGAAAACGATAAATATTGACACAACCCCCGAGCCGAACTGCGAAAGTCCGCGTATAAGCGCGCTCGAGCTCGAATTCAGCAGGTTTTGCAGCGGTACCTTCAAAATGCTCGACAACAGAAGTACTACTAGTATCTCCGGAAGCGCGTAGACCATATCGACGATTCGCATCATCACGAAGTCCACTTTGCCGCCCGCATAGCCCGATATTGAGCCGTAGAGAGTACCGATAACAAGCACAATCAGCGAAGCCGTAACGCCGATAATCAGCGAAATCCGCGTCGCGTGCATATTTCTCACTAAGAGGTCGCGCCCGAATTGGTCAGTTCCGAAAAGATGCGGGAAAACGCTTTCGCCGGCGTCCAGCTTCGCAAGCTCCTGCGCGGAATAGCTGAGAGGGTAAAGATTCTCGGAGCCGCGCACTTGCTGCACATTGGTGTACGGAATAACGACCGGACCGAGAAACGCAAACAGAAACGTCAGCAGCAAAACTCCGAGCGCAACCATAGCCACGCCGTTGCGTTTGAGCCGTCTCCACGCGTCCTGCCAGTAGCTCGTGGATTTTCGCAGCTCGATAAAGTTTTCTTTCTCGCTGTCCGCTGCAAGCGTAAAGTCGTCCGGAAGATATTCGAGAATTTTATCAACATTCGGCTGAATGGAAATAGGGTTTTTCTTCATAATCCGCACCGTTCCCCGTCCAAACTCCCGTAACTGTTCACTGTTATTTGTTCACTGTTCACTGTATCAGTCGTTTCCTTTCCCGAAGTCGATTCGCGGGTCTACAAATTTGTACGCTATATCAACTACGACGTTCATCATAACTATCAGCACGGCGAGAAAAATCGTGGTTCCCATAATAAGCGGATAGTCGCGATTAAGTATGGACTGGACGAAGTAGCGCCCAAGCCCGGGGATTGAGAACACGCTCTCAACCACAAAGCCGCCCGTAAGCGTATACGCGGTAAGCGGTCCGAGATATGTAATAACGGGAATAACGGCGTTCCGGAGCGTATGCTTGAAAATCAAAGCGAACGGACGCACGCCCTTAGCGCGCGCCGTCCGCACATATTCCTGATTTATCGCGTCCAGCATTGACGAACGCATTAGCCGCCCGATATAACACATCGGATAGAAGCTGAGACAGAACACCGGCAATACGTATTGTATAGGCTTCGCGATTCCCATAGACGGGAAAAGCCCAAGCTTTACGCAAAGAAAATATTGGAGCAAAGCGGCAAGTACAAAACCCGGCACGGCAATGCCGAGGGTCGTCACAACCCTCAGTATGCTGTCGGTTACTTTGCCTTGGCGGTACGCGGCTACACAGCCCATAGGGATGCCGAGAATTATCGCCGACAGCAGCGCAAATATGCCGAGCTTCGCCGATACGGGGAACATCTCTTTGATTATATCGAGTATAGGGCGATTCCTCTGCATACGGAGACTAACGCCGAAATCCCCCTGAAATACCGACTTAACATAGTTGAAAAGCTGTACCGGAACAGGCTTATCCAGACCATACTTGGCGTTCATAGCGTCAAGAGTAGCCTGCGACGGTGCTTTTTCACTAAGAAAAGGACCTCCCGGAATCGCGTTCATAAGTAAAAACGTAACGCAAGAGATTACAAATATTGTCAAAAGCGCAACTAAAAGCCTTTTTAGGATATATCTTACCATTGTCAGACCTCCGCCTATTAGTTTATAATACACTACATTTTAAGCAATATCAAGAAGATACGAGCTACGTTTCGGATTTTCCAATCCGTTTTGGGTTTTAGTGTACCTTTTTGGGCATAACTACTTTACAATCATATAGAGGTGAACATTATGACTTTCGGAGATATACTTAACAGCCTTTTGGAGAATACGGGGCTTAGTCAAAAGCAGCTTGCGGCAGAATTGAACCTTGCTCCGTCCACTCTCGGTCACTATGTACGTGACGAGCGCGAACCGGACTACAAAACCCTCAAACAAATCGCCGAATACTTCAATGTTTCGACTGATTTACTGCTGGACTGCCACACGGTCAAATCCGAAACCTATTCGGAGGCTGAACTTCTCCGCGTTTTCCGCACTCTCTCGCCCGAGCATAAGCGCATCTACATCGAGCAGGGCAAAGCCTTCGGCAAAAAGTAAGCTCAGCGCGGAACAAAAAAAATACCGCCGTCCCAAAATGAGACGGCGGCGTATTCGTTCGCGTTTTCTCGCGGCTTCCTACTCCGGCATTGCAGCGTTCTTTATCTTGCGTTTATTGGCGTACATAGCTTTATCCGCGCCGAATATCATCGCGTCTATTCCGTAATCCGCGGGATAACCGGACATCATTCCCACCGCGTAGCTTATCTTCTCGAGAACGTTTACTTTCTTATTGTTGTATACTTCCAGCTCCGCGCCTACTTTCGACAGATAACGCTGACACCGGTCCTTATCCGCGCCTCTGAATATCCCTAAGAATTCGTCTCCGCCGTAGCGTCCGATAAAGCCGTAGTCTTTAGCCTCGTCTGACAGGATTTCGGCAAACTTGCGGATTATCACGTCGCCGCCTTGATGTCCCAGAAAATCGTTTGTGAGTTTGAGGTTATTCATATCGAACATCAATACAGTATACATTTCGCGCGGACGGTCTTCTTTCAGCTTATCTATGAGCCGCTCACAGCTTGCGCGGTTATCGAGCTTAGTAAGCGGGTCTATGTAAGCGATTTTACCCAAAACCTCGGCTTTCCGGCGAACGGCAATCCCGCGGACTATGTAGACTCCCGCGGCTGCCGCTATTACCACAAAGACTATCAGCACGCCCGCTAATACAGCCATTGAGCGATGCACCTGACTTTCAGAGTACGCCTCCGCGGCGAATACCGTATCATTCGCCAGCTTGAAGTATTCCTCGCTCAAAGTATAGAGCGAAGCAGTGTGCGGAACCCCGTGCCGCGTTTCCGCTCTAACGTATTCTATTTCGTATTTAAGCGCGTCCCACTTTTCCGTAAGCCCCTTAATCATTTGGCTGTGCGTTTCATCAGGCAGCGCGATAATATTGCTCAGCGTCTCGTCGGAACTGTCCTCGCCTTTGCCGGTTTCAAGCGCGTAGAGAATCCTGTCGAGCCTGTCACGCAGCTTATCTCGCGCGGCTTCGTCCACTCCTCCGGAATGAGCGTTTTGTATTTCCATTTTCATAAGCTTCTGCGTAGCTCCGCGAATTATACCGTCGTAGTTGATTACGCGGGCGTTACCTCGCAGCTGTGTGATAGAAATGAGCGACAAAATGCTCACAGTTAAGAACAGTATCGCGCTGACCGCTAACAGCACCTGCCCTTTTCTGTTTCGGAGATTTTTCATACTGTGTCAGGCTCCTTTATCTCATCAAGAGCGGCAAGCGCTCCCGGAAAATCTGCTGTCATAAGACAATAGGATAAATCTAACAGCGCGCTCCGCGACCTTCCTCCGAAATTCTCACGCTCTAAGCGGCTGAGCAGCGTTTGGGAGGTTTTGAGGTCCTCCGCGGTAAGCGCGGCTCTCATTGCCGCAAGACTGTCCGCGGCGTTTCCGCCGTCCCCGCCGTCCGTTATGCCTTGCAGCGTTTCCTCGATTTGCGCCGTCAGCGCGACGATGTCGTTTCTGAACCCCGCGAGGGAAGCGCGAATCTTTTGCATATCGAAGTCATTGCCGGCGTGTTCAAGCTCCTCCGCAGCTACCGAAAGCTCTAACGCTCCGATAGACCGCGCGGCGCTTTTCAGCGCGTGAACCTGCGTAATGAACAGCTTCAGGTCGTGTCCGTCGTCCGGTACGGCGTCCAAAACCGGCAGCCGCTCTTTTACATCCCGGCAAAAGGTCGAGAGCATATTGAGGTATTTCTCACGCGAATAGCCCATTGCCCTAACCAGCGGCATTATATCTACGCCGTCCAGCTCAAAGCCGAAGTCAACATCGTCGGGTATCGTTTCAACGGTCTTAACTGTTCCATAGAGCCGCTTTTCCTTGGGAATCCACTCATTTATCACGGCGGCAAGCTTTTTCATCTCAATAGGTTTCGCAAGGTAATCGCTGAAACCGCTTGAAATGAAGTGTTCGCGCATTCCGCTGATAGCGTTCGCCGTAAGCGCGATAATGACCATTTTCTCATACTTTTCGCCGGGCAGGGCGCGGATAAGCTCAGTAGCCTCTATTCCGTCCATTTCGGGCATCATATGGTCCATAAAGACTATATCGTAGTCAAAATCCTGTACAAGCGCTATGGCTTCCGCACCGCTGAGGCAGGTATCAATTTTAGCTTCCAGCGGAGACAGTAAGCCCTCCGTAACGTCGAGGTTTATGCGTATATCGTCCACAATGAGCAATCGCGCCGTAGGAGCCGTATACTTCCAGTTTACCGAGTCTTTTTCGTGGTAGACGGTGTTCTCAACCCCGTTCAAAACATTCGCGAGTGAAAGCGTATGCACCGGCAGCGTGACAATCCGGCGGTTCGGAAGACTGATGGTTTCGCCGTAATCAGCCAGCAGTACCACTGTCGTATTATTGCTTAATCTGTCCAGCAAGCGGTTAGCGTCCTCAATCAGCGGCGTTGAAACCATTACAAACGCGTATTCTTCACTCGTGAGCGTCGTTTCGAGTTCTTCCTCCGGATTCCCCAGCTTGTACGGAACCCCCAGTCTTTCGAACGACCACGCAATCGACTCCGCGACAACCTTTCGGTTTTCATAGACCAGTACGCGCTTTTCCGTCGGTTCGTCCACCTGCGCAAGTATGTCAGCCGACGAAATCTCCTGATTTAGCGTAACCGTAAAGGTACTTCCCTTGCCGTAGATGCTGCTCACCGAAACATCGCCGCCCATTGCGTTCGAAAGGTTTTTGGTTATCGCGAGTCCGAGACCCGTGCCGATAACGTTGCGGTTTTTCACTTGGTCGAACTGGCTGAAATTCTCAAACAGCTTTTCGATGTCCTCGGCGCGTATGCCGATTCCCGTGTCCTCTACGAAAAAGTACAGCGTTATCGTACCGTCGCCGTTAGACGTTCCCGTAATAGTGAGCTTAATGAAACCGCTGTTAGTATACTTAATAGCGTTGCTCAAAAGGTTCATAAGGATTTGCCGGATTCGCACCTCATCACCGATTAGCTTCGCGGGAAGCTGTGAGTCTATATTCGTGACAAACTGCAGCGGTTTCTCCAAAACCCTCATCCGCACTATGCTGATTATATCGTTTATCAGCGACGCGACCTCGTACTTGCCTTTGACGATTTCCATTTTCCCGCTCTCTATTTTTGAGAGGTCGAGAATATCGTTGACTATCGCGAGAAGGTTAGAACCCGCGTGCTGAACACTTTCGGCGTGTTCGCGAACCCTGTCGGACGTTTCCTCGCGCAGAATAAGCTCCGACATCCCGATTACGGCGTTCATAGGTGTGCGGATTTCGTGCGACATCTTCGCCAGAAAGTCGCTCTTGGCGTCGTTAGCGCGTCTTGCGTTCTCTACGCGCTCTTCGAGAGTGTTTATCATACTTTTGAGAGAGTTCGAAAGCCGGACGCTCTCCCGCTGACCTCTTACCGTGAGCTTATCCTCGAGGATTTTGCGTATACTGACGGAGGTTTCGTATTCCCCCGCGGAGATTATGTCGGCTGCGTCCACGAGGTTGTTAATCGGGCGAACAATCCTCCGCGTTATGAGCAGAAGAATGAATATCGCGATAATCAGAATCAGACCGTTTGGAATAAGTATCATTCGGAGTATGGTATTCGGCTGCTCTTTGACTTCGCTTTTGTCGAATACCACAGCTACTTTCCAGTTGGTGGTTTTCATCGTGCTGACAAGCGCGAATTTTTCTACCCCGACGTAGTTTACGCCCTCTAAAACCCCGTCCGGCGCACTGGCTAAACGCTTGACCAGCGCGGGATATTCTTCCGGCTCCCAATCGGCGTATTCCGAGTGTCTGCCGTCCGCGATAATCTTGCCTCTTTCGTCGAACAGCAGTATGTAGCCCGTTTTGAGAATCCGCTTGCTGTCGAGCTTCTGCGTAAGGTTATATAAGTCGTAGTCGATACCGAGCAGGCTTTGGACGTTGCCCTCCTCGTCGTAGACTTTCGTAACTACTCCGCAGCCCGTAGTCCCCCGCGAACGCATATACGGCGCGGAAAAGACAGTGCGGTCCTCGGTTGCCATAGCGTCGATATACCACGGACGCTCGTGAATGTCGTAGCCCGCGGGTTTAGTGAAGCCCGCGGGAGCCTCGAGGTAACCTCCGTCAACATTCGCGAGAAGCAAAATGTCAAAGTAGTCGTTCACGTTGTATAAACGTATGAACTCCTCATAAAGCTCTTTTTCGTAGGGTGTAAAATTATCGTAGAGCAGCGTCGTAGGCTCGGTAGTCTCCGAATAGTCAGTGAGCCGCCCGGCAGCGTTTTTTACGATGTCAAGCTCCGCAAGATGTTCAATTCCCATAACGCCCGACTCAAGGAAGCCGTAGATTTGGTTCTCAATACTCTCGAGGTTAATCTCCGCAAGCTCCAGAAAAGATTTATCGGAGGAAGTTTCCACAAAAGTAAAGACAATACCGGCTGTAATTCCGCAAGTCAGTACAAAGCAAATAATGAAGTCCCGCATTAACCTTGCTCTGATAGTCATTATTAGCGCCTCCGGCTATAAAAAGCCGCAAATTAACTTTCTAGTTCACATAGTACCATTATACAACATTAAACAAGCTTAAAGCTATCTCTAAACATATTGTTCACAAAAAGTTTACATTTCCCCTTGTTTTTGCCTATATTCCGCTGAAAGTCTCGAGCGGGATATTCTCAAACAGGTCGTTCTTTTCAATGTCCGGACCTACCATACTGCGGTACAGTCCGAATTTGCGGCAATCCTGCCACGTGCCTTTCTGCATTATCGTCCAGTCCTTGCGCTGTGACACGTGTTTGTCGAAGCCGAGGTTCGTCATTTGGAACGCCGTCTTACCGTTGAAGTGTTCGAGCGGAATGTCCCAATCCATAACGATTTCGTTCTCGGGATATACGTGCAGATAAGCTTTCGGAACGCTCCACACGCCGTATTTCTGTATCGACTGCGGGAAACGTACCGTGGAAACGCTTATCTTGAGAGCTTCCGTAAGCGCAACCGCGTTAAGCTGATGCGCTCCGTGTCCGTATTCCCCGTTGAGGTCGTGACCTACGACGACCGAGGGCTTAAAGCGGCGGAGGTTTTCCGCGAGGTACTCAACCACGTTCTCGTGTCCGAAGACGTTTTCCGCGTCCTCCATAGTGTCCTTAGTGTCAAAACCGTCCGGAAAGGGTCCGATTACGGGATAAGCGGTAACTCCGACGGTCCATAAACCGTCCAGAAGCTCGTGATTGCGGTGCACTCCGATTTTATCGTGGTTAGTGAGGTACACTACCTGAACTGCGAGTCCGCGCTCCCCGGCATAGGTCGGGAGAATTCCGCCGAACATTATGTGTTCGTCATCGGCGTGAGTAGGCAGCACGAGCAAATCGGCTTTCTCAAGCGGCGGCTGCCAGCTTTGCACCCAGTCCGGGAGTTCGCCCGCGCTGAATAGGTAGATGTCGCACAAACCTCCGCCGCTGCCGAGCGTAAGCTCCGCGCTGTCTGCGGGTTCGTCAAACGTTATAAGCTCGTGTAGAAAGCCGTTTCCGCCGATTTCAAGCGTTTCGCCGCCGAAAGAAAGCGCGGAGGAAGCCGCAACCTCGTGCCAAATGATGTAAACGCTTTTGAAGCTGTCCGCGCTTTTCAGCAGCAGCGTCTCACCGCCGCCGAAAAGACTTAGCGTAGTGTAGCTCCCGTCGGAGAGTTTACCGTCGTTATTGCCGTTGACCAGTACGGAGGCTTTGCGCTGTACCGCTTTAACGTTAGACTGCGCAAGCGCGGGTTCGCGCGCTCCCGTTACAAACTGGTCGTAGATGAGGTACTTTCCGTTGGCGTTAGGACGCAGGCTCACTACCAGGTCTACCTGTTCCACGAAGTCCTCGGCTCCGTAGGCTCTCATTCGATACGCGTAAGTAACGCGGCAGGCGTACGAACTATCCCCGAGAGCTTGAAACTCCGACACTTCTTCGTTCTCAAAGGAGTAGCTGTCGTACGGTTGCGTATAACCCGAAGTGAGCGCGTCAATACGTTTATAGATGTCGCTGCCCGGCTCGTAATATGGAAGAGTTTCGCCGTCAGTGGCTTTATTGCGCGAACGCAGTGAGTAGGTTTGCGTAGCTTTAAGGGCAAAGCGCGAGAGTTCCGCCATAAGCTCATCGCTCGGCGGCTCCGGAGTAGGCTCCGGCTCCGGCGTAGGTTCGGGACTGGGCGCAGGCTCCGGAGTTGGCTCCGGACGTTCGCGCCGGATAAGCGTTACGCTGTCCGGAACGTATATAACGCTCCCGTGTCCGGTAGTTTTCCCCGATGGTACAAGCGTAAACTTCGCGAGATTGACGCTTCCGGCTTTTACGACATAGGTCAAAGCGTCGGAGCGGGCTTCAAACGCCGAGGTTACTTTCGTGTATACGAGCTCTTTTCCCGCGCTTACAGCTTTGAAATAGGACAGCGCGTTCTCGCGGGATTCTCCCTCCGCGAGTTCGTAGTTGCTTTCGTCTATCAGCGCGTCAAAGTCGGGAGCTTTGAAGCGGCTCTCGAACATTTGTTCCGCGGCGTATTTCGGCTGCGCCGCTTCGTACTCCGCAAGCCGCTCGGTGATATAGACGTTCGCGACGACTATCACAGCGGTGATTAGCAGCAGTACCGCGGCTACTATCTTCCAATAGAGCGGGATTTTCTTTATCATCCGGCGTTACCTCCGTCCAAAGGTTTCACAGCCCAGAAAGTCGGCATAGCGCGCGGAGGCGTAAAGGCGCGGTAAGAGTTTACAAGCCCCTGCCTCTGGAATTTGTTCAGCTGTGTCTCGTCCACCTCGTAGTTATCGTAGTAACCGGGGTAGCAAAGCATAGCGGAGGAACCGCCGTCAAGCATTGCAGCCGTTACAGCTCCGTACTCCAGCATCGCGTTGATAATATCCTCGCGGTTGGCTCCGAGATATGCGGAAGTGCGCCCCTCCGTAACCATAAGGATTACGGTGCCGTCGGCGGCTTGCCCGATTGCCGTGCGCTGAGCGAGTGAAGTGTCGCTATCCGCGTAGTAGGCTGTAACTTCGCCGTCCACGCGGTTTATCAGCACCTTATTAGTTTGGAACGATACGGCGTCGCGGATACCGAGCGCATCGGCTTGGGCGCGTGTCATATGGTTCTCGGCGACAAGGCGGTTATCACTGTCGAAGCCGATAAAAGTCAAGTCGGAGCCGTCGTCCCAAAGACATTCGCCGCCGCTGTAAGTCAAGCCCAGCGGAGTTCCGCCGCCGCCGTGACCTCCCGGGTCGTCGAAGCCTCCCGCGTTAGTAGCCGCAATAGCCTCTCCGCGGTCGATGAGCGAAAAGATTTGGTCGCCGTAAGCTCCGTAGGCAAAAGTGCTGCGGCACTTCCCGGTGTATACGCGCGCGGGGTCCTTAACGAGCAGTATGTAGCCCTTAAACGTTGAGCCGTTGTAGATTTCGAGCCGCATATCGTCCGGCGCGTTCTCCCAAGGGTCAGGTTCGGGAGTAGACTCCGGGACTTCCGCAACTGCCGAAACGTCCTGCGGCATCTGTGTAGGACGCGGCGTCGGAGGAATCAGGTCGGCTATGGCGATAGTCTCCGTCTGCGTCTCGGCGGTCATAACGGAGTTAATCAGTTCCTCGTCGAAAAACAGTCCCGGAACCCACTTCGTCGCGCTAGCCTGAATAGCCGCGCGGATTAGCATATCGCGAACCGTCTGGCTAGGTCCGTGAACCACGTTGTTGATTGTCAGAAGCGCCGCTCCGACGGTGAATACAACAGCGATAAGGAGCGTAAGTCCGAAGCGGCGCAGAACTTTTCCGAGTGTCATAATGTATAAGCCTTTCTTATATTTTTGCCGTTTGGGGCTGACTTTACGAGCCCTTAAGTCTCGTAAAGTCAGTACTTACCAATATCATCTAACCTCGCAGCCGTAACAATTGTCAAACGTAACAGATATACTATTCCGGGAATACCCATCTCTTTTGCAGCTGATACCCCAGCAAAAACAGCAGCAGGTCTATCACGAGCTTGATTGCGGTTATCACCCCCGCGGAAAGGTCCAGCGGGTTCACTATCGCGTTAAGAGCTACGTTTGAGATTAGAAACTGACACAGCGCAAGCAGATAATACTTCTTTACGGTGGAGCCGACGGAGGTGCTGCTCCTGAAAATGGTTTTGCGGTTCAGCGCGTAGTTAAAGGCGGAGGAAATAATCCGCGCCGCTGTAAACGCAACAGTTGTAGTGTACGCTCCCGCGAATCCCGAGAAAAGATGCAGAAAAACGTAGAACGCGGCGTTATCGACAATCGTCGCGGCTATACTCGACAGCATAAACGCGAGAAACTTCACCGTTACGCTCAAAATCAGCAGCGAATCCAGTACAGCGCGATAGTGCGAGGTTTTGTTATCGTCTATGTAGATGGTACTTATCGGAAGCTCGTCAATCGCGAGTTTCTCACGGTGGAGCCGGAGAAGCATTTCGGTCTCGTACTCAAATCGTTCGCCCGGGATAGCGGTCATAAGCGGCAGTACAGACCGCGGAAACGCCCGAAGCCCCGTCTGCGTATCGCTAATCTCAAGCCCAAAAAGAAGCTTAATCGCCTTGCGCGTGACTTTGTTGCCGACGCGGCTTTTCTTCGGAATATGCGGAAGGTCGAAGTTTCGCGCTCCGAGGGTTACGTTGCCGGAGTTCTCGGCGTTTTCGGCTATTCTCGCGGCGTCGGAACCGGCGTGCTGACCGTCTCCGTCGATTGTTACCGCCACCTTACAGTCCGGACAGTTTGCGAGTATGTATTCAAAAGCTGTTTTGAGAGCGCGTCCCTTACCGCGGTTAACGCTATGCGTAAGCATCGTAACCTCCGGAACGTCAGTCTCGAAATATTTCAAGGTTTCGGGGCGGCTCCCGTCATTGACTACGATGATTTCCTCAAAACCGGAGTTCTTTATGTCCGCAATAACCCGCGCAAACTTTTCGTCAGGGTCAAGCGACGGGATTACGGCTATCGTATGGCTCATTATAGATTACTCCTGTACGCTGATTGCGGCTTCATAGTAGTAGGTAATATCGGCTACCGCGCCGTTCTCCGTTATGAACGTCAGCGTAGTTCCGCCTTTTTTATAGATTAGCGCGTTTTCCTTTTCGCTTACGGGTCCGTAAACGTCCGGAATCTCGTCCGCGCCCATTCCGAGGTATACGCCCTCGGGGGTTGTAAGGCTGTCGTCCCCGAGAACTACCGATAGTATATAGTCAGTACCGTCAATAGGGTAAGTGTTGATAATAAAGCCCGGATAGTAAAGGATTTTGTCGATACCCTCAAAGGCACAGCTCGGGGCCTCGAAAACGTCCTTCGGCGCGCCGGCTTTCGCAATAAAGTCGTCAGCTTTGGAGCCTAGGACTATCGCGTTTCCCTTATAGATAAACTCAAAGCCGGCTTCGCCCGGAACCGCGGAAGCTTCATCAACCGACATAGCGGGCGCGGAAGCTTCGGACGCCGTATTGCCCGGCGCCAATACTCCGGGCGCGGCGGGTTCCCCGTCGCAGGCTCCGAATACAGCCGCCGCGAGTATCGCTATCGTGATTATCGTATGTTTCTTCATCGCTCTGATTCTCCTCATTAGCTCTTGCTATATGTAAATGTTACGGCTTTACCGTTTGTCTCGAACTCCGACCTTTGAGCCGTTTTCATAGCTTCGTAGTCTCGGAGTTTCGCCGCGTATTCCGCTGCGGCCGCGGGTTCCGAACGTTTATCGCTTAGCCCGAACTTTTCAGTTAGGATTGCGCCGAAATAGCGCGAGAGTTTTTCAGCTCCGGAGCAATTGAGGTGAAGTCCCGCGTCGTAAGTATCAGCCGCGAAGTCGATTCCCGCGTCGTCAATGTGTTCGAGGAAATTGACGTAGAGCAGCCCGTGGGTTTCGGCGTAGCTTTCGATTTGAGCTTCCCACTCATCGTACCAATGCGGGTAGATAGTCGGCGCTTTGACGAGTACGAAGTCAATACCGTTTTCCTCGCAAAGTACGCGCATTTTATCGAGATATACCCGGCAGACTTCGGCAAAATCGTAGTTTGCGAGTTTCGCGCCGTCCGGGATAATCGTTACGGGCTTGACCTCATTGCGCATTAGGTAACCGTTATGACCGGCGGATTTGCGGCTTACGAAGTAGCGCAAGTCGTCCGGAGTAAGCTCCTGCCAGCGTTCGTGGTAGCGCAGAATCGGGAAGATGTAGCTCAGCGCGTCCTCGCCCTTTGTCAGCGAAGCGTTTACAGCGTTCAGCTTGGAGGCGCTGAGCGTCATTCCGTCGAGGTTAAGCCGGTTGTAGGCTTCACTCTGCGGCTCTCCGTACTGCATTGCGAGAACGTTGAATACAACGACTTCAGGGGTTTCGTAGCGCAGAGTGTCCTCAAGGAGATAGTACGACTGCCAGATTAGCTGCTGCGCTCCTCCGCGAATGTAAGAGGTAATGCCGTATTCGCCGAAAAGCGTCATCGGCGAGAAGTTTTCGTAGACTTCGCAGTCGCCTATGAAGATTACCTCGTGGTTCTTGGTTTCGCTGTAATATTCAGCTATAAGAGCGCCGTCGTAAACTCCCGACATATACTTTGGCGTAAGAAGCCGCTGAAGCCCGAAGAATAACGCCGCAAAGCCCGCGAGAATCAGCGCAAACCTGTAAATTTTCATTTCAACCGCCTAAAACTGATTGTAGATAAACTGTCTCGCGTCGTAGCCCAGTCCGTACTTTCCGAAAACTATCACCGCGAGAGCGAGTACGGCGCAAAGACTTACGCGGAAAGTCACGCTGTTAAAGCTTCCGGGTTTGCTCCGCGATACCGCTCCGGCGATTATCATCGCGGCGAGACTGACAGCCGCTAAGACTATATCGGCTAAGCTCAAACCGAGCGGCGCGATACCGTTTGCGATGAGTTTTCCCGCGCCGAAATCAGTAAAGATTGTGCCGAACATACGAAGCGTTCTCGGAACGTCCGCGTAAACGTCGAATACGCGAATCAGGCTCATAAGCCAGAACGTGCGGAATATCTCAAACGCGCCGTAGACTTTACCGTCCCCGAGCCGGAGCTTCGAGCGGAATTTACCGTAGAGCGGAGTAAGCTCCTGCGAGATGAGTATTACCGCGCCGTTCAGCACTCCCCAAACTATAAAGTTCCACGCGGCTCCGTGCCATAAACCCGTCGCGAACCACGTTACCATAGTCGCGATATAGACCGGAAGCCGCTTGCCGATGTGGTCGCCGAGAAGCCTCCGCGCGGGCTTTATCAGCCGTATCATAGGTTTTGAGGCTGACAGCGGATAAAATATGTAATCGCGGAACCACGTTCCCATAGTAATGTGCCAGCGTCTCCAATACTCCGCAACGGACTTTGAATAGAACGGACGGTCGAAGTTTTCCGCGAGTTTTACGCCGAATATACGCGCCGTCCCGATTGTAACGTCTATCCCGCCCGTAAAGTCGCAGTAGAGCGTAACCGCGTAGACAAGAGCCGTGAGCAGTACGTACGCGCCGGCGAATTCGTCCCCCGGAGCCGTCAGAGCGCGTATAACGGGCATAAGCCTGTCCGCGATAACTAGCTTCTTGAAAAAGCCGAAGAATACGCGCAATGCTCCCGCCGAAATTGCGTCCGCGTCCGCAGCGTGACGTTCGAACAGCGTCTGCTTCAAATCGCCGAAGCGGCTTATCGGTCCCTGAACCATCTGCGGGAAAAACGATATGAACAGCGCAAGTTTGAACGGATTGCGCTCTACATATCCCGCTTTCTTAGCTCTATACGAGTCAATTACGTAGCTCACCGACTGAAAAGTATAGAACGACAGCCCGAGCGGAAGCGCAAAGCGGAAAAAGCCCAAATCCTCGGGTTTCGCGAGAACGTGGAATACCGCGTCCGCGCCTTGTACCGCAAATGCCGTGTACTTGATGACAACCAGTATCCCGAGGTTGAGAACGAGGCAAAGTACCATAAGCCGTCTGCGTCTGCGCTTGATAGCTGCGCGGTAAGCTTTTGCGTTTTCCCCGGGAATGTCGGCTGCGAGACCCCGAGCCTGTTCCGCGAGTAAATCGTCCATTCGGCGGGTTGCGAGATAGACGCTGATTATCGTCACCGCGAGATAAATGAGGTTGTCAAGCCCCGAATACGCGTAGAATACCGCGCTTGCCGCCAGCAGAAGCTTCCACTGGAAACTCCGCGGCAAAGTGTAATACAGCACAGCCGCAACAACGAGCAGTATGAGAAACTCATACGTTGTGAAAACCATCGTTATTCCTCGTCAAGACGCTGTATCATCTCGTACAGGGCTTTCGCGGAGTTGAAATTTTCGGGGATAATCTCCTCCGCCGGAACAGTTATTCCGAATTCCTCGTCAATGGCGGCGATAATGCTGATTATATCGAAAGAGTCGAGGATTCCTCCGTCAATGAGCGTAACGCAGTTTTCGAAGTCAGCCTCCGCGTCAAGATTCCGCAAAATTACGAGCAGTTTGTCCATTTATACGTTCCTTTCAATCGCTTTGTCCGTGAGCGTCTTGCGGTCAATTTTGCCGCTGCTCAAGCTCGGGAATTCGTCAAGACGTTCAACCGCGGAGGGCAGCATATAGCCCGGGAGCAGCTCTTTAAGCTGCTTTTTAAGCTTCGGCTCCTCAATCGTTCCGGTGTAGTACAGCGTAATCAGGCTGCGGACGCTGTCGAACACGCAGCAGACGAGAGCTGCACCGTCCAATCCGGCTGCCGCGGCTTCTATTTCCGCAAGCTCAATGCGATAGCCCATATGCTTGATTTGTTGGTCGCGGCGCGAGATGTAGACGAGTTCGCCGTATTCGTTATAACGCGCTAAGTCGCCCGTTTTGTAGACTATCTCTCGATAAGCCGAATTCAGAGGGTTCTGAACGAAGGCTTGTTCCGTACGCTCGAAATCTCCGTAGTAGCCGTAGGTAACTCCCGCGCCCGAGATGTAGATTTCACCGGGAACGTCAGCGTCCTCAATCAGCTGTCCGTCATCGTCCAGCAGCGTAACCGCGGTATTAGGAAACGCTTTACCGATTGGTACGGCTTCATCGTCGTCAAATTCGCGGTCAACCTCGTAGAAGCAGGACATTCCGGTACATTCGGTAGGACCGTAGAGGTTAATAAATCTCGTATCCGGCAGCGCTTCCCGCCATAGCCGCAGCTGCTTCGCCGGGAAAACTTCGCTCCCGAAAGCCGCCGTCCGCAAAAACTTCGGCTGTACGCTTTCGAGCGCTCCCACCCCCGATATATAGGTGAATACCGAAACTACCCAACATACGGTATTGATTTTATGCTCATTAAGAAACCCTATGAGCTTTACGGGAAACGAAAACAGCGTTTTCGGTATAAACACCGTTTCAGCCGCGAATTTCAGCGTTGTATAAAAATCTTTGAGACAGGCGTCAAGATAAAGCGGGCTTTGGTTCCCGAATATAGTTCCGCCGTCCGCTTGAAGCACTTCGCCGAGCGCTTCTATATAATCGATAACGTTGCGGTGACTCGCCGCGACTCCCTTGGGGATTCCCGTTGAGCCGGAGGTGTAAACTATGTACGCGGGGTCAGTATCGAGCGCGCGCTCCCGGGCTTCGTCAAGTATCTCGTCGTCGCCGTCGCCGAAGCTTAGTTCCTCAAACGAATAGATTTCACCGTCGTATTTGAGCGTTCTCGCGAAACCCGCGGTAGTCTTTTCGCCGACTATCATCGCTCTCGGTTTGAGCGTTTCGAGAATGAGCTTAATGCGGTTAGCTGACATCTCCCTATCGAGCGGGACGTAGCAGCCGCCGCTGTATAGGACAGCTAAAAACGCCGCAGCCATAGCGGGCGACTTGTCCATTAGTACGGCTATCGGCTCCTTAGCGAAGCCCTCCTCCAATAGTGAGCAGCCGGCTGCTTTTGACAGGTCGAGAAGTTCCTCAAATGTTAGTCCCTTTTTGCCGTCTGAAAAGGCTGTCTTGTCCGGAAACTCCTTTGCGGAGTTTTCTAGGTATTCGAGTAAGTTACGCTGCATATTATTCGTTCTCCTCCGTTTATGATTTACAAAATTCTAAGGCTTTGAGCGCGGTTACAACGAGCGGGTCAATAAATCGCGGATCAAGCGGGAAGTCACGCGCTATAAGCGACAATTCGGTACAGCCGAGGATTATCGCTTCCGCGCCCTGAGCGAAAAGTTCTTCCGAAACCTCGCCGAAAAGCGCCATATCGGCTGCTTTGTGAGCCTTGATTTGTTCGTATATTATAGTCATCAGCTTAGCCTGATTTGCGCTGTCCGGGAGTTTCAGCGTTATTGCGTCTCCGTCCTCCGCGAAAGCCCGCTCAAACAGCCCTGTTTGAGCCGTTCCGTCAGTTGCCATTAGTCCCGCGCTTGTCACTCGGCGGCGTTTGAGTTCCAGTATCGACGCGCTTACCATATTTATCACGGGGACGTTCAGCCGCGCCTGTATCTCGTCAATGCAGCAGTGCGAGGTGAAACAGGGGATAACGAGAGCCTCCGCGCCGAGCTTTTCAAGAGCCTGTCCCATCGCGATTATGTGCGGCACGGGGCTTTCGTCCGATAAGCCCAGCAGCCAGCGCGTCCTGTCCGGAACCGACGGACGGCTGAATATTACAGCGTCCGGGTGCCCCTGGTCGGAGCTTACGGAGTCCAAAACCGTAAACAGCTCGTAGAAGCGCGCGGTAGCTTCGGGACCCATACCGCCGATGATACCGAGCGTTTTCATTCGTCCCATACAACCTCCGGGTGAAGCGAAGCGTCATAATCGTAGTACGTACTCCCGCGGGATTCTTCGAGCGCAATCGCTTCGGATTCGGTCATAATGGCTTTGCCGCCGCCGTTTCTATGCGGGGTAGCGTCACAGTGGTACCATTTGCCGTCAAGCTCCACAAGGCTCCAAAAGTGGTTTGAGCGTCCGCCGCTTCTGCGTACTCCCTCGTTCGGCACTCCCGCTCTCGTCAGGAGGACTTCGACCGCGGCGTAATACGTGAAGCAATCGCCCCTGCGGGTGCTGAACGCGGCGTAAGCTCCCGCGGCGACGTTGTCGTGTTCGCCCTCATTGACGTAGCCAACGTTGCTTCTCACATAGTTCCAGATTTTCTGCACTTTCTCACGGTCTGTCAAGCCGTCCAGCCCGAGGTTTTCGATTATTTCGTCCGCAAGTTCGTAGACGAAATCGCTCGTAACCTCGCCGACGTATATATACGCCGTAACCGAAGCGGTATTGCCCGCGCTGTCAGTTGCGGAGTAAATTACGGGGTAGCGCCCCGCGGTTTGAACGTCCACCGCGCTTGAATCGATTTCAAGCGTGAGGTTCTCGTCCTTATTGTCCGTTACGGCAGCTCCCGAGCGGTACGCAATCTTATCGCCGAGCAATACAGTCTGATTGCGCGCTTCAATTCTGGGGGCTTCGGTATCGCGTCCGAGGACGAGCGACGCTGTGAGTTCGGTTGAGTTCCCGGCTGCGTCCGTGAGGATAATCCGCACGGATTGTTTCTCCTCGGAGTACCAATCGGGTTCGCTGACGAACCTCGCGCTAACCTCGGAGCTGTCGGTGAGTTCATCGTAGAAAGCATCGGGCGGAAGCGCTTCGCCGATCCAGCCTTTTACGTCAAGTGCGTGAGCCTCGGGCGGCAGAACGTCGCGAATTACGAGAAGCGCGTCGCTCCCGCGCCCGTCAATCAGGAGCTTCACGGGACGCTCACCCGGGCTTTGGAAGTACTCCGGATGAATCGCGGTCCGCAGAACGGCGGTATGACCTTCGGGAAGCTTAAATACAAAGTCGTCAATCGTTATATCCTCCGCTTCGCCTATCGCTTTCACAACGGTGAGAGTACCGCTTAGGATATACAGCCGCGCCTGAACGCTTGCCGTATTGCCGCTGTCGTCGGTAGCTTCGAGCCGGACGATTTGTTCACCGATTTTGTGAACGTCCGGGATTTGCGCGAAATGATACGTAATTTTGCCGATATCGTAGGCGTCAGCGACGAAATCACGCGGTACGAGATTTTCGCCCCATATCGCCGTAACTGACTTCGCGGTTACAACGGGCTCGGTGCGGTCGATTACGTTCAGAAGCGAGTAACAGCGTACGCCGCCGATATTGAGCGTTACAGGGAATTCGCCGGGAACTTCGCTGCTTAGAGCCGCGAGATTCTCAATCAGCGGTTCGGGAATCTTCCCCGTGACATTATTCCGCAGAAAATCCGCTCCCGCGGGAAGCGCCCTGCCGTATTCCACTTCCACGCTGTCTTTAACGCGGAGCGAGTACGCATCGCGCTTAGCCGCCTGACGCAGCGCGAGACCCGCAATCACCAGTATCGCTGCAGCCAGCGAGAGCGCGGTTACTGCAATGTGCAGACCCGTAAAACGCCGTTTCGGAGCGGGCGCGGCAACTCCGCTCTGCGCGAAAGTGTACTTCACCTTTGGCGCGGAACTCGGATGATGTTTACGTCTGTTTTTTCTACTCATACGCGCTTGCATTGTGCCTTTCGAAAATTTACTCCGGAATTTCTCCGAAAACCGCTGCGGCTTCGTTTGTGACTCCCCCGTAGCGAATATTTGTCAGCAGCGTCCGAACAATCGCGGGCGCGTAACCTCCGGTAATCAGCCGTATCGGGTTAAAACCCTGAGCTTTGAGGTTCCCGAGCGTTTCAGCCGCGAGAATTACGCTGTCAGCCGCGCCGAATAACGCGCCGTAAGCCGTACCGTTTTGCGACAGCGAGACATTGAGCGTATCCCCCGAAGCTCCCGCGGAGAAATTCAGCGCGTTAGCCTCCGCGTAACTCTCTGCGGCTGAGTTTTGAGCGCCGATTACGCGGTAATTCGGAACAGTCTCATAGTCCGAAGCCCAAGCAAAGCCGAGCGCCTTTTCACCGATTTCGCCGATTCCGGGCGGAAGCCTGACGGTTTTCAGCGCGGTACGGAAAAACGCGTACTTACCGATACTTTGCAAACTATCCGGGAACTTGACGCGTTTAAGCGAGGTGCAATGCGCGAAAGCATACGCGCCTATACTTCGAAGCGTTCCGGGGAGCGTCACCTTAGTTAGGTTCCTGCTTCCGTCAAAGGCTCCGCGTCCTATTGCCGTTACCCCCTCCGGAATTTCCGCTTCGGACGCGTTGCCGTTGTATTTGACGAGTACGCCCTCCGAAATGTCGAACTCACTGCCGTAAGTTTTAGGTTCGGACGACAGCTCCGGTATCGCGCCGTATACGTATTCGCTGATATCCGCGCAGATTGAGTATATACCGTTTTTCTCGGCTCCGCTCGCTCCCGACGTTAGGACTACCACGCCCGATTTGGTTGCGGGATTGTACGAGATAAGGTTGAATACGCCGTAAGCGTTGCCCTTATGGTAAAATATCTCACTCTGCCCGAAAGTGTCGGTTCTGCGGAAAAGCGGCAGGCACTGCTCGAATAAGCCGAATTGCCCGACAGGCGTTTCCATCAGCGCTACCGATTCCTTTGAGAGTATTCGCGCGCCTTTGTACTCGCCGTCGTTTATCAGCACAGTTACGAGCTTCGCGAGGTCAATTACGTTAATCGCGAGACCTCCGGGGAACTTGCTTCCGTTCTCCCCGGGGTACGTACTGCCGGTTCCGTTGACTTGGCTGCCGACTGATAAACCCACCGAACCGTCATAGCGGTAAATGGTCGCGAGATTGCTGCTATCCTCGAGATAAGCCGAGCCGAAAGCAGCGTCAATACCAAGCGGTTCAAAGATATTGCGCTTAGCCGCGCTGTTAAGCGTTTCTCCCGCCGCAAGCTCCGCGGTAACTCCGAGAACCGTAAAGCCGTAGTTGTTATAGACGTAGGCTCCGCTTGACCCGGGAGTTACCCTGCTGAAATTGTTGCCGCTGACTAAGCCGTTCTTTATCGCGGAACCGTTAGAGTTATAACCGTCCCCGAGAGGAGTTATCGACGACATATGCGACAAAATATAGCGCATAGTAACCGGAATATCCCTGTAACTCGGGTTTCGTACCGTTGCCCCCCAGTATTCGCCGATATCGGCGTCAATATCGAGTGCGCCTTCCTCTTGCAGCGTCATAATCGTCATTCCCACGACAGCTTTCGAGATAGACGCTACGCGGAGCTTAGTTTCGGGCGTCATAGGCGCGGAACCCTTAGTCGCGCTTCCGTAAGCGTAGGCAGCGATAATCTCACCATCGGCGATTACCGCGACCGAAACCCCCGCCGCGCCGTATTTTTTCGAAATCGCGTCGATTTTGCCGCGCAGCGCGTCTCCGGCTCCGGCTCCGAGAGCAGCGGCGGGACACAGCGCGGCAAAAACCGCAAGCGCAAGCAGAAACGCGCCGATACGTTTTTTTACTTTCCGCATAATATGTACACCCCCGATACGCGTCAATTCGCTGTATCTCTAATTTCTTCCGGCGTATTCTTCATATTATACCATAGTTCGCCAAGCTTTGCAACTATCTAAATTTCCGCGCAGCTGCCTATTGACAAAAGCTTATGAATGTTGTAAGATATAAGAAAAACTTTCAGGAGGACGACACAATGGCTTATACTTCATTCAAGGAGCTTTCCAAAGAACGTTTCTCGGTACGGCAGTTCAACCCGGACAGACCCGTTGAGCCCGAAAAACTCGCGGAGCTGCTCGAGAGCATCACTATTGCGCCTACCGCGGCAAATATGCAGCCGCAAAGGATTAAGATTCTGCAAACTCCCGAGGAGCTTGCCAAAGCCGATGAGATTTCGCGCTGCCGCTATGGCGCGCCTCTCGCGTTCCTCGTCTGCTACGACTCTACGGGAACTATCAAGCACGCCGCCCTGGACGCGGGAGTGATAGACAGCAGTATCATCACAACGCACCTTATGCTCCAAGCGTGGGAGTTGGGACTCGGTTCCGTATGGTGCTTAGCTTTTGACCCCGACATAGCGCGGAAAGTGCTTAACTTACCGGATAACATCGTCCCCGTGGCGTTCCTGCCGGTAGGTTACGCGGCTGAGGGAGCCGCTCCGCACCCGTTCCATACTACGAGCAAGCCGATTGAGGATTTGCTGCTGTAAGCTGAAAAAGGCGGGTATAGCCGAACGGCTGTACCCGCTCCTCATTTCGAAAGGAGTACAGGATGGCAAAAACAATGAGTCTCCGCACGGTTCACATAACCCGGGCGGCGGTATTACTCGCGCTGCTGGTCGCTTGGCAGTACGCTTCCGCGCCGCTCGGAATAACTCTCATAACCGGTTCCGGCGTTAATCTGATTCTGGCTTGCTGCGCGGTGACTTGCGGTTTTGCCCCGGGGCTGCTGATGGCGCTAATCTCTCCGTTTCTGGCGCGTATGCTCGGAATCGGACCGACTTGGGTTTTCGTACCGTTCATCGCTGCGGGAAACTTAGTATTCGCGCTGATATGGCGGCTTCTCTCCGGCGGTAAGCGTTATACCGCCGTACGTTCGGTAATAGCCGCGATAGCCGCCGCAATCGTAAAATTCGCGGTAATTTACATCGGCATAGTGCAAATCGCAATCCCGCTGATACTCAAACCCTCGGAGAAAGCCGCGGAAACGCTCTCGGCGGCGTTCTCGGTGCCGCAGCTCATAAGCGCGCTGATAGCCGGCGGACTCGCAATCGCGGTACTCCCGATAATAACGTCAAAAACGCGTGTGTAGCTTTGCAGTTGTCGTAGTGGTCAGTGGTCAGTGGTCAGTGGTTAGTGGTTAGTGGTCAGTGCCGTATTAACCACGCATCTGCTGACCACTGCTCACTGACCACTGACCACTAACCACCGACCACTGCAAAGCAAAAGTTGTAGGTTGACATTCGGCTGCTAAAGCGTTATAATTTATAACGTGTGCTGTTGAAGCGTACAAATCTATTTTACCGAAGGAAGAACACTAAAATGAAACTCGCAAAATGTCTGTCCCTGCTGCTTGTCCTCGCACTGATACTCGGACTTGCGGGCTGTTCGCCCGCCGCTGATTCGTCTGTTACCGCACAGTCCCAAGCTGATCCCGGCGAGTCTCCCGCTGCCGGAACCGCTCCTAACGTCAAGATTCCCGAAATCGGCATTATTCAAATGATGGAGCACGTAGCGCTATCACTCGCGCGCGACGGTTTTATACAGGCTCTCGCGGATAACGGCTTTATCGACGGCGAAACCATAAAGCTCAATATCCAAATCGGCTCGGGGGATACGAGCAATCTCGCGACTATCGCCGACCAATTCGTCGGTAATATGGTAGACCTGATACTCGCAATCGCAACTCCCGCGGCTCAGTCCGTAGCGGGTAAAACGTCCAGTATCCCCATTCTCGGTACCGCTATAACGGATTACGTATCGGCAGGTCTGATAGATTCTGTCGAAGTTCCCGGACGCAACGTCTCCGGAACAAGCGATATGAACCCTATCGAGGACCAAATCGACCTCTTACTGCGCTTTGTCCCGGACGCTGAAACTATCGGCTTCCTCTATAATTCGAGCGAGGATAACTCGAAGTTCCAGATTGACATCGCTAAAGCCTACGTTGAGTCAAAAGGTCTCAAATGGAAAGAAATCACAGTCGCGAACTCTAACGACGTTCAGCAAGCCGTAACATCTATCGTCGGCGACGTTGACGCGCTGTACCTCCCGACTGATAACGTTTTCGCAAGCACTATGCCTACGGTCTACGGAGTAACCGCCGACAGCAAAACTCCCGTAATCTGCGCCGAAACGGGAATGGTCGAGAACGGCGGTCTTGCGACCTTGGGTATCAGCTACTACGATTTAGGCTACCAAACGGGACTAATGGCAGCCGACGTTCTCAAAAACGGCACGGACGTTTCGACAATGCCGATTGAATTCGCCAAAGGCTTTGAATACACAATAAACGGCGACGTAGCCGCGGCAATAGGTATCGAGATTCCGGAAGATTTGCAGCAATACGTCATCGCGCCTAACAACTAAAAAAAGCGGCAACTCACGGGCGGGGGGTTCTCAGCCCCGCCCGAGCCGCAATCCGCAAAAAAAGCGCCTTAGGGGACGTTTCTAATGAAGTCAAAACCAAACTTTTTACCGTGGCTTGTCAAAGCCGCAGCTTCCGCCGCGCTCATAATTCTTTGGATTCAGCTGCCTACGATAATGACCGGCGCGGTGTCGCTCGGTTTATTGTGGGCGATTATGGTTCTCGGAGTGTTCATAACCTACCGTGTTCTCGACATTGCGGACCTCACAGTTGAGGGAACGATAGTTCTCGGGGCGTCGATAGCTGCGCGGATGATTACCGCGGGTTACAGCCCGCTCTTTGCGACCGCAATGGCTTTCGTACTGGGTTTAGCTGCGGGGCTGATAACCGGAATCCTCCACACTAAGCTGAAAATCCCCGCGCTTCTGTCGGGGATTCTGACGCTTACCGCGCTGTATTCTATCAATCTGCGCGTTATGGGACGTCCGAACACTCCGCTGCTGCCGTTCAAGGTTCCGTCGGTGTTTACCCCTTTTGAAGCGTTCAATCTGCCGAACAGCGTGCCGTCGCTGATAGTCGGCGTAGGGATATGCGCGGTTCTCGTAGTTTTGCTGTACTGGTTTTTCGGAACGGAACTGGGGAGCGCAATCCGCGCCACGGGGAGCAATCCGAATATGGTCCGCGCACAAGGTATCAACACCTCCGCGATGATAATCCTCGGGCTTATGCTATCTAACGGCTTAGTCGGCTTAGCCGGCGCGCTCATAGCCCAGCACCAGACTTTCGCGGATATTACGATGGGAATGGGTTCGATAGTTATCGGTCTCGCGTCGCTTATAATCGGCGAAGTGCTGTTCGG
>JAISLB010000095.1 GCA_031260685.1 Oscillospiraceae bacterium | reverse complement strand
AGGATGTTGTGACTCTCTTGCAGAGCGCCCTCTGCCGTTTGTACCATAGAGATAGCATCCTGTGAATTTTTGCTCGCCATCGTAAGACCGCGAACCTGAGCGCGCATTTTCTCGCTTATTGCGAGTCCGGCTGCGTCGTCACCTGCGCGATTGATTCTGTAACCCGAAGACAGTTTCTCAACGGATTTAGAAATCGCAGAATTGTTGATTCCATACTGACGATGGGTATTGAGAGCTGTAATGTTATTCTGGATTCTCATTGTCATATCCTCCTGATATAGTTTACCGGGCATCCCTGCCCGGGGCATTCGTATCCGCCCGAGCTTTCCAGTCAGCTATAAACGGCGCCTACGCTTAAGCCACCTATTGCCCTGACACTATATTTATCGGAATTTTACCCCGCTACTTTAGGGTAAATCCCGAAACTTTTTTGAGAATCTTTGGAAATTGACAGTCAGCAGTATGCTATACGGGACGGAGCTGTGCAGCATCTGCTCTATTTTTGTCCGCTGCGCGTTTTTTGTCGTCTTGACAGTCCTTTACAATTGTGGTAAACTACAATTCGTAATACGCATAGCTGTTTATCGGCTGTTTGACATCTTACTACTAAGAGGTATTCGCAATGAAAAATGAAAACGTTACGGTCATAGCGGGCTGCGGACGGCTCGGAGCGCATATGGCGGAGGTACTTCTGGCGGAGGGCGGAGGAGTTCTCGTCATTGACAGGCAAAACGACGCTTTCGGCAAACTCGGCGCGGGTTTTGACGGAATCCTCCTCAACGGCGACGCGACCGACCTCGGCGTTCTTAACGAAGCCGACCTTAAACGCGCTTCCGCGCTGATTGCGGCCACCGGAGATGACAACACCAATATACTTATCGCCCAGCTTGCCAAATCGCTCTACAACGTTCCGCGGGTTATCGCGCGGCTCTATAACCCCGCGCGGCGGTCAATCAACGAAGCCTTGGGGATTGGCAACATTTCGCCCGTTCTGCTCGTCACGCGGGAAATCGCCGACGCGCTGAACATTATGAGAAACGAGGAGGCGGAGTAATGAAAAAGCGTGTGGTCATTATCGGCGGTTTCCATAAGGTGAAATCGCTCTCGGCGTCACTTATGAATAAGGGCTATACTGTGACTGCTATCAACGCAAACCGCGCAAACTGCGAACTGCTCGCGGAGATTCCGCAGCTCGATGTATTCTACGGAGACGGTACGGAGCCATACATACTGGAAAGCGCAAACGTTCAGGATTCCGACATCGTCATCGCGCTTACAAACTCCGACGCTGACAATCTCGTCGTCTGCGAACTGTGCAAATCGAAATTCGGGGTTCAGAAAGCGGTTTCGCTTATAAGCGACCCTGATAAGACCGAGTTCTTCATTAAAATGGGCGTAGACTCCGTAGTTTGCGAAATAAGCTCAATCACGAGCATTATCGAGCAGCAGGCGTTTCTCGACGAAATCTCAACGCTTGTTCCCATAGGCGGCGGACGCATAAAAATCTCGCAGGTACAGATTCCGAACGACGCGCCCTGCGTCTACCGGCAGGTTATGGAACTTGCGCTGCCTAAAAACGTGCTGATAGGCTGCATAATGCGCGGAGACGAAGGTAAGATTCCGCGCGGCGATACGGTAATCAACCCCGGCGACGTTCTCGTACTAATCTCCGCAAATGAAAACGAGAGCGAAGCTCACCGCGTATTGCTCGGACGCGATGCCGTATGAAGATTATCACTATTTTCAGAATCTGGCGTAACGGCGGATTCTACTCTAAAATTCTCGCGTTTGCGGCGCTTCTAATCGCGGTTCCGGTTGTTGTAGCCCCGTTCTATAAAGATGAGTGGCTCGAAGCTGTATACTTTATATTGAGCGCGGTAATAGTGCTGGCGGCGTCCGTCCTGAGCGCGGTTCTTTCAAAAGAGCGCGGAACGGAGAAAATCGCCGGGCGTCAGCACCCGCTGCAGGAGAGCGCGCTGCCGGTATTGTTCACTTGGCTCGCGGCGATAGCTGCGGGAGCGTTGCCGTTTATACTATCCGGGCGGCTGAACGTCCTGCACGCGCTGTTTGAGTCGGTATCGGGCTGGACGACTACGGGGCTTACGCATATTCCGCCGGAATCGCTGCCTAAGATTTTCCTCTTTCACAAAGCTTTTATGCAGTACAGCGGCGGCTTAGGTTTCGTAATACTCATCGGGATTGCAATCGGCGGCAGACAGATGACCGGCTTATACAACGCGGAGGGACATCCGGAGGGCGTAATGCCGAATCTCCGCAAAACCTCACGCGCTATTGTCTTGCTGTATACAAGCTGTCTGCTGATTGGCTCCGCGCTGTATGTTTTGTTCGGTATGCCGGTTTTTGACGCTGTCTGCCACGCTATGTCCGCGCTCTCTACCGCGGGAAGCTCTACACATTCGGAAAGCATAGGTTACTACAACTCCGTACCGATTGAGCTTGTATCAATGTTTCTGATGCTGATAGGTTCGGTAAATTTCGCGGTATTGCTGCTGTTTATTCGCGGCAAATTCCGCAGAGCCGCGAAAGTTTCGGAGCTGCGCTTCCTCTTTTGCGTTATAGCGGTGTTTGTACCGTTGTCGCTGTTTTCGCTTGCGGTTCACGGCGGCTATAAGTTTTTAACGGCACTGCGGGAAGCCGCGTTCGCGGTGGTTTCGATAGTTACGTCAACGGGTTACTCGCTTGGCGATTACGCGCTTTGGCCCGCGTTTGTATCGGGATTATTGATTCTGCTGATGATACTCGGGGGCGGAACGGGTTCGACCTCCGGCGGTATAAAGCTGCTCCGCGCGTATATACTAGTCCGCGTAACTAAGACGAATATCAGCAAACGGCGGCTCCCCGAGCAGCGCGTTCTCGTATTGCGCTATAACCGTCCGCAGGGTTCCGCGCCGATTGACGAAGCTCTAGTACACGACACGCTCGAGTTTATCACGGTCTACATAGGCGTACTCTTTGCCGGGACGCTGCTCCTGACGCATTTTGAGGACGTAACGCTTATGGACGCGCTGTTCGAGTTTACCTCCGCTCTCGGGACAACGGGACTTTCGAACGGACTGACGCTAAGAGCCGGAGCGGGCGCGCTCATAGTCGAAATGTTCGGTATGCTGCTCGGGCGGCTCGAGATTTTCACCGTGTTCATAGGTCTGTACGCGGCTCTCGGGAAGCTTCGCGGGTTGAGACGTTCGAAGTCTCCGCGCAGCTCCGTTTAGTTGAGCAACTCAACTAACGCGCTATTGACACTACTGTGCTCTTGTGATATAATACAAAAAATGACAAATTATGAGGGCGGTGCGTTATGAAAAAAGCAAATCAGTTCAAGAAAACTCTCGCCAACTTCGGCTTCTTGCTGAAACTTTATAAAAAGTACGCGCTAGGGCTGCTTATCGCGGGGATTATTATACCGCTGGTGTTCAGCCCGATTACTTCGCTGCTGAACGTCTTTATGAACTCCACGCTTCTCGGGAAGATTGCGGACGGATCGCCGCTCCGGACAATACTGTATGTGGCGATAATGTTCACCGCGGCGCAGCTGGTCATCAACGTGGTGCAAAATATATTCTCGCTGCTTTTCATACAGGTGAAGCAGCAGAAGCTTTCGTTTGACATTCAGCGCGAGATTTACGAAACCTCTCTCGCGACCGACTATAAGTATTACGACAACCCGGAGTTCTTCGGCGATTACACCTGGGCGGTTCAGAATATGCCGAGCCAGATACAGCAGGTCGCAAGCGTCCTGCAAAATCTTGTGCAAAGCGCGTCGAGTTTTATCGCTATGACAACGTACATAGTAATGGTCGGTCCCGGAGTGCTGGTAGTCTCGCTCGTGAGCCTCGCTATCAACGCGGTGATAATGCGCAAACAGAACAAGCTAAACTACGGACTTACCGAGAAGGTAATGCCGAAAATCCGCCGCGTGCAGTACTTTAACCGAATGTTCTATACAGTTGACCCGCAGGCGGATCTCAAAGCGACCAACCTGCGTATTCCGTTCTTTTCGGCGTTTGCGGATTCCACCAAGAATTATTTGGATTACGTGATTGACATCAACAAACGCTTTGTGGGAATTTCGCTGCTGCAAATGCTCACGTCGAACGCTATGAATATCGCCAATATCGCGCTGATACTCATAAGCCTCGGGAGCGGCAATATGACGGACGTAGCTAAATACTCCGCGCTGTTAGCCGCCGCGTCCACTATGCAGGGTAACTTGCAGAATTTTATCAGTCAGTTTATGTCGCTCGACCAGATTACTATGTACACCGACAGGATTCGCAGATTCTTCGACCACGATTCGCCGATAGAGGCAAGTGACGGCAAGGGCGACACTCCCGCCGATACGCCCTTTACGCTTGACCTCGACGATGTAACTTTCGCCTACGGAGAGGACGGAGATAACCGCAAAGAAGTACTCTCCGGGCTTGACCTCCACATCAAAGCCGGCGAGAAAGTAGCGATAGTAGGCGAGAACGGAGCGGGCAAATCCACAATGATGAAGCTTCTGCTCCGTCTCTATGACGTGAGCGGCGGCGAAATCCGCGTCGACGGCAAATCCATCAAGGACTTCGACGTGCGCAAATACCGCGGACGTATCGGAATGGCGTTTCAGGACGCAACGGTCTATTCGCTGACGGTTCGCGAAAATCTCACGATGTACCGCGAAGCTGACGACGAAACTCTCCGCGAGGCTCTCCGCAAAGTCGGCTTGACGCGTTTGCTCGAGGGCGAGGGACTCGACGCCGTTATGCTCCGCGAATTTGACGATAACGGCGTAATGCTCTCGGGCGGCGAAACTCAGAAGTTTGCGCTTGCGCGGCTTCTCGTCGGCGGTTTCGGACTGATAATGCTTGACGAGCCTACGGCTTCGCTCGACCCTCTTGCCGAGTACGAACTGAACAAGCTGATTCTCGACCCGGCACGTCCCGAAACTACTATCGTAGTCGCTCACAGGCTCTCGACAATCCGCGACGCTGATAGAATCTACCTCATTGACAACGGCAAAGTAGCCGAAGTAGGCACCCACGACGAGCTGATGTCCGCAAATGCCAAATACTACGAGATGTTCACAAAACAAGCCGAAGGCTACGCGGACAGGTAGCAGTTATCAGATAGCAAATATCAAATATCAGAGACGGGGGCTTGGGCGGGAGGTTTCGGCTCGATTGACAGGCGGTAGACTATTGCGTCCTCTTTTGGCTTTGCGTAGTAAGCTTTGCGCGTAGCTATCGGCTCGAAGCCGTTTTTTTCGTAGAGGGCAATCGCGGCTTCGTTTGAGGTTCGTACTTCTAAATAAATCGCGCTTGCGCCGTTAGTTTCGGCGCAAGCGATTAGTTGTGTCAGCAATTCGGCGGCTACACCGAGTTTGCGGAAGTCCGGACAGACCGCGAGGCTTCGGATTTCAGCTTCGTCCGCCGCGATTGACATATCAGCGTAAGCGATAACACGCGCTTCCGGCAAAGAAAAATCGCCCGGCTGCAGCTCCGCAACCGCGAAAATCGTTATGGGGTTCTCAATGTCATACAGCAGAAGCTCGGCGGACCAAGCATCGGAAAAGCTCGCAAGCTCTATCGCACGTATCGCGTCAATATCAGCCGGTATAGCGTTACGTATAAGCATACACAAATATCCAACCTCAACCCGCAACCACCGTCCGCTGCTCACTGCTCACTGCTCACTGACCACTGACCACTGACCACTGACCACTGACCACTGACCACTGACCACTGACCACTGACTAGCAGTTTTTAGTAAACTTTTCGCCGCATTTCGGGCAGGTAATGCGGATTGAGCCTTTACCTCTCGGGACGCGCAGCACGTTTCGGCAAGCGGGACATTTGAAAAACTTGAATGTTTTGGATTGAGCGCGTTTGTCGCGCCCTTCGCGGAACCCGTCGCGGATTCGGTACCAAGTACGCATAGCCCACGCGTTTTCGCTTTGCCGCGAGATGATGTCCCGCGAGAGCATACGGAAAATCGCAAGCGCAATAAAGACGGATTGGATAATCCACGCAAACCAGTTGAGTATCGGCAGATGACCCATAATAAAGCCGATGACCACTCCGGCGACAATCAGCCCGATTGACAGCTGGTCAGGACCGTAGCGTTCACGCATAAAATTCCGCAGCCAATTCATTCTTACGCACCTCTTGACATTTGTTGATTGTCACTATTCTACCACTGTCAGCGCGATAATGCTTGAACAAACTGTAAACAATGTGCCGGACAGCAAATAAGTTGTCAAAAAGGCGTCATTCTCCGGAAAGTCCGGGATTGCGCTTCTTCCGCGAAAGTCACAACAAAACTGAGGGGTGCCGTACGCGCCTTTGCGCAGGCGTTCCCCCGTCCGTGCTGTTGCAGATGATAGTCCGATAGCTCTAAGCAGCGCTCAGACTTACATATTTTGCATATACGCTTGCTCGGATAGCTGGCTGTCGGCTTCGTTGAGCAGATCCTGTACCGTGACGCTCTCAAGGAAGCCGCGAACCGCCTCGTCGAGAGGTCCGAAAACCACGCTGTTGAGCGCGACTTCGATATCAGGCGAAGAATCGGGGACAGTCGGCTCCGAGGGGTCAAGCAGTCCGTTCTCAACGCTCGAGAGAATCTCCCAGAGCGTCAGCTTCGACGGAGTCGAGTTACATCGGTACCCGCCGTGAGGACCTTTGATGGAGGCTACGAGACCGCTTTTACGCAACAGTGAAAATACCTGCTCCAAGTATAATTTGGAGATACCCAAAGAATTCGAAAGCTGCGCAAGTGAGATTGAATCCTCCGCGGTACGCGCGATTGCGGTGACAGCCGCCAGTGCGTAGCGTCCTTTTGTTGAAATACGCATCTAAATATATACTCCCTATCTGTAATGGTTGACTTGTCCTATACGCGTATATTTTTCGTCTCTCGAGCTATACGCGCTAAAGGTTAGAACAAGCCTGTTGTCATTAGCCGTCCTCCATTGTACCACAGATTGCGAACTTTGTCAATTGACAATCGCGGCAGTTATGTGATATAATGTAAAAGATGAGTGTTACGGACGGTCGCGGGGGGCAAAACTCCCTGAGGAAAGTCCGGGCTGCATAGGGCAAGGATACCGGATAACGTCCGGCGATGGCGACATTAGGACAAGTGCAACAGAAATAGACTGCCCACACGCACAAACGTACGCTGTTCCGCAGCGGATGGTGCGTCGGGGTGATGGTGGAAAGGTAGGGTAAGAGCCTACCCGCCGGACGGTGAAACGTACCGGTGCTGTAAACTCTATCCGCAGCAACGTTGGAGCCGCCGTTCAGTCGGCAGGGCTGCCCGCCCGGCTCCGTATTCGGCTCGAGGACCGCGGCAACGCGGTTCCCAGATAGATGACCGTACATTGACAAAACCCGGCTTACAGTAACACTCATTCCAGATAACAGATAACAGATAGCAGATATCAGAGACGAGGGATTGGACGTTGGCTGCGTCCCGCTGTTATCTGCTGACTAACAACAAACGGAGATATTGCGATGAATTATAACTCTACTCGTGACAACAGCCGCAAGGTTTCGGGGGCGGAAGCTATCGCCCGGGGAATTGCCCCGGACGGAGGACTTTACGTGCCGGAAACTTTGCCGAAGCTCTCACTCGGCGAAATTGAGAAGCTTGCGGGACATTCGTACCCCGATTTGGCTTTTGTTATAACAAAACTCTTTCTGCCGGAGTTTACAGACGAAGAAGTCTACGAATATACCAAATCAGCTTACGGAGCGAACTTCGATGATAAGCGCGTCGCGCCGCTGGTTTGCGTAGACGGCGATAAGCTTTACTCGCTTGAATTATGGCACGGACCTACGAGCGCATTCAAGGATATGGCGCTGCAATATATGCCGAAGCTGCTGACCGCTTCTCTCGAAAAAAGCGGAGAAACCCGCACGGTCTGCATACTCGTCGCAACCTCCGGAGATACGGGTAAAGCCGCGCTTGAAGGCTACCGCGATGTGGACGGGACGCGTATTATCGTATTCTACCCTAAAAACGGAGTGTCAGACGTTCAGGCGCTCCAAATGGTAACGCAGGAAGGCGCGAACGTATCGGTCTGCGCGATTGAGGGCAACTTCGACGACGCCCAGAACGGCGTTAAGGAACTCTTCGCCGATAACTTCCTCCGCGACGAGCTTGAGCGAAAGGGCGTTATACTTTCCTCCGCGAATTCTATCAATTGGGGTCGTTTATTGCCGCAAATCGTCTATTATTTCTACGCTTATCTGCAATTGTTTGACGCGGAATCGGCGGGTTTTGGCTCGGAGATTGACTTCGCCGTTCCGACCGGAAACTTCGGAAATATTCTCGCGGGCTATATTGCCCGGGAAATGGGCTTGCCAATCCGCAAACTAATCTGCGCAAGTAACGCGAATAAGGTTCTCGCGGACTTCTTCGCTACGGGAACTTACGACAAAAGACGCGAACTTGTACTGACCAACTCGCCAAGTATGGATATTCTCATTTCGAGCAATCTTGAACGTTTGCTGTATCTCGCGTCCGGACGTGATGATACATTGATAAAGGGCTATATGTCGCAGCTGTCAAAATCCGGTAAGTACACAATCGACGAAAACCTCCGCGCAAAGCTTGCAACGGTATTCAGCTCCGGATATGCGGATGACGCGGCTTCCGCGGAAACCATACGCGCTGTCTGGGAACGCTGGAAGTATCTTGCGGACCCTCACACGGCAGTTGCGCTGAACGTGGCTTCAAGCTCCGGAGAGCTTGAAGTGCCTACGGTGGTTATTTCGACCGCAAGCCCGTATAAATTTGCTTCGGCGGTTCTCGCGGCTCTCGGAGACGAAAGCATTTCTGACGGACTCGGCAAACTCAGCCGTTTGAGCGAACTCACCGGCGTCTCAATCCCGAAACCTCTCGCGGAACTTGCGGGCAAGCAGCTGCGCTTTGACGATTCAGTTTCCGCGGATAAGATGCGCGAATACGTACTGTCGGTTAACAGCTGATAGACTGCAAAAATGAGTTAAGGAGAGAATCTGATAAAATGCTGAAGATTACTAAAATTGTGTATTGTATTTTTGCGCGGGATTTGGTATAATATAAGACAGACTGCCGAAATAGTGATTGAAAGTATGAAAACGGTCTGAATAAATACGTTTGGTGGACGCATATGCGCAAGGAAAAAGCTCCTAAATCAAAGATTCTCCGGCACATAGTGAGCTTTGCTGTGGTATTGGCGGCTGCAGCCTGTATAATTGCGCTGAATAACGCCGCCGAACACTCTTTGCCGGTACCTCACGCCAGTCCTACACCCGTTGCCGCTGACCATACGCCCATAACGTTTACGCCTATTGAAACCGTTGCGCCGAAGCCGACTATGAGCGCGGCGGCTCCTGTGGTTCCCGAGGCTTCCGCGGTTCCGACTCCCAGCCCCACGCCTTTTTACTTTACCGATGGCGACGGAGACCCTATTTACGCCTATACTTACGGTGAGCCGGTACCCGAAAATGAGCTGACAAGCGAAGACTGGTGGAATGACGCCGTATTTATCGGCAACTCGCTTACCGACGGCTTCAAGAAGTACAGCGGGATTAAGGGCGCGGACATATTCGCGGCTACCAGCATCAGCGTTAACGATATCCGCACGAGAAAAGTTATCCCGAACGGAACCTTTGACGATGAGGGGCTTCCGGTCTACATCACTATCGTGGACGCCGTCAAACGCAAACAATACGGCAAAATCTATATTATGCTCGGGCTGAACGAACTCGGGCTGTTGAGCAACGAGGAGTACAAGGATAAAATCGACAAGCTGCTGCTTGATATTCTCAAAAATCAGCCGAACGCGGTGGTTTATCTTGAATCCACAATCCCTGTTGAGACGGACGCGGTATTCAGTCACGGGACTAAGTTCAACAACGACAATATCCGCGGCTACAACGAAATGCTCAAAGAGCTTGCGGCGGAGCGCGAATACTTCTACGTAGATCTATTCAGCGGATTAGCGGACGAAGAGGGCAACCTCCCGCCGGATTTCGCTTCCGACGATATTCATCCGTATCCCGAGGGCTACAAAACGTGGCTGGCGTATTTGGTTTCGCACACTATCCGTGCGGCGGACGATAACAGAAGTTAGGGGAAAGAAATTGAAAGTAAAATTATTGCTCTGTATAACGTTAATGATGTTCGCGCTGCTGCTGTCAGGCTGCGGAGAGGACAGCGGACTTGACGACGCCGACAAGGTTCTCGAGAATTTACTTACGGGCGGTGCTTTCTCCGAGGAACTTGAAGAACTTGATTCGGCTATCGGCTGTGAGTATTATGGTCTGAATCCCCTTGACTTCGAGAACGCCCGCTTCTTTTTCCCTCCGCTTAGTCTGAAAGCCGAGGAGCTTGTATACCTTAAAGCTAAGGACGAGGAAGCGTTTACACGGGCTCAGAAAGCAGCCGCGGCGCGTATAGCGTATCAAAAAATGGCAATGGGCGACTACCTCCCGGCGGAGGTACCGAAACTTGACGAAGCGCTTGTACTGACCGACGAGACTTCGCTCGTGGTGGTAGTGGTAGTAGCTAACGACTATTCGGTTATTGACAAATAGCAGACAGTCAGACAACCGCCGCGGAAGCGTTTGCCGCAGTAAGCCGCAATTTCGCAAGAGACATTAAATTTACCTCACCTAATGGAGATTAGGTGAGGTCTTTACTGACTATCAGGCTGACGCTTACAGCCAATTGACTATTTTCAAGTAGGGTACGCGTCCGAACTCCTCTGTGTTGCTGGTTACAAGCGTTAGGCTTTGCGAAAGTGCGTGAGCAGCGATTAAGGTGTCAAGAGAACCTATTTGTTTCTTGTTCAGTTCAAGATAAGTTCTGATTCTGCTGTATTCGGCGGTTTCCGATATACCGAAATGAAGAGTGGGGATAATAGTTAACAGGCGATTAAGCAAAAGGATGTTTTCCTGACGCCGGACGGGTAAAGATTTAGTGACTCCGTATTCTAACTCCGCCAGCGAGATAGCGGAGAGATAGATACCTTTTGAACGGTTAGCTTGCACTTTCTCAACAACAGAAGCTTGACGTTTCATAAAAGATATACAGGTGTCCGTATCAATTAAATACATCGCTGAAATCCCTCGTTTGTTCTGTATAGTTGTCATTGCGGTGAAGCATAATCTCAACAAAGTTCTCGTCAAGTTCCGGGCTGTTGAGAAACTCGTCCCACGCGGTTGCTTCCGGCGTAAGCATTAAGCTCGAACCCACGCGGGTTATTATAAGTTCAGAACAATCAACGCGAATAGATTTAGGTAAACGTACCGCTTGTTTGCCCTCGCTTGTAAACACCGTTGCGAATGTCATAACAAATCACCTCGGACATAGTATATACCAAAATACATTTTTTGTCAAGAGATAAGCGCAAGCAAGTTCAATCTCATATATAATCGGGAAAACCGAACCTTTCAGCACGACGCGCGAAGCAAACAGCTCATTCCAACCCCAATACATCTCTTTTCACAATCTCAATAAACCGCGCGGGTTCTTCCATAAACGGGCTATGAGCGGAATTGTCAAATGAGTAAAAGTGTTTCTCCGGAGCGTCCAACAGTTCAAAATATCGCTTGCTCAATTCGTAATTGACTTGCATATCGTATGCGCCGTGGAAGATGTACACAGGGACGTCAAGCGTAAAAACTGACGCAGACAAATCAACCATAAGCTCGTTGTTTACAGGTGCCTCAAGTGATTTCAGCGAACCCATAAGATAGCCGTATTTGTCAGCTAATGTATACTCACGCGCTTGCAGAAAAGGAAGCAGAATTTCTTTGAATTGCGCTTGCGGAGCGTGAAATACTCCGTTGCCTAGCTTGCTCAAGGTTTGAGAACGCAGCATAAAATACGCCGCCGGCAAATCCGCGTTTTCGCCGCTCAAATCGTATTTTTCGAATTCCTTGGTGCTTTCACCCTTTTCGCTTAGAGTTTTCAGCATATAGTCATACGCGAGTTTTTCGGATTCGAGCTGATTTGTCACTTGTCCGATACCGATATACGCTTCGTACAATTCAGGGTTTTGCGAAACGACATTCACGCCGAGAAACGAGCCCCACGAGTGACCCATAAGGTAGATTTTGTCCGCGCCGAAGCGCTCACGGAGGTAGTTCGTGACCTCAACGGTATCGTCAGCCATACGCTCCAGCGTCCAGGTCTCGGGTTGTCCGCTTTCTATGTATGACATACCGCTCCCGCGCTGGTCCCACCAACAAACGGTGAAGTAATCCTCTAAGCCGATGTCATAATTTTTTGCCAGTACGTATTCGGGGTTGCCGGGACCGCCGTGGAGAAACAGCAGTACGGGATTCCGGTCGCTTTTACCCTTAATAATCAAGCCCTGTGAAATGCCACCGATTTCGGTTCGGACGATTTCCGCAACGCTTCCCGCTAAAACGCCGCCGTTGTCATCGCGGTACGGCGCGATTTTACCGGGACTCCACGCGAACAGCAGACAGAACAGCGCAATCAAAACCGCCAATATCGAAGCAAGTATAATCAACATAACGCGCCCCACTTTTTTACGTTTAGTCATAAACTAATCCTCTCG
>JAISLB010000047.1 GCA_031260685.1 Oscillospiraceae bacterium | reverse complement strand
AGGGCAAAGAGGCCTTTTTCTCAACAACCGATTTGGTTATCCCGGAGGGAACGAATCTCGTTCTTGCGGACAGCTGTCTCGTTATCCTGAAAGACCATAAGCTTACCGTGAACGGTTCGGTAACAGTCGGTCTTGCGGACGGTTATGCGTCAATGCTCGTATACCAAAACGAAAATGTCACGCTGGACACATCGAATATCACGGTAGATTGCGGCTATCTGTTCTGCAATTCTTCCGCGGCTCTTGCGGAGACTTATTTTACGCAGCCTAATCTGTCACAGCTGATTGTCAAAGAGCCGTATACGCTATCGCACGACCTTGCGCTGCAGGACGACTTCCTAATTGACTTTACCGCGGGGCTGACTGTTGACCCCGGCGTAACCGTGACAATTCCGGTAGCTGCACAGTATAAATGGCGGCATATTGAGTTCCCATTCGGCGGTATAACCGTTACCGGCGGGACGCTAACCAACAACGGCACAATTCACGTGGAAGCGGGCGCGGATATATCTCTCGGCGAGGGAATACCGTTCGACGGAAGCGGTACATACACCGGAGACGGGATATGGCCCGGCAAAGAGTAGCAAGCTGCGGAGGCGGGACACTAGTTCCGTCTCCTTTTTCTCACGACATCGCTTCCGCGAGTATCTTGCGGTTGACGGCTTCGAGTTCGCGGAGCCTTGCGGTACCGTTATCTCCGGATTCGCGGTTTGCGGCGCAGGTTTCGATTACCGCAAATAGCCGCTCCGCCGTTAGTTCGTCCAAATCTACGCAGTTGCGCTGACCTATGTGGTTAAGGAAGCCGCGAACTTTCGGGTCGTAGACAATACCGCCAAGGGGGATTTCCGCAGAAGCCGCGAATATCAGGGCGTGAAGCCGCATCGACAGCGCAAAACGCTTATTGCGAAGTTCGCGGACTATATCCTCGGGCGCGTCGTAGCTTTCGCGGATCTGGTACGGGCAAGTCAGCAGCTCCGCAACTTTCCGCATTACCGTCAGGTCCTTACTGTCGATAGGTACGAAAACCGGCGTAAGAGCGTACTTAGCGTAGGTTTTGTCTATCGCTTCGGCAATTGCGGAGAGCTTAGACTCGACGCCGCGCCATTCACGGAGCGTTACGGCATATTCGGGAGCGTCGCTCCTGACGCTTTCGCCGATTTCGAGAGTTAGCGCGGGGTCGGCGGCAACGTGGATTCCGGGCTTCGTAACCCCTAAGCTGCGAAGCTCCTCCGCGCTGTTTCCGTCGCGGAGAGTTATCGCAGTCACGCAGTTATCGATAATAGCGCCGGCGAGTTTGCGGTTGAGCTTGCGCTTGATTGGACCGATTCCGCAGCCGTACATCAAAACGCTCACGCCCGAGAGTTTAGCCGCAAGCAGCGTGTACAGATAGAACCACAGCGAGCGGCTGCTCGTTTCGTCCTGCATAAGGCTCCCGCCGCCGTTGATGTAGAGCTTAGTGTGTCTCACCGTAAGCGCGAAGCGGAATACGTTGAACGTATGCACAGCGCGTACTTTATACGTTCTCGCGGTGAATTTCGGCTTGCGCGATAATACGGCAATGGGGACGTCGCGGTCGATAGAGCGCACCTCCGCGATAATAGCCTTGAGGATTCCCTCGTCGCCGATGTTCCCCATTCCGTAGGCTCCGCAGATTAGCACGCTCTGACGTTTTGAGCTTCCGCGCGAGAGAATTGCGTTATAGATTTCGATTTGCCGCGCCGCCATAGTTTCCGCCGAAAATTTTTCGAGTACGGTATCGTGTATGCGTCCGCCGTGAAGTTCGCGAAGTTCCGCGTCCTCTACGTAAAGCTTGAGGTACCGCGCCATTGCCCGGTAATCCTCCGAGGCGAACATAAAGCCGTTTTCGCCGTGAGTTATCAGCGCGGAAACTCCGTTAACGTTACTGCTTACGGTCGCGAGACCATAGAGCGCACCCTCGAGCAGACTGTAGGGGAAACCCTCCGCGTGAGAAGAGAGGACGTTAATATCGTTTCCGGCGTAGAAAGCGTCCATATCAGTTACCCAGCCGAGCCATTTGACGCTGTCCGCGATATGCAGCTCGTCCGCGAGGACTTTGAGCTTAGCTTCCTCCGGTCCCGTACCGGCAATACGCAGAATCGCGTCCGCTCCCTCTCCGCGAAGTACCGCGAAAGCCCGAAGCAGCGTTCCGTGGTCTTTTTGTACGACAAGCCGCGCACCGATGCCGATTACTACGCTTTCTCCGGCTTTGCGCTCTGTCCGCCGAGATAGTTCGCGCTCTGTGTCAAGTCCGTTATACAGCGTAAAGAGACGTTCCGGCTTATGACCGCGAATGATGAGCTGCTCCGTAAGCTCGTCCGCGACGGAAATTTGGTAGCGGGTACTGCGAAGCGCCGTCCGCGCAATCAGCATATAGACAAAGCGCGAGAGCGGCTGCTTATCAGCATAGTCGTGAGCAAAATCTAAGTGGAACGTACTGACCGTAACTCCGCGCAGAAAGGGCTTCATAAGAAGCAGAAGCGCGTTGCTTCGCGTACCGTGGCTGTGGATTATGTCGTAGCCGCGCTTGAAAGTTTCGCGCAGGAATTTCAGCACCGTCGGCAGCTTCATATTGGGCGGGACGAAAACGTTAACGCCCAACGCGCGCGCCTTTGCCGCGAGGTCGCTCTCCCGCAGACAGATGAAGTCAACGCTGAGTTCGTTCTCCGCTGATACCCGAAGCATATATTCAAGCAGCAGTATGATATGCGTTTTTGCGCCGCCTATGTCGCCGCCGTTTATGATTGCTATCCTTTTCAAAGTTTGTACCCCCTTGTAATTTTCTGTATATCGTGATATAATAGCTGCAATCCCACTCATTTTACACTAATTTTCAACGGAGGTCAACAGCAAAATGGAGAAAAAGAGATTTCGTCTCAATGTCGTGGACATTATCGTCATTATTGTCATACTTGCCGCGGTCGGATTTTTCGCTTACCGCGTTAAGACGGCTGACAAACCGGTACCTATCATCGGGGTTACGCAAAGGATTGACTACGAAGTAGTAGTAGACCTCGCGCGTACCCAAATCGCCGATTACTACGCGGGACTTGAATACCCCGTGCAAATGGTTTCAAGCGGAAAAGCCTTTGACGGTTACGTAGACGAGGTAATAACCGACTATCACGACGCGGAGCGCGTGGAACTGACGTTCGGCGGCGCGGTAATACGTCTCAATGAAGGTGTAAAGTGGTTTTGCCGCATAAAGTTCAAATGCCACGCCTTTGTCGATTCAGCTGATTTGACGAATACCGTGCTTACGCAGGAAATCCGCGTCGGTAACAACTACATCGTTAAAACCGCAAATGCCGAACTGCTTGGTCAGATTATCTCAATAAAGCGGGGAGATGCTTAAAGTGTCAAGCGCAGTACGGCAGATTGCCGAGAATATATACTCTCTCGAAGCCTACGCGCCGGAGCTTGCGAAATCCGCACAGCCCGGTCAGTTCGCTCATATTGATTGCGGAGGTTCGGCATATCTCCGGCGTCCGCTGTCGGTCTGTGACGTGAGCGAAGAAAGCGGTTTCGTGCGTTTCGTCTTTGAACTAAAAGGCGAGGGTACAAGACAGTTAGCAAACAGCCAATATCAAATATCAGAGCCGCAGGTCGGACGCGCTCTCGGCAAGGGCTTCCCGGAGGTTGACGGGCGCGTACTTCTCATCGGCGGCGGACTGGGAGCGGCTCCGCTCCTATTCGCGGCGAGACGCTGCGGCGCGGATGCGGTACTGGGTTTTGCAAACGGCAAACGCGCGATACTGATACCGGAGTTTTCGGCGGCTTGCGGAACTGTCAACGTTTTCACAGATGACGGAAGTCTCGGGAAAGCGGGAGTCGTTGACCTCTCGGGCGTTGACTTATCACAATACAGCGCGGTGTTCGCCTGCGGACCGAAAGCTATGCTCCGCAACTGTCAGCTGATGCTTGCTAAGGAGCAGTTACCGCTGTACGTCTCTATGGAGGAGCATATGGCTTGCGGCTACGGAGCGTGCCTAGTTTGCGTCTGCGCGACTAAAAAAGGCTACTCGCGTGTCTGCAAAGACGGACCTGTATTCGAAAGCGGGGCGATAATATGGTAAGCTTTGCGGGTATAAACTTCAAAAACCGCGTAACTCTCGCCAGCGGAACCTGCGGCTTTGGACGTGAAATTGCCGAACTGTACGACCTGTCGCGGCTCGGCGGAATTTGCACTAAGGGCGTGACGCTGCTTCCAAGGCTCGGGAACCTCCCGCCGAGGGTTGCCGAAACTCCCGCGGGGATGCTCAATTCCGTAGGTTTGCAAAACCCCGGGGTTGAGGCTTTTGTTCGTGACGAACTGCCGTTTCTGCGCGGTTTCGACACAAAGATTATTGCGAACTTCTCGGGGGAAAGTCCGGAGGAATTCGCCAAAATAGCCGCTATACTCGTTGAGGGCGGAGTTGATATGCTCGAAGTCAACATCTCTTGCCCGAATCTTCACGCCGGGGGAACCGCTTTCGGCACCGACCCGGTGGCTTCGTTCGAAGTTACCTACGCCGTAAAAGAAGCTGCGAAAGGCGTTCCCGTTATGGTGAAGCTAACGCCGAATGTAACCGACATCGCGGCAATCGCCGTAGCCTGCGAAAAAGCCGGCGCGGACGCTTTGAGCCTTATCAACACCCTCCTCGGAATGAGAATCGACCTCAAAACCGGTAAACCGATTCTCGCGAATGTAACGGGCGGTTTGTCGGGACCCGCGGTATTTCCCGTCGCGCTCCGCTGTGTCTGGCAGGTTGCGCGGGCGGTGAAGCTCCCGATAATGGGACTCGGCGGAATCTCGGACGTTGATACGGCGCGTGAAATGCTGCTTGCGGGAGCGACGATGCTCTCAATCGGTACCGCGCAGTTCCGAAACCCGCTGATTCCGCTCGAAATAATTGACGGTTTAGGAGAATAGATATATGTATATCGGTATTGACGTCGGCACCTCCGGCGTAAAAGCACTTGCCGTAGACTATCAGGGCACGGTACTCGCGGAACACAGCGTAAGCTACGAACTGTCAGCCCCGCGTGAGGGCTGGGCGGAGCAGAATCCGCGCGACTGGCTCGATGCCGCGGTTAGCTGTATCGCGAAGCTCACGGAAACGGAGAAGTGCGCGGGAATTTCGTTCTCGGGGCAAATGCACGGGCTTGTACTGCTCGATGACGAAGCCGTCGTTCTGCGTCCCGCGATTATCTGGTGCGACCAGCGCACTTCGAAAGAAGCCGCGGAACTCACGGAACTAATCGGAGCCGAAAGACTTGCGGAAATTACCGGCAGTCAGGCGATGACAGGTTTCACGGCGGCAAAAATCCTCTGGGTAAAAAACAACGAGCCGGAAATCTGGGCTAAAACCCGCCACATTCTGCTCCCGAAGGATTACGTCCGGCTTATGCTCACGGGTATCGTATCGACGGAGCCGAGCGACGCAGCAGGCACACAGCTTTTTGACATCAACAGCCTCGACTGGAGCGATGAGATACTCGAAAAGCTCGGAATCCCGCGCAAACTCTTACCGGAGATAATGCGGAGCAACGCCGAAACCGGACGCTACGGCGATATTCGCGTATTCTCGGGAGGAGCTGACAACGCCTGCGGAGCTATCGGCGTAGGAGTAACGAAACCCGGTTCCGCAATGCTCTCAATCGGTACGAGCGGCGTTATCCTCGCTCCCGTTGACCGCGCCGTAACTGACCCGCGGGGACGTATACACACGCTTTGTTCCGCGCTCCCCGGTCAACGTATGCTTATGAGCTGTACGCAGTCTGCGGCTCTCTCCGTCAAGTGGTTTACGGAACTTTGCGGCGATATTGACTACGACGATATTCCGGACAGTACGAACGTGGTTTTTCTGCCCTATCTCAACGGCGAACGCAGTCCGCACCCCGACCCTAACGCGAAAGGCGTATTTTTCGGTCTTACGGCGAATACTACGAGAGGCGAAATGCTCCGCGCAGTCTACGAGGGCGTAGCGTTCTCACAGCGCGAATGTCTGGACGTATTCCGCGAACTCGGAGTTGAGATAACGTCACTGACGGCAACGGGCGGCGGAGCAAAAAACCGCAAATGGCTCCAAATCTTCGCCGATATACTCGGAGCCGCGATAGAAGCTCCCGAACTCGACCAGGGAGCAGCCTACGGAGCGGCGTTATTGGCAATTGACAATGGACAATTGATAATTGATAATGAGAGAACGGTTTACGTCCCGGATTCAACTGCCGATTATACGAGGAAATACGAACTCTACAAAGAGCTGTATGTAAAGCTGAAAACTACATTTGAAAGGTTAGGATAATTATCAATTGTCAATAATCAATTATCAATTACTATTAAAGCCCGGGGAACTCATACTCAAAGGCGGCAACCGGCGCTTTTTTGAGGAACGCTTAATCGGCAACCTAAAAGTCAAGCTCCGTACCGCGGGAGATTTTTACGTTTCCGCAAAGCAAAGCACTATCTACGTTGAGGCACGTTCCGAAGCCGCCGATATGGAGCTTGCGGCTGACTTATGCTGCAAAACTTTCGGCATTGTCAATGTCTGCAAAGCTGTACCCTGCGAAAAGGATAAAGACGCAATAGCGCGAACCGCGATTGACAGTTTGGCGGATATTTTCGGCAAAATCAGTTCGTTCAAGGTAGAGTCAAAACGCAGCGACAAACGCTTCCCGCTGTCCTCAATCGAGCTGTCGCAATATGTCGGCGGAGCGCTCAACGACGCTTACCCGGAGGTTCGAGTAGATGTACACAATCCCGAATTCTGCGTAAATGCCGAAGTGCGCGATAGTCAAGCGTTTATCCACGGTGCGCCGCTTCCCGGCTCCGGCGGACTTCCCGTGGGAGTTTCCGGGCGAAGCGTTTGTCTGCTTTCCGGCGGGATTGACAGTCCTGTCGCGCTGTACAAAATGGCTAAGCGCGGGCTTAGAGTTATTCCCGTCCACTTCAATGCGCCTCCGTATACCTCGGAGCTTGCCAAGGAGAAAGTTCTCGACCTTTGCCGCGTTCTGCTCCCCTACTGTGAGAAGCTGTCGCTGATAGTGGTAAACTTTACGCACGTTCAGGAGGAAATACGCCGCAAATGCCCCGAGGAGCTGTTCACAGTAATCTCGCGCCGCTTTATGACGCGAATCGCCGAGAGCATTGCAATCCGCAACGGCGCCGGTTCGCTCATTACCGGTGAATCGCTGGGGCAAGTCGCGAGCCAGACGCAGGAAGCGATAGCAGTAACCGAAAACGCCGTAAACCTTCCGGTTATGCGTCCGCTGATTGGCTCCGACAAGTCCGAAATCGTCGAGGTTGCAAGGAAAATCGGCACGTTTGATATATCTTCGCGCCCCTACGAGGATTGCTGCACGGTGTTCACTCCGCGCCATCCAAAGACTAAGCCGAAACTCGCGCC
>JAISLB010000164.1 GCA_031260685.1 Oscillospiraceae bacterium | reverse complement strand
AGCGGTGAGAAAAACTATCACAAGGGCGTAGACATTGGCTTACCGCTTGGCACAGAAATTCACGCGGGGCAGGACGGAACCGTCACGTTCGCGGGCTACTCCGGCGATTACGGTAACGTGGTCATTATTGAGGACGATAAAGGTTTAGTCAGCAAATACGCGCATTGCGACACGCTGAATGTCGCTGTCGGTCAGGCCGTGAAAACAGGCGACATTATTGCGACTGTCGGTAACACGGGAAGCAGTACGGGCAGTCATCTACACCTTGAAATTCTCAAAAACGGTCAGTATCTTAACGCGCTTTACTTTGCGGCCAGCGGCAGTTTCAATTTCACACCGACCTACGGAGACCCCGGAACGCCTATGGGCGATGGAACGTATGCCGCGTTGATTGCCGAAGCCGAACGCTACCTCGGTTATCCCTATGTGTACGGGGGAAGTTCTCCGTCAACGTCGTTTGACTGCTCTGGGTACGTGTCATTCGTCCTACGGGCGTCGGGTGTCAAAGACATTGACAGGCTCGGAGCAACAGGGCTATATAATATCAGTACGCCTGTATCAGCAAGTGAAGCAAAACCCGGAGATTTGGTGTTTTTCCAAGGTACATACTCTACTTCGAGTCCGGTTTCACACGTTGGTTTCTATGTAGGAACGGACGCGAGCGGCAGACCCCGTATGCTCCATTGCGGCAGCCCAATACAGTACACATACATCGACACGGCGTACTGGCAAGAACACTTTTTCGCCTTTGGGCGTATTAACTGAAAGGAGAGAGTAATGGAAAATATAAGCAACGATAAAATCGAAAAAGCGCGGGCTGACCGCGCACGATACAAAGCGGAACTGGCTAAGACAAAAGCAAGAACAGCCGAGCTTTACGCAAAAATCCGCGAAGTCGATAAGCTGCTGGAGATGCTTGAAGCCTTTGAAATAGCCGCGAGATACCGCGAACTAATCGGCAACGAGGATTTCTCCGCACAGCTTAAAATATCTCAAAACAAAGCCACGACTGCGGATATTACCGACAGCGCGGCAGAACAGGAGGAACTTAATGTCAATTTTCAATCAGAATAGCCGCGTTCCAAAGCCTAACGGTTTCGGGGCCTTACTACTTGCGCTGATACTCGTTATCGGCACGCTATCCCTATTCGGGATAAGCGCGTCTGCCGCTGACGAACCCGCGCAGGAGAACACTGCGCTGACCGATACCGCACTCACAGTCAAAGAGGTGTGGCTTACGGGTGATACGCTTCACATAAATGTAGCGGAGCGTGATACAAACTCTGAACAAGCGTTAGAACTCAATTTGAGTGACTACGCAAAAGCTATTGACGAATATGTCACAGTTAAAGCTACCGATAACAGCGGGCGTATATCAAACTCTGTGACGTTCAAGAACCCGTATTATGAGCCAATAGCCGCGCAAGAACTAAATACACCAAGTGAAACAAGCGAATCGGCGGTGCCGGACGGAACCAAGCCTCTAACACCGGACGGAACAGGGACTGTACTTGATAACGTCACGGACGGCGACGGCAAAGAGTTTTTCACGGTTGAAACCCCGGACGGAAACACATTTTTCTTAATCGTAGACCGTCAGCGCAACAGCGATAACGTGTACTTACTAAACGCCGTGAACGAGGACGATTTAGCGTCACTGGCAAAGCCCGGTAACGGCAAAAGTGTCAGCGCAATACCCACAGTCGAAATCACTCCCTCGCCCGAGCCGCAAGTTACAGCGGAACCCTCGCCCGAACCTGAACCCGTACCCGCGAAAAGTAGCGGTAACAGCACGCTGATATTCCTTTTAATCGCAGTCGTGGTAATCGGCGGCGCGGCGTACTATTTCAAAATCGTTCGCCCGAAGAAAGGCGGCAATTCTGAAACATCGTATGAGTCGGAGGAAGATGAGGACAGCAATTTTGACGACGACGAGGAAGTAGACCTCGACAGTGAGGACGGTGATGACGAATGAAAAAACTAATACTTACCTTTGCGTCAGTCTGCATATTCCTTGCGCTATCCACAACATTCGCGGCGTTTGCGGCTGAAAACGACACATCTTCATCGAATGTTACGATTACAGTAGTTATGCCGGAGAAAGACCCCGCAAATGAGCCAATACAGCAACCCGCCGCGCCTGTGTTTCTCAATGTCTATCCGATAGACGTTACAGAGAACCGCGACAACGGCGGTCGGCAGATAATCAAGACTTATGAACTAAACGCAAACGAGCGTCCGTCTGACATACCGCGCGATAGCTTCGAACGTAGCGGCTGGAAGTACACGCTTACAGACATTCTGCGCAAAGAAACAGCTAACGCTGAAACAAAAGAGCATAAGGAAATTGTCACTCTTAATACCGATACCAAAGATATGGAGAAAATCCTCACTCTGCTTGCTCCGACAATTGATTTCAAAACCGAGGACGATTTCGCAGGGCTGCTTACTTTGGACGTTGCGAGTATCAAGGTCGAAACTGCGGGGACTAAGACAAGCTCCTACGAGATGAAAGTCACACGTGAATATCCGCACTTGTCAAGCAATGACACTTCGCTTGTTTCAAAAACTACCGAGGAAAAAGGCAAGACCTACAATCTCATAGGGGTAAATTGTAAAAAGGAACCGTTTTAAACATAGTCTTCCTCCGACAAACCGCCTTTTAATCCGGAATTTCCACCGTTACCCCCGAAAG
>JAISLB010000139.1 GCA_031260685.1 Oscillospiraceae bacterium | reverse complement strand
CGTGTGTTCGCTTTGCGGTCAGCGTTCTTTCAGCGTTTCCGTTATCTCTACGTAATCTCTCCCGCGGACTACCGTTAGGGTAACGCTGTCGCCGACTGATTTGCCGTTGATATAGGCGTTGAGGTCAGACGCGCTGTTAACCGCGAAACCGTCCACGGCGGTGATGATGTCGTCTTTTTTAAGCGCGGAGTCCTTAGCTGCCGACACAACGTATGTACCGGAGGGAAGCCCTAGAAACGCTGAGTACCCCGGCTGCAAATCGCGTATATCGGCGTTAAGAGCGGGTCTGCCGGGAACTTTTCCGTATTCCGAAAGGTCAGAGACAATGGACGTAACCATTTCGGCGGTCAGGGCGGAAAGCTTTGAGCCGTCCTTAACTTTGAGCCGAGAGTTCGCAACGCCTATAACTTGACCGTAGTAGTTAAAAACGGGTGCGCCGCTGCTTCCGCCGGTGTTGCCGAGATTCGTCAAGAGCAGCCTTGTCGGTAAGCCGTTGACGCGCATATCCGGAACCACCGCGGAGAGAATCCCGGTCGTGAGAATCGGTACCGAGCCTATGGGGTCTCCGATAGAGAGTACGGCTTCGCCCGCGGAGGACGACAGCGACGAGCCGAATTCAGCGGGAATCAACCCGACGGCTTTTATTTGAAGCAGCGCGAGGTCACTCACCGCGTCAATACCCGCGAGAGTAGCCGGGTACTCCATTCCGTCCGCGCAAAGTACCGTTACGGAATTGGTGTTTTCGAGCAAATGTCCGCAGGTTAGTATATAGCCATCGGCGGAGATAACGATGCCGGTTCCGAGAGCTATCGCGGAAGATCCCGAACCGCTTTGTATCGCGGCAACTGACGGCGCCAGCTTCTCGTAGAGAACGTTGAGCGATTGGAATTCACCGTCCGGGCGCGGGACGATATCGAGCTTGACATCGCCGGAGGCTTCTCCGGTTTTGGGTTCAAGCGGCGGCGCACTCTCGCGGTAGATGTCCCCGGAGCTTGCTGCGGGATCTGAACCCGCGTTGGCAACCGCGGGCAGCACCTTATCCGCGGCGATATTCATAAGGAAAGCCGATGTAGCGGTGATAACGGCTCCGATAACAAGAATCCCGAGCAAAATAGGGATTTTGCGCAGATTGTGCTTTCCTCCCGCGCAGTTTTCTATCTCGGCGGGTTCAAAGCCGATTTCTTTTTTATCCTCGTTCAAGCAAATCATCTCCTTGCAATGCATTGTCACGGCGGAACTATGTCATTGTAGCACATAACTCCGCGCTAAATGTTACAAATGTGTTAATAGAGCTTGTATATTATGAAAATTTATGTTATAATAGCTATATGGAGAGTGATATGGACTGAATACCGCAAGGCGTTGCGGGAGGTGAACGTTATGAAACCGTACGAAACCCCTGAAATACAAGAGAAACTGCGAATAATCAAAGAGGGCGTATTGTCCGTAGTTCCCGATACCGAGGCAATCTACCTTTTTGGTTCCTACGCCTATGGAGTGCCGCACAAAGACTCCGACCTCGATATCTGCGTAATAGTCCCCGACAGCGTAGAAGCGCGGGAACTGGACCTAGAGGTAGAAATTGGAGGCTCATACAGTAGGAAACTTCATTTTCCTACCGACCTGTTAGTCAAGAAAGCAAGCGTCTTTGACTACAGGAGACAGGCAACAACGCTTGATAAGACAATCGCCAATAAGGGGGTGCGATTCTATGAGCACACTTGAAAATATTCGCGAGTGGTTTTTCTACGCCGATAATGATTATGATACTGTCGAAATCCTGTTGGGTCATTATCCGCTGCAACTGGAGATTATCTGCTTTCATTGTCAGCAAGCTGTTGAAAAATGGCTGAAAGCCTATTTGATTTACAATGGACTTGACGAACTGTCAAAGACTCATAACCTCGTTGAGCTGTGCGATGAATGTAGTGTTTATGACGAGAATTTCGGGCAGTTTAGGCAGCAATTTGAAACGCTCACAAAACACGCTGTCATTGTGCGTTACCCGAGAGAGTCGCGAATTACTGAGCTAAATATGCGCAAGGCTTACGCCTTTACTGCGGCTATCCGGGAGTTTGCGCCGCTTGCGGAAATGCGTGCGGAAGCTTTTGCGGAAACTACCGCGTAATTCGGGGCTTGCAATTTCGGCTGATATGGTTTATAATAGAGGTAACAAGCCCGCTTAGGGGCAATACTAACTAGACCTGTTCCAAAACCGCATATTACTTCGTTGTCCTCCCTTGCGGTATATACAATACAGCTGCGGTCGTCCGTCTCGTACTATACGGTTTTGGAACAGGTCTAATGAATAAGAGAGGAAATGCTTATGACAGCGGGTGATTTCCGCAACGGCGTTACGTTCGAATGGGACGGGAGCGTTTACCAAGTTATCGAGTTCCAGCACGTCAAACCGGGCAAAGGAGCCGCGTTTGTACGTACCAAAATCCGCAACGTTATCACGGGTTCCGTGGTAGAGACTTCTTTCAACCCGAGCGCAAAGGTTGAGGCGGCTTTCGTCGAACGCCGCGATATGCAGTACAGCTACAGCGATGACGATTTGTACTACTTTATGGATAACGAAACCTACGAGCAGGAGCCTATCAGCAAGGACATTCTGCCGGAGGGCTTCAAGTTTATCAAAGAAGAGACAAACGTCAAGGTTTTATCCTATAAGGGTAAAGTCTTCGGAGTTGATCTGCCGAACTTCGTTGATTTGAGAATAACCGAGACTGAACCGGGCTTTAAGGGCGATACAGCCACAAACGTCAAGAAACCCGCTACGGTCGAAACAGGCGCGGAGGTCAAAGTGCCGCTCTTTATCGAGGAGGGCGACGTAGTACAAATCGAAACCGCTACGGGCAACTATATGCAGCGCGTTAAACAGTGAAGCAGTGGTCAGTGGTTGCAGTTGTCAGTGGTCAGTAGTTGTAGTTGTCAGTTACGGGGGTTTGGACGTAGTGTGCGTAACAAGGCTGAAACCATCATATTTAATATTTAGCAACTGACCACTGACCACTGACCACTGACCACTAACCACTGACCACTAACCACTGGTCACTGGTCACTGACCACTAATAAGCTCGTTCAGACGCCAAAAAAGGAGAATCTATGGACAAAATTACCGAGAAAGCAGCTTACCTCAAAGGGCTTACCGCCGGTACGGCTCTTTCTAACGAATCCGCGGAGGGCAAAGTCCTCCACAATGTCGTTGACCTTATCGCCGATATCGCGAACCAAATCGCGGCTTACGAGGCTGATATTCAGGACCTCGCGGACGAACTCGACAACCTTATGGACTTAGTTGACCAAATCGACGAAAACCAAGAGGAACTCGAGGAAGAACTCGAAAAACTCGAAGAGGACTTCGACGAACTTATCGACGACCTCGGCGACCCCGACGACGATGACGATGACGACGACTGGAGCTGGGACGACGACGACAGTTTTGACAACGACGAGGACGAAGACGATTGCGACTGCGGCTGCGAACATAGCCACGGTCATAAGCACGGCTGCGACGACCCCGACTGCGACTGTGAAGACTGTGACGAGTTCGAAGTAGCCTGCCCGAAGTGCGGAGCGACAATTACGCTAACTCTCGACGACGTTCGTAAAGGCAGCATTGATTGCAAAGCCTGCGGTGAAACTCTCGAATTTGAGCTTCTCGCCGATGACGACGACGAATTCGGCGAAGAACCGGAAAAAGACTGAATTTATGGGCGCTGTCAGCGGCACTCTTATAGGTATGAGCGGCGGGGTTGACAGCTCCGTCGCGGCTTGCCTTGTTCTGGAAAGCGGCTGCGCGGACAGGGTCGCGGGAACTACGCTAAAACTTTTCGACGGCGAGGACGGCAAATGCTGCTCGGTTGACGACGTTACCGACGCCCGGAGCGTTTGCTCGAAGCTTGGGATACGTTACTTTGTACTAAACCTCAAGCGGGAGTTCCAAAGCTCCGTAATTGATAATTTTGCCGAAACGTACATCGCGGGCGATACTCCGAACCCCTGTATTGAGTGTAACCGCCATTTGAAATTCGGACGTATGCTCTCGAAAGCCCGCGAACTCGGCTTCGCGAATATCGCCACCGGTCACTACGCGCGGATAACGCGAATCGGCGGCGAGTACTATCTGCAAAAGGGGCTGGACGGCAAAAAAGACCAGAGTTACGTACTCTATATGATAGCGCGGGACGACTTACAACGTGTAAAGCTGCCGCTCGGAGAATTGACGAAAAGCGAGGTGCGCGGTATTGCGAGAGAAAAAGGCTTGCTCACGGCTAATAAGCGGGACAGTCAGGACATTTGCTTCGTCCCTGACGGGGATTACGCCGCTTTCATCGGAAATTGGGCGCGGGATAGAAAAATCGCGCTCCCGGGAGCGGGCTGCTTCGTCGGGACGCAGGGTCAGGACTTCGGCAAAAATAAAGGCGCGCTTGCGTACACGATAGGTCAGCGGCGCGGTCTCGGAGTGAGTTACTCGGAACCGCTCTACGTAACCGCGAAGCGCGGCTCCGACGTAATTCTCGGGACGGAGCGCGAACTCTATAGCTCGGTGCTGTCTGCGAAAGACGTCAACGTACTTGTCCCCGATGTTCTCTCCGCAAGCTACCGTCTTTCGGCTAAGACGCGTTACTCGCAGATTGAGCAGCCCTGTACAGCGGAGTTCACGGAAAGCGGTGTTTTGCGCGTAGAATTCGACGAACCGCAGCGCGCTATTACCCCGGGGCAATCCGTAGTGCTGTACGACGGCGGCACGGTAATCTGCGGCGGAGTTATTACAGATAACAGATATTAGATATCAGATAACAGATATTAAATATTAAATATTAGAGACGAAGGGCTTGGACTTGGGTTGCGGTGAACGCTGCAATTTTGTAGGGACGCTCGTCCCGTGTTCCACAAAACGAAAGGATAAAAAATGATTGCTGAACAAATTCAAGTGGAAATCCAGGAGACACTTGATGAATATATTGAACGAAATAAACAGTGGCTGGAAAAAGCACTCAAACAAGCGGATAACGGCGAATTTCACATCTTGACGGAGGAAGAACTTCTTAACTTTTGAAAGGACGATAGTATGGAACTTTATTCACAACTCTTATCTCTCGTTGCCGATGGTACGCCTTTCAGCGTTACTACGCGCTATAACGCTGACGGTACGCGTACTAAGTCGCTTACGGACGCTTCGGTGTACAGCGAATGGGACGGCGGCACGCTTGTCGATTTCTACGCTCCGGAGGAGAGGCTCGTAATATTCGGCGCGGGTCACATTGGCTTCGCGCTGGCTAAACTCGGGAAGTTTCTCGGTTTCTCAACGCTTATTTACGACGACCGCCCGGCTTTCGCCAATGAGAAGCGTTTTCCCGATTCTACGGTAGTTTGCGACGGCTTCGAGCGGCTTTCGGAGAACCTCACGCTCACTAAGCGCGATTACGTAGTAATCGTCACCCGCGGACATAAGCACGACGCTGACTGCCTGCGTTTTGCACTTAGCGGCGAGGAGCCGTACTACCTAGGTATGATAGGTTCGCGCAGAAGAGTCGCTATTGTCAAGCAGGACATACTCGACGCGGGATTCTCGGGCGAAAGGCTTGCTAAGCTCAATTCTCCGATAGGGCTTAATATCGGCGCGGTCACTCCGGAGGAAATATCGCTTGCAATCGCGGGACAGATTGTGGAATACCGCCGTAAGACGGATAACGGCGTAGGCGACTTCCCGCTGGATATTGAACAGCTGCAAGTCCTTGCCGCCGCGGCTCCCGTAGATTACGTACAGGCGGTGGTGGTAGCTACCGACGGAAGTGTTCCGCGGGATGAGGGAGCGCGGATGATAGTGAACGTAAGCGACGGACGCAGCTTCGGGACGATAGGCGGCGGCTGCGCGGAGGGTGACGTACTGCTCCGCGCCCGTGACTTAGTGCGTTCCGGCAAATTGTGGACGCTTTACGAATTGGATTTAACCGACGATGCCGAGGACGACGGAATGGTCTGCGGCGGTACAATGGAAATACTGCTGGAAGTGTGCTGAAAACGGCACATCAAGAGGTATATAATGGACTTTGAACCAATAGCCTTGCCGCATTTACAAGCGGTGCGGGAAGCGGCAGGGCGCGAAAAAACCCGCAATTCTGACTTTGGCTTTATCAACCTTTGGGCGTGGAGAGCTTCGTACAAATATGACGCGAGTTTCAACAGCGGCTCAATGCTGGTGCGTTTTGTCGATTCCGACGGCGGCTATACGTTTAGCTATCCTCTCGGAGCGGAGAACGACGAACACGCACGCGAACTTATAGAACGTGCCGGAGCTAAACGCTTTGCGGCTCTTAACCCGCGTCAGCTCGAAGCGGTTAACGGCTTCTACCCGGGGCGCGTAACTTCGGAGCCGCAGACCGATTTATTCGACTATGTGTATGACATCGGGAAGCTTGCGGACGTTTCCGGCAAAAAGCTCCACAATAAGCGTACTCACGTGCGCCGCTTTGAGGAGAATAACCCCGGGTACAACTTTGAGCTTGTCACTAAGGACAATATCGGCGAATGTATCTTAGCCTACGGAATCTGGATAAGCGGCGAGGACGACGAAGCCTTTGACACTATCCCGGGGGAATCACACGCGTTTGAACAGGCTGTGCTGAAATACCACGAGCTGAACCTATTGGGCGGATTGCTTCGCGTGGACGGGAGCGTGGCGGCGTTTTCAATCGGCGAGATACTCTCCGGCGATACTTTCGTTACGCACTTTGAGAAAGCGGTTCCCGAGCTGAACGGAGCTTATCAGGTAATCAACCGCGATTTCGCGAGGCTTGTACGTGAGGAATATCCCGCTGTACGCTACATAAACCGCGAGGACGATATGGGCTTGCCGGGGCTTCGTCAGGCGAAGCGCAGCTACTACCCGGAGATAATGGAAGAAAAATGGCGCGCA
>JAISLB010000100.1 GCA_031260685.1 Oscillospiraceae bacterium | reverse complement strand
AAACAGTTACCGCGCTGGCAAACGCGCTCGAAGATAACTTTGAGCGGATTACCACTACGCTGAAAGTCGTAATCCTCGACAAAACCAACGTCCGTCTCTATCCCGACAACGACAGTCTAAAAGCCGCAGCTCATCAAAACGACAGCGGCGACTACGACGGTCTGTACTACGGAAGAACGCTGATGATTAAAACAGCTATGCCGGAAATGGACGCTTACGACTATTTTAGCGTTGTCGCGGTTCACGAATTTGTACATCACGCCCAGCAAAAAGTCAACAGTAAAGCTCCGGCATATCTCCGCGAGGGAATGGCGGTGTATCTGACCGAATCCGAACCGGTTTTACGCCGTGCTACCGTTGCGCTAACTGTGCGAAACGAAAAGTTTCCCTCAATGATACGGCTCACTACGATGGATAGCGGCGACGGAGCCTACGAATTCGGTTACGCGGCAATAGACTATATAGTATCGGAGTACGGCTTTGACAAATTCCTTGAATTCTACGCTAAGCCGGATACAAAAACGTCTCTCGGGATTGAGAGCAAAATTTTTCACGAGAACCTGATAAAATATATCTCCGAAACCTACGAGCTTCCGGATTTTGATAACCTTAACGACGCTCCCTTTCAGTTTACTATTGATTCCACAGACTTTACAGACGCGGGGAAAACGGAAACTTTCACAATTAACGGCAAGGACTACACAGGTGTATACATTGGCGTATCGGATATAAGCGGTCTCGGCGGTAAAAATGCTTCGCGCGAATTCTGGCTGCTTGAGAACGCCTACGAAGATGTAAAGGATATCCCTAAGCGCGGCGATATGCTCCCGTATAACAATTTCCCCGTACAGGTGGAGCTCGGACAGGTATTCGCGCTGCGCTACCATTATACAGACGATACGACGCTAATCGTATATATGCGCTCCTCAGGTTTTATATGGCAGAATATGACCAGCGCGGAGGAATTTCCCTCAACGAAGTAAAAGCGCTAACTAACCCTCGTCCCCCGCAAACTGACCACTGACCACTAACCACTAATCACTGACCACTACAAACAAGGAGGAACACACAAGTGCCAACCACCACTCTCATTCTCATCTCGGTTATCGCGCTGTTTGCGCTGTCTATGTTCATCGTGGTACTTTCGCGGTACCGCAAATGTCCGTCGGACCGGGTTATGGTAATCTACGGCAAAGTCGGTACTAACCCCGACGGCAGTCCGCGCAGTTCGCGCTGTATTCACGGCGGCGCGGCGTTTATCTGGCCCGTTATTCAGGCGTTTCAATATCTTGATTTGACGCCGCTCACGATTAACGTTGACCTCGCGAACGCGCTTTCGCACCAGAATATCCGCGTGGACGTTCCCTCGCGCTTTACTGTTGGTATCTCGACCGAAACGGGAGTAATGCAGAACGCCGCGGAACGGCTGCTGGGGCTGAAAACCTCGGAAATCCAGGAGCTTGCGAAAGACATTATGTTCGGGCAGCTCCGTCTCGTTATCGCAACTATGGACATTGAGGAAATCAACACCGACCGCGACAAATTCCTCGAAGCCGTAGCTCACAACGTTGAGACGGAACTCAAGAAAATCGGTCTGCGGCTGATTAACGTTAACGTAACGGACATAACGGACGAATCGGGCTATATCAACGCTCTCGGTAAAGAAGCCGCAGCGAAAGCTATCAACGACGCTAAACAGTCGGTGGCGGAAAAGACGCGTGACGGTGAGACCGGCGCCGCGGCGGCTATCCGCGACCAGCGTGTTGCGGTATCAGCAGCTGACGCTACGGCGGTCGAGGGCGAAAACCGCGCTAAGGTTACAATCGCTCAATCTGACGCAACGCGCCGCGAACAGGAAGCCGAAGCTCTCCGACGCGCTACCGCGGCTGAAAAAACCGCCGAAGCGAAAGCGCAAGAGGAAGCCTACGCGGCGCAGAAAGCCGCAGAAGTCGCGCGCGCCGAACGTGAAAACGCTACCCAGCAAGCTGACATCATCGTCAAGGCACGAATCGCCAAAGAACGCATAGAACTCGAAGCAGAAGCCCAAGCGGAACAATTCCGCCGTCTCGCTAAGGGTGAAGCCGACGCTATCTACGCCAAAATGGAAGCGGAAGCGCGAGGTAATCTCGAAATTCTCCAGAAGCAAGCCGAAGGCTTCGCGAAGCTCGTAGCCGCGGCTAACGGAGACCCGCAATCCGCGGTACAGTTTATGATTGCCGACAAGATTGAAGAGTTAGTACGAATCCAGGTCGAGGCAATCAAGAACCTCAATATCGACAAAATCACCGTTTGGGACTCAATGGGCGGTGAGGGCGGCAGTCCTACAACATCTAACTTCCTCGCGGGAATGATGAAGTCGATTCCTCCGCTGAATGAGATGTTCAAGCTTGCCGGTATGCAGATTCCGGAGTTCTTAGGTACGCAGCTTCCGGCTATTGAAACAGTAGAAAGCGCGGAGTAGCCGAAGCGTCCGGGCGGGCTTGAAAAATCCCGCCCCATATACGAAAGGAGCGGTACCGTTATGATAATGCCCACTATGAACCTGCCGGCGTTTTTATTCGTGTTTTTAGCCGCGCTGATACTGCTTGCGGTATTGGGCTTTGCCTTGACTTATATATCGTACAAAACGGGGAAGCCGCTTACTATTTCGGCGTACGGAACGCGCTTGCTCGTTATCGCGCTTATTCTCGGAGCCGTTTTAGCGGGAGCAATGCTAATCGACGGTCCGAGAGCTGCCGAGGTTAGAATTTTCGAAGAAACTGACGCAGGCTGCCAATATCCCGATTGCGAACTCAATGCTGTATACGCTGTGAGAGACATATACACGAGCGAAATGTACGAGGATTTACGCGGCGAGGACAAACGCGCGCAAAGCTACGTTCGGCGTTACAGCTCAATCGCGCTGAATAACACCGCGTATCTCAACTTCGAGGCTAGAGTCTGCGCGGAACACCTTGAACAGACACAGGATAAAGTCTTTACCGAAATACGCGCTTTGTACAACCGAACTCCGGGGCATCTATGGGTAATAGGCTTCGGAATATGCGGAATGATAATGATTCTCTGGGCTGCGGTATGCTTAGTACTGCGAGTTCTGCGGAAACTCGGGGTAATCAAGCCGCGCAAAGTGAAACCCGCAATCTACGAAGAACAATTCGGGCAATGAAACGCTTGCTCAATCCTCAATGCTGACGGTTCGCTGCCGAACAACGCTATCGTAATCGGCACAAGCAAGACTATACAAGTCCTGCGGGGTTTACTAATCCCGCAGGATTCGTTCCGCTTTCAAAATTCCGGCGATTGTTTTCGCGTCGGAAATATCGTTCGCCATAATCATATCTATGAGTTCGTTTAGCGGCAATTCGCAAACGCTGAGAAATTCGTTAGTATCGAGGTGAGCGTCGCCGGGAGTCAAATCAGTCGCGAGGAATAGATACGTAATCTCTTCGCAATACGCCGGAGTGGGTAGCATTTTCCCCAATGAACGCCAATTCGCGGCGGTATAGCCGGTTTCTTCCGATAGTTCGCGCTGTATTGCCGCCAGCGGGTCCTCTCCCTGTTCGAGCTTCCCCGCAGGGATTTCCAGCAGTTCGCAACCTGCGGCATAACGGAACTGACGTTCGCAAATTATTTTGCCGTCGTTTGTAACGGCTACAACGGCTACGCCGCCCGGATGCTCTACGACTTCGCGCCCCGCGATGTTTCCGTTATCGAGACGTACTTCATCTCTCCGGACCGATAGCAAACGTCCGCTGTATACCGTACTTGTTGTGACGGCAGTTTCGGTAAATAACATTGTCGGCTCTCCTTTTTTTCGTACATTATATCATAGTCTGCGCGGAATTGCAATTGTTTAGTATCACCGAAAACGTGGCATACCAAAACCTTGCTAAACATATATGTTCCGCAAGGTTTTGGTTATAGCGCGCTTTCGAGACCCGAACCGCCTGAACTTACGTACTTAACGCTAAGAGCTAAAAGCTGTGTTCGGCGCGTGAGATTACGTCGTTTTGCATTGCCTCGGTCATCTCCACAAAATAAGCCGAATATCCGGCTATACGCACAACAAGGTTGTGGTGTTCGTCCGGGTTTTCCTGCGCTTTACGCAAAGTTGTTGAATCGACTACGTTGTATTGGCACTCCATACCGCCTTTTCCGAAAAACGCCTTTGTCATATCTCTAAGTTTGATTACTCCGTCCTCACTTGAAAGCGCGGTTGGGTGAATACGCAGATTCACCGCCATACCGTCCATAAAGCGCGTATGGTCAAAGACTGTCGTTGACAGGAATACGGAGGTCGGACCGTTGGCGTCTCTGCCCTGAACGGGGCTCATAGCGTCAGCAATCGGCGTACCGGTCTTGCGTCCGTCCGGAGTTGCCCACGTGAGTTCACCTTGCGGAACGTGGTCCGCGGCTCCGTACATTCCGCCTTTGTAAACCGAACAGCGTTGGTTAGAAAACTCGGTGCAAAGCTGATAGTAGAGGTCAACAATCCATTTCAGCTCGATATCAGCATAGGGGTCTGCGTTACCATAATGCGGAACTTCCGCGATAATCCGCTGGCGTAAGGGTTCGTAACCCTCCCAATTGGCGAGGATAGCGTCTAGGAACTCTTTTCCGCTGACAAGCTTTTTGTCAAAAACCATATATTTGAGCGCGGTCAGACTGTCGCCTACGGTTGCAAGCCCGGTCGCCGTACCGCCGTAGGAGTTGTACTTAGCTCCTCCCGCCGATACGTCCATACCTTTCTCCATACAGCCTGTGGTCGAAATTGAGAGGTTCGGGAAGGGGAACAGCCGCGCCTGTTCGTATTCCGCGTAGTTATTGAGCGTAGCGGACCACGTCAGCATCCAGCGCGCGAGTTTCTCGACAGCGTTGCGGACTTCCTCAATGGAATTCATCTCATACAGATAACCCGAACGGACGTGTTCCGGGGCTTGAGCGCCGTTCATCGGATTGATACCGTTGTTAATCGCCATTGTAATGACAATCGACCAGTAGATGCCGTTATGCGACATCGCCGTGCCGTTAGGCGCGGGATAATCGTTGCCGGAACCTACTATCTCCTGACAACCGATTAGGCTATAGTCTCGGGCGTCCTCTAAGGAGAAGCCGAGTTCTTTCATAATGCCGGGGATTATCACGTCGTCATTCTGGAATAATGGCAGCCCGCCGATAATCTTAGAGGTTTCGAGCGCACAGTTCCAGATTTCCGGCGGCGTATTTTTGTTAACGCGCAGTGACACAGTCGGCTCGTGCAGTTTGAGCCGCGC
>JAISLB010000073.1 GCA_031260685.1 Oscillospiraceae bacterium | reverse complement strand
TAGATAAGCCGATTTTCCATTTTTCGGTTGTTATGAACCCCGACTACGACGGGGCTGCGACGTATAAGTAAGTTGCTGATAATAGAGCTTTTAGGGCAGACAGATTGTCTGCCCTGTGGGTTGACCGGAGGCTTTTTTTCGCACGGCTGTGCGTCTTGTCTGTAACACGCTTGAAAATCAGCAGCCGGAGCTGTTCCGTTCTGTCAGCGGAGAATAGAGACGCAAAGTATCGGAATTTTCTATAGATGGAAATATTATCCATACTGCCGTAGTCGTTGGACTTGGCAACGTTCGAAAACCCCGTTAAGCTGATACGCCGCGATGAAATCAGCCTATGTGCGCCATTAAGGAGCTTGCGGTTAAACGCGGAAATCGTCCGGAGACGCGCTATTGTTATGTTTGTTCGCGCTTGACGAACCTTAAAGCTTTGTCCGGGGTTCGGAACAGAGAGCTTTGCACAAAATAGCAAAATCTTTAATATAGTACTTGATATTTCTTGTTGAATCTGTTATACTAGCTGTGTAGTTACCCAATACAAACATATGAACAACTTCTTTGGAGGAGGGCTTACCTATGGACACATTTGGCTACTCTATGCCCGGCTATTTTCAGAATATGCCGACAATCGGCGCACCCTTGATTGCGGCAAATCCTGAAAACGAGACTGAACTCAAGAAAATTGAGGACGACATCCAGAAAGAGATTGCCGAGATTCTTGATTCGGGGCGAACGGACGAATCGCTGAATAAAGCCGGTCAGCTGACAGCAATGCAACGTCTGAACCACTTGCTCGACAGCGGTTCGTGGTTTCCGCTCGACAGTCTCTACAACGCCGGCGAGAACGCCGACGGCAGCGCGGGCGTAATAATCGGTCTCGGAAAGATTCACGACAAGTGGGCTGTTATTATCGCATCTGATAACAAAAAGCTCGCCGGCGCGTGGGTAGCCGGACAAGCCTTGAAACTAACCCGAGCCACAGATATCGCTAAGCAACTGAATATACCTCTGGTTTATGTCCTGAATTGCAGCGGCGTAAAACTTGATGAACAAGAAAAGGTATACGCCGGTCGCGTCACCGGCGGCACGCCTTTTTTCCGTCACGCGGACTTAATGCAAATCGGTATTCCGATTATTGTCGGTATATACGGTACTAACCCGGCGGGAGGAGGTTACCACGCTATCAGCCCGACGGTTTTGATAGCGCACGAGAAAGCTAATATGGCAGTCGGCGGAGCCGGTATCGTCGGTGGTATGAACCCCAAAGGTTACGTTGACAAGGAAACCGCGCAGGCTCTTATTGACGCAACTAAAAACAGCGTAGAATCCGACCCTCCCGGCTCGGTATCAATTCACTTCGGCGAAACGGGCTTCTTCCGCGAGGTTTACGCGCAGGAAGAGGGAGTTCTGGAAGCCATTAAGAAATACATAGACGCTATACCCGCGTATAACGAAAACTTTTTCCGCGTGGATCAGCCAAAAGAACCCGCCTATCCTATAACTGATTTATATACGCATATCCCCTTTAATCAGCGGCGCGCTTACGATATGCGCAAGGTGTTGGGCTGCTTATTCGACGGCAGCGAGTTTTTAGAGTTCAAATCAAGCTACGGGCCTGAAATTGTCGCGGGACTTGCCAAAGTCAACGGCTTGCTCTGCGGAGTAATCGCGAACTATCAGGGAATGATTCCGAACTATCCCGAATACCTCGGAAACAGCGTCGGCGTAGGCGGAAAGCTCTACCGGCAAGGACTTATCAAGATGAGCGAGTTCGTAACCTTATGCGCGAGAGACCGTATACCGCTTGTATGGCTGCAGGACACGACGGGCATTGACGTCGGCAACCCGGCTGAACAGGCTGAGTTACTGGGCTTGGGGCAATCGCTTATATTCAGTATTCAAAACGCGAAAATCCCGCAGATGGAAGTCACGCTCCGTAAGGGAACCGCCGCTGCGCACTACGTTCTCGGAGGTCCGCAGGGTAACGACACTAACGTATTCAGCTTGGGTACCGCCGCAACCGAGATTTACGTTATGCACGGCGAAACCGCAGCAGCCGCTATGTACGCCCGGAGGCTCGTCAAAGACCAAGACGCCGGAAAAGATATTCAGCCTATCATTGATAAGATGAACGACCTCATAAAGAAGTATCAGGACAAATCGCGTCCCGACTACTGCGCTAAGGTCGGTTTTGTCGATGAAATCGTAAGACTTGAGGGGCTTCGCGACTATATCTGCGCTTTCGTGGGTGCGGCTTATCAGAATCCTAAGAGCCTGTGCGCTTTCCACCAAATGCTCACTCCGCGTGTTATACGCGACTGGGACGCGCTGAACAGCTGAAATATCAAACAGAATCTACTGAAAGGAATGGGTTGTTAACATAATGTCAAAAGACATAAAGACGGCAAAACCGCTCTACATTACCGATACAATCTTGCGGGACGCTCATCAGTCGCAGGCTGCTACCCGAATGAGAACGGAAGATATGCTCCCGGCGTGCGAACTGCTCAACAGTATCGGCTACTGGTCGCTCGAGTGCTGGGGCGGAGCTACGTTCGATTCCTGTATGCGCTTCCTCGACGAGGACCCGTGGGAGCGTTTGCGGACGCTTCGCAAAGCGTTGCCGGATACTAAGCTGCAAATGTTACTGCGCGGGCAGAACATTCTCGGCTACCGCAATTACTCTGACGATGTTGTTGATTTGTTTTGCAAGAAGTCAATAGAAAACGGCATTGACGTCGTACGCATATTCGATGCGCTGAACGACACGCGCAACATTCGGCAGGCTGTCAAAAGCGTCAAGGAATACGGAGGAATTTGCGAACCGGCTATGTCGTATACCGTAAGTCCGATTCATAATGAGGAGTATTTCGTTGACCTCGCGCTGAAACTGGAAGATATGGGCGCGGACGTTATCTGCATAAAGGATATGGCGAACCTCTTACTGCCTATGGCGGCGTTCAGTCTTGTAACAAAGCTGAAAGAACGTGTTAAGGTACCGATTCATCTGCATACGCATAATACTACCGGAACAGGCGATATGGTTTACCTGATGGCGACGCTTGCCGGCGTGGATATAGTCGATACGGCGCTTTCGCCGCTGGGCAACGGTACTTCGCAGCCCGCTACGGAACCGCTAGTCGCTACTTTACGCGGTCACGAGAGAGATACGGGACTTGACCTTGAAAAGCTAAGCTCGGTAGCGAAACACTTCAGAGGTGTTGCCGACAGACTAACGTCGGAGGGAATAATCGACCCGAAAGTGTTGCAGGTTGATACCAATACGCTGATATATCAAGTTCCGGGCGGTATGCTGTCTAACTTGATTTCGCAGCTTAAAGAGGCAAAGCAGGAAGAAAAATACTACGAAGTTTTGAACGAGATTCCGAGGGTTCGAGAAGAGTTCGGCTATCCGCCGCTTGTCACGCCGACGAGTCAGATTGTCGGTACACAGGCTGTTATGAACGTACTCTCCGGACAGCGCTATAAAATGGTCTCGAAAGAGTCAAAGGGATTGATGCGCGGGGAATACGGACAGCTTCCGGGTCCTGTAAACGCGGAGATTCAAAAGCAGATTATCGGCGGCGACACCGTAATCACGTGCAGACCGGCGGACTTAATCCCGCCGGAGCTTGACAAACTCCGCGGCGAGATTGCGGACTTAGCGCGTTCGGAGGAGGACGTATTGAGTTACGCGGTTTTCCCACAGGTTGCGCGCACTTTCTTTGAACATCGGCTTGCCAAAGAGCAGGGGCTGCTTGAAGACGACGAGCTTATAGCTGTACTTACCGCGGCTGTTCGGGCTTATACATCGGGCAATACGCACCCTCTGATTCGGAGTGTCGGAGCGTCCGCAGGTGTTCCCTCAACCAGCCGCACACTACGTAATTCATAAAAACATTTCAATAAAAGCGGAGGAAACTATGAAAAACTACAAGATTACAATCAACGGAAAAACCTACGATGTCGGAGTAGAGGACGGCGACGTCAGCGCCCCGATAAAGTCTGTTCAGCCCGTACAGGCTAAGGCAGCTCCGGCGCCCGCGCCGAAAGCCGCTCCCGCTGTTAAAGCGGCTCCCGCTCCTGCCGCCGCCGGGTCAGGCGATGTTACCGCTCCTATGGCGGGTACGGTTTTATCAACGCTTGTATCCGTAGGTGATACCGTTCAAGCGGGACAAGCCGTCCTGATTTTTGAAGCAATGAAAATGGAAACCGAGATTACCGCGACAATTGCCGGAACGGTTAAAAAAATTCACGTAGCCAAAGGCGACCTTCTGGAAAACGGAACTGTGGTCGTTACTATCGGCTGAGTAAACGCTTAATCAAAACAGCAACCTAAACAAATAAATACTATGTTATGGAGGAAAATGCCGTGGATTTCGGATTTTCAGAAGACCAAAAAATGATTGCGGAGCTAGCAGCGGACTTCGCAAAAAAGGAAATTGCGCCTCATATCGAAGAAGATGAGGAAAACCACCACTATCGCCGTGAGATTCTGTCTCAAATGGGCGAACTCGGCTTGTTGGGTTTCAACATTCCCGAGGAATACGGCGGAAACGGCTTAGGCTGGCTCGAAGCCGTCGCCGCACTCTACGAAATCGCTAAGGTTCATACGTCCTGGCGTTTGAGCATAAGCGGTAACGTTTGGGGACCCGCGCTGACGATTCTTCAGTACGGCACAGAGGAACAGAAGCAGAAGTATATCCCGGGGCTTTGCAGCGGTGAATACGCCGGCAGCTTCGCGATTACGGAAGCTAACTCCGGTTCTGACGTTTCCGGAATGAAAATGACCGCGAAAGATATGGGCGACCACTGGCTGCTGAACGGAAGCAAGATGTGGATTTCGGGCGGTCATACCTCCGACATTGGTCTTGTATACGCTAAGACTGACCCGACCGCCGGAGGTAAGGGTATCTCCTGCTTTATCGTTGACTACAACGAAACAATCGAAGGCGTTGAGCGTATTCCGATACATAAGAAAGTCGGTATGTGGCCGGCTCCTACGTCTGAGCTTGTTTTTGACAATGCAAAGATTCCGAAAGAGAATCTGCTCGGAGCGGAAAACAAAGGCTTCCAGATGTGTATGTGGATGCTCAATAACACTCGTATGGGCTGTGCAACCGGAGGCGCGGCGCTATCGGCGGCTTGCCTCGAGGGTGCGGTTCAGTACGCCAATGAGCGTACGCAGTTCAATCAGCCGATTGGCAAGTTCCAGATGATTCAGCAGCAAATCGCCGAGATGAAGCTCGAGGACGAAGCCGCGCTTGCCCTCGTCTATAAAGCCGCTTGGCTCAAAGAGAACAAGCTTCCGAATCAGCAGGCTACGTCGATTGCTAAACTCTTCGGCAGCAACGCCGCTGTTCACGCGGCTAACGTAGCGATGAAGATTTACGGCTCTTACGGTTATTCCGACGAATATCCCTGCGGCCGTTGGCTTCGCGACGCCAAACAGTTTGAAATTCTTGAGGGGACCTCGAATATTCATATGGGTATCGTTGCGGGCATTGAGCTTGGCTATCAGCCGAACAGATAAGTCTGATTGTCATATCCCGTTCTCTTTTGGGGGAGCGGGATATGACAAAACCATTATTATGAAAGGGGTTGCAATATTGAACGTCCTATATGAAGTCAAAGAACACGTCGCAGTACTTACGATTAGCAGACCTGAAGCTCTCAACGCTTTGAATCTTGACACCTTAAAGGATTTGGAGCAGGCGCTGAATCAGGCGGAAGCTGACGAAAACGTCTACGTACTTATCATTACGGGCGCGGGAAAAGCGTTCGTAGCGGGAGCCGACATCGCCCAAATGAAAGATTTCACGGCAGTTGAGGGACGCGCTTTCGGGGAATTCGGAAACCGTGTGTTCTCGCGTATTGAAAATTCTCTGAAGCCCGTTATCGCGGCTGTCAACGGTTACGCTCTCGGCGGAGGCTGCGAACTTAGTATGGCTTGCGACATCAGAATTGCCGGGACTAAGGCGAAATTCGGGCAGCCGGAGGTCGGACTCGGTATTACTCCCGGTTTCGGCGGAACTCAACGGCTTCCGCGTATTGTCGGCTTATCCAAAGCTAAGGAGCTT
>JAISLB010000034.1 GCA_031260685.1 Oscillospiraceae bacterium | reverse complement strand
CGTTGTCCCGATGCCGACGCAGCCTGTGCGGAATCTCCTGCCGGTGACATTGAAATAGAACCCGGACACGTTGTAAAATGCAAAAAGGTTGCGGGAGGTGCGGTATGACGCCATTACTTGAAGTCCGTAACCTGAAGAAATACTTCCAGTATAAGGGAGGTATGCTCCACGCGGTTGACGGAGTAGATTTCACGCTTGAACCGGGTAAAACTCTCGGCGTAGTCGGCGAATCCGGCTGCGGCAAGACGACTTTGGGACGTACAATTCTGCATTTGACCGAGCCGACAAGCGGTCAGCTACTCTTTGAGGGAAAAGATATTACGAACCCGAAAAGAGCCGAACTGCGGCAATTGCGCGAACAAATGCAAATAATCTTTCAGGACCCGTTTTCCTCGCTGAACCCGCGTATGTCAGTCAGCGAAGCCATTATGGAACCGCTGGTACTTCGCGGCGGAATGAAGCGCGCCGAAATGCTGGCGTATACGCGTGTGCTTATGGACACGGTGGGTATAGCCGCCAGATTTGAGAATTCTTACCCTCACGAGCTGGATGGCGGACGCAGACAACGTATCGGAATTGCACGAGCCTTAGCGTTAAAACCGAAGTTTATAGTTTGCGACGAGCCTGTCTCCGCGCTTGACGTTTCAATTCAGGCGCAAATTATCAATCTAATGCTGGATTTGCAGGAAGAGCGCAAACTGTCATATATTTTCGTTACTCACGACCTTTCAGTCGTTAAGTATATTTCAAACGATATAATGGTTATGTACCTCGGACAGGTGGTAGAACGCGCAGCTGCCGACGAACTGTTCTCGAGTACCCGGCATCCGTATACCAAAGCGCTGCTGTCGTCGATACCTATACCGAGTATTCACAATAAGCCGGAGCGCATACTGCTTCACGGTGAGATAACCTCGCCAGTAAATCCCAAACCCGGCTGCCGCTTTATGGCGCGCTGTCCGTATGTATCGGACGATTGCGCAAAGCCGCAGATTCTCGAGGAGTGTTCGCCGGGACATTATGTAGCGTGTTACAAGTACAAACAAATAACTGACAAAAAGGAGCAAACAAAATGAACACAGCAAAACGACCACTGGCACTACTCCTGGCATTAGTCTTAGCACTCTCGCTTTTCGCAGGGTGTTCGAGCGGAACCGGCGACAGCGGTTCCGGAACAAGCGCAAGTCCGGGAACCGGCGCGAGTACAAGCGCGGAACCGGGAAGCAGTTCAGGCGGCGGAGAGAGTTCAGGCTCGGGAGAGATGAACACTACGCGAACGCTGAACATCGCGGCAACTCAGGACAGCGGAACTCTTGACCCGCTCGGGGTTACAGGCGGCTTTGTATCGGTACTGTACGCTTTCTATGAGCCGCTGTACGATACCCGCGCCGACGGTTCACGCATCTGGGTTCTAGGTACCGCGCTTGACAGAGTAAGCGACCTCGAGTACACGCTGAAAATCCGCGAGGGCGTTACGTTCTCGAACGGCAACCCGATGACCGCGGACGACGTACTCTACTCAATGGAACTGTGTGCCGCAAATCCGCAGTTCTCGCTGAACGTAAAGGTCGTTGACTTCGAGAAAACGAAAGTCATCGACGACTATACGATTGACCTATGGTACACGGAGTACAACGCTTCGCAGGAGCCGGGACTCGCCTCGCTGCTTATCGTTGACAAAGAATCCTACGATGCGGAGAAATCCTCGCAGGAACCTATCGGAACCGGTCCGTACACCGTTACCGATTACGTGGTTAACAGCCACCTGTCGGTTACGGCGCGTGAAGACTACTGGAACGGAACTCCCAAAATCAAGAACATCAACTTCAAGGTTATCAACGAACCTGCGCAGATTATCAACGCGCTTGAAACGGGCGATGTCGATATGGCGGGCGTATCAGTAGCAGACGTTGACTACGTTAAGAAGCTCGGTTACGACGTGGAAATCCGCAACGGCGGTTACAACTATTCCGCGTTCTACAGTATGCTTCCCGGCAATCCGCTTGCATCGAAAGAAGCGCGCTGGGCGGTTAGTATGGCAATCGACCGCCAGTCTATCGCGGACATTATCTTCAGCGGTCAGTCCACCGTTACGGATTATCCCGGTTCTCACGCTATGATTGACTTAGAGGACCGCTACCTCAATCTGCACGAAACTTATTCGACGGGTTACAACCCCGAACGTGCCAAAGAACTCGCCGACCAGTCCGGATTGACTGGTCAGACGGTTCGGATTATTACTAACGGTTCTTCCGACCCGAATACAATTGCGGAAATGATTCAGGCGAATCTGCTTGACATCGGAGTTAACGCGCAGATTGTCAACTACGACCAAGCGACCTACTTCGGAGTTCTGATGGACGCAAGCAACTTTGAGATTGCCGTATTTACTCCGTCCGCGCCGAGTATGCTTGCCGTTGACGTTCTGTCAATGTATCTGACGTTTATCCCGCTCGGCTGGGAAGGTCCCGAACGTGACCACTACGGCGAACTCAGTATGGGCGCAATCGGTACTTACGATGCAAAAGAGCGCGGTGAGCTGCTGTTTCAGGCGCTTGAAGTCTTTGAAGACTTTGACCCGTGGTTCGGATTATTCGAGTATGTATCGTCGTTTGCTCAATCGTCTGACCTTACCGGCGTGGAATATATGATAGCCGGTTCGCTGTACTACAATAACATCGCATTCAAATAAACAGTTCAACTGGGAGGGCAAAACTATGGCGCGCAAATTTGAAAAACTTTTGCACAAGTTCAACCCCGAGTACAACGAAGCCGCGACAATTGAGGGCGACAGCGACTTTGTAGCGCGCCCACAGGCGTATTTCCGCGGAGCGTCGCAAATTCCCGGCGCAAAATACAACGTAGGATTTCAGGTTATGGTACGTCCGTATTTCCTTGACCGTAACCCGCATATTCATAACGTCGATGAGTACCTGATTTATATGGGGGTTCCGTACCCAGACCCGTTCAGTAACTTCGACGCAAAAATCCGCCTCGTTCTCGGAGAGGGAGCGGAAGCGGAAGAGTACATCATCACCGAACCGACAATTATCCGGATTCCCGCGGGTGTAGTACACTGTCCTATGGAATTCGTAGAAGTCAGAAAGCCCGTATTCTTCCAGGCGGCACTAATGCAGGGGATGTTCGGAGCTATCGGCAATTACGAGGGAAAAGAAGTCGAGATGTACTACAACGGTCCCGGAATGTGTATCTTTGACGCAAACAAAAAATGCGACTCTTGCCGCAAGTGTCTAAGCGTTGAATGGAGTCCCGAGCAATAAGCAAATAACAACGCTCCTCTGTTTAGCTTTACCTGAACAGAGGAGCGCAATTTTCACAAACAATGGGAGGTAAAAAAATGGGCAAATACAGCGATTTAGTTTTCACAATCCCGCAGGAATGGCACAGCTGGTACGGCTTCGCAACGCCGCGCGGTTTTTTCCGCGGTACCACGATGATGCCGAAAGCGCACCTCTATATGGATTTTACGGCAATTACCAAGGAACTCGTAATGGAAACTCCGCACACTCATCACGCTGTTGACGAGTATATAGTTTTCACCGGCGCAAATATGAACGACTTCTTCAATTTTAACGGTGCGGAAGTGGATATTTGGCTCGGAGAGGACAACGAACATATGGAGCTGTTTACATTGACAGGTCCGACGATTATCCGGATTCCGCCGAAACTGTATCACTGTCCGATAAATTTCCGCAAAATAAACGAGGAGAAACCAATAGTGTTTTCCGCCGTTTACTGTGACGGAGACTGGTCGAAGATTGCTCCGCGCAAGCTCGAGAACGGAGAGTACGAATTCCAATACGACGGTGCCGGTGTCCGTCGCTGTGTCAAGGACCGCTCAAAAGAGTGTATCTACTGCGGAGAGTGTTTCAGCGAGGGTATGCGCGCAATGGCGGAACAGCTGAAAACCGACGAAAAACCGGTTGATATGCTCGCGCCCTACTACGAAATGGCAAAGCTTCCGCGCACCGGAAAATACGATAAATACGTATATACGTTTAAGCCGGAAATTCACGGCGACCCGCGGTTCCTAAGTCCGAGAGCGGGCTTCCGCGGAACTTCGGAAATGCCGGAGTCGCGGCTGCGCTATTTCTACAATATTATCCAAAAAGAGTGCGAAGTCGGAGAACTTCATTTCCACCACAGCGTTGAGGAATATCTGATTTTCACCGGAGCCGACATAGCAAAATTCTTCGAATTTGACGCGGAAATCGAAGTTTCGCTCGGAGAAAATCACGACGCTATGGAAACCTTTACAATTACTGAGCCTACGGTAATACGCGTTCCCGCGGGTTACTGGCACAGCGCGGTCAAATTCAAACGTGTCGGCGCACCTGTCAACTTTACGCCGTTCTATCCCTCCGGCGATTACGGAAAAATACTGAAAAAAGACGGAGCCTACATATACGAGGTAACCGATCTGCCGCAATTATAAATTGCGTATAGAATACCGGAGCCGGCTGCAAAATTCCGCAAAATGCAGCCGGCTCCGCGGAATTGGACGATTATTCGCAATAGAGGAAATATTCAAATGACTGCAATAAAACGAAATTTGCCAAATATAATTACAATTTCGCGTATTGTTTTTTCCGCCGCGTTGGTGTTTGCTATTTTCACCGTTTTTAATTGCAGCCTGACAAATGCTGTTTTGATATTGTGCTTTTCGGCTATCCTGTTTTCGGATATTTTTGACGGTTACATAGCGCGGAAAATGAATCTTGCGACAATTACGGGAGCGCGGCTGGATCTGATTGCGGATATAATTTATGTTCTGGGTACGATTGGAATTCTCGCACATTTTAAGCAGCTGCCGCTATGGTTTCCGCTCGTATTGGCTGCAAATTTTGCGGGATTTTTAATTACCTCAAAGCTGCTCGGCAAAGGAAAGAAGCGCACTTCGCCGGTTTTTGACAAACTGGGGAAAACAGCCGCTATTTTGACAATGCTGCTCCCGGGCGTATTCGTTTTTCGCTGCTTCGTGCCTGACATTGAAGCGACAATGCGAATTTGCGCGAATATTTTAACCGTATTATTCTGCATATCTTTTGTTTACAGAATAACATTAGTAATTAGAAAGCGTGAATATTTTGATAATTGACAAAGGAGGACGCGGGCTGTGGAAATATTTCTCGTAATTTTGGCGGCGATATTGACCTATTTTGCCGCAGGATTTGTTCACGAAATGGGACACGTTGCGGTCGGATTGCTCTCAGGCTGGAAGTTCTATTTATTAGTTGTGGGACCAATCGGAATAAGGCGCGGCGATAACGATAAAATTTCGTTTTATTTGGAAAAGAACCCCGCGATGTGGGGCGGCGCAGGCGGGACTTTCCCCGTGACTGATTCTCCGGAAAATATGAAAATTTGGTCAAAAATTTTGCTCGGCGGTCCCGTTGCTTCGATGATTATGGGCTGCGTATTTTTACCGTTCGGGATAATTCACCTGAACATTTTTCTGCTGATGTTAGGCTTAATGCCGATTGGAATGGGCGCCGCCTGCCTATTGCCGCTGCAAACGGGAATTACATACACCGACGGAGCAAGGCACCGCAGGCTTCGAAGCGGAGGACAAGTTGCGGCGGAAGAAATCGCGCTATTCAAAATGGCTGTAAACAGTCTGCTGAAAAAAGGCGCTGTGCAAATAGAATTTGCAGATTTTGAAGCGTTGCTCAGCGCGAAACTTCCCGCGATAAAATATTACGGATATTACTATTCGTACGAATTTTATAAATCGCGCAACGATGAAAATAATATGCAAAACGCGTTAGATTTAATGGAGAGCATCAAGAAAAATGTCCCCAAAATTGTGATAGACGACTGCGCTGCGAGGTAAAAATCTCCAGACATTTGATAAGCCAGCAAAAGTGCGTTCGCGTTAGAGTGTTACAAAACGGGCTCAATATTCTGAAAGATTTACTGATATTTTTTTATAAATTGAACAGTTTTACTCAATAAGCTGTATATATTATGCTAAAAGCCGGGTCAAAATTTGAGCAAATATTTTCTCAATACAGCTTAACCCAAGTTGAGCAACATAATCCGAAAAATACTCCATTAGCTGTTTACCATAGCCATTATTTTTGTATCTTTGTCTTGTTGCCATTGCTGTAATATGCGGGTACCCATCGAGGCAAGTGAACATTATCCCGGACAAAATCTCTGAACCATTTTTAAGATAACACAAACGCTGATATTTGACATCAACAGCAACAACATCCGCAAAATCTTCCGTAAAGTATTCGCCGGAGTATTCCCGCACTATTGTAACAAATTGAGTAATACTTTCAGTCAATGGTTCTGTTTCTACTATGAATTGCGAGTGTTAACAATACCTCGCTCCCATTCGATCACTTTCAGCCATTCAACCGACGACCGCAAACCCGCTATTGTTTTCACTTCCAAGACACAGCGGCAGTTGTGCTTTTCGGCTAACTCTAAATATTTTTCTAAATCCAAGTCGCCCTCGCCGAGCGGAAGATGGTCACCATTATACTTCGCGTAATCGTGCAAATGCATATGATATAGGCGGTCAATATTGCGTTCAATTACAGCTTGTTGCCGAAAATCATTCGCCGCGTTGTGACCGATGTCAAACGTCAGACTAAACACAGGACTTTCGAGCAAAAGCGAAATGCCCGTTGCGACAAAATCAAGTTGAAATGCCCGCGTGTTTTCAACGCATACTTTTATATCCGCGCCACCAATTGTCGCTGTACATTTATCGCGAAAATCAGTAAGTTTTTGCAGATACTCCGATTTGTATTCCGCGTACAACGCGACTTTTCTGTCGGGAAGCGTGAAATGGTCGCCGCGGTTCATATGCATATTCAACACGGGAGCGCATAGCTGTTTGGCAATCGCAATAACCTCTAACGCCGTTTCGGTGTGCGCCGTAGCTACGCGCTTATCAAAAACGCAGGGGTCGAGAAAACCCGAAAGATGAATTGTGTAGTAAATTCCATATTTATCAGCAATTCGGCGCAGTTTTGCCGCGTCCAACTGGTCCGTTTGATACTCCGGCATATCCATACTTAGCTCGACAAAACTAAGCCCCAACTCGCGGCATAGCGCGGCGTTTTCCTCAAGTGTCTTTAGCTCGATTAGCGTTGGCATTCCGAGTTGCATAAGTTATACCTCCGTATTAAAATCTTCAATCGTAAAATCAATTTCATACATCCCACCTCGACATATTATGCTCGTGTTTAGCGCGGTATTGCCGAGCAAGTTCTTTCGGCGATATGCCGTAGCACAGCATAAGGTCGTTGAAGTACATCATAACATCAGAAAGTTCCTCGACAAAATGCTCACGTACTTCGCTGTTTTCGGTAATTGCTACGTCGCCATTTTGCTTGATAATATCTGCG
>JAISLB010000025.1 GCA_031260685.1 Oscillospiraceae bacterium | reverse complement strand
GCGATAACGCTGTTGGACGGCTTAGTAGAGTGCGGCGTTCAAACGCTGACGCTGACGGGCGGCGAACCTATGCTTCACCCGCGTTTTATGGATATTGTGCGTGAGATACACAAACGCGGTCTGACGCTGCTTGACGTGACTACAAACGCAAGCTTAGTGTCGGCTCAAATGCTTGACGAGTTTAGCGAACTGGGTGTGAAACCTAAATTCAAGGTTAGCTTTGACGGTTTAGGACATCACGACTGGCTGCGCGGAACCGACGGCGCGGAGGAAACAACGCTATCCGCTATAAAGCTGTTGACAGAAAAGGGATTTTCTGTTAGAATACAAATGAATCTGCATAAGGGCAATTTAGACTGCGTTTTGCCAACGGTGAAGTTTTTAGCTGAAATGGGCATTGACGACATTCGGTTTATGCGAACTACGGAAGTCCCCCGCTGGCAGGAAAACGGCGCGGGTCTAACGCTTAGCGTGGAGGAGTATTACGAGCTTGCGTTAGAACTGTCGGAAAAGATGTTGTTTGAAGATATAAATATTGACGTAACTTTTTGGCAGATTTTGTCGTATTATCCTAAGGCGAAATCCTTTAACATCGCGCCTTTGGGCTTTGGCTGCGGGAAAAAGTATCGAGATAGTCTGCCGACCTGCCGTGCGGTACGCGGGAGACTGGCTATTACGGCTGACGGCGAATTGTTCCCCTGTAATCAACTAAGCGGGTTAATGAAAAAACGCGGCGTATCTTTCGGAAACGTGAAAAAGAATTCTATACGTGAGATTATAACAAGCGGCGAATATTTGGACGTTGCGGCGTTTACGGTTGGAGAGCGGCTTCGGTATAATCCCAAATGCCAAACTTGCGGGCATTATAAGAATTGCGGCGGCGGCTGCCCCGCACTCGCGGCGCTTTTGGGCGAAGGTTTGCGCGGTTACGACCCTACTAAATGCGTATTCTTTGAGGGCGGCTATATGGAGAAAACGACCGAACTGTTTGAGCGTTTCGGGTATCGCTTAGGCGACTTGCCAATTGACAATTAAATGCGCATTTGCTATCTGCAACTACTATCTGTACATCGGAGGAATCTTTCAATGAAGCGTAAATCAAAGCGCGTCTTGTCGTTTATCTTGCTGTTTCAATTACTTGTGACCATTATTGGGACGGCAGTACCCTTGTCGCTTGCCGCAACCGACAATAGGTGGGAAGCCTACAAGGGTAAAACCATTGCCGTACAAGTGGGTACGATTTTCGATGAGGTTGCCCGCGATATTCTTTCCGCCGACGATATTCAATCGTTCACGACTATGCTCGAATCGTTGGATGCGGTCAAACTCGGACGCGCGGATGCCGCGTTGATTGACGACATCATCATCAATCAACTTCGTGCTTCCGGCAGTTACGACAACCTCGCCTATATACCGTTGCCGAGTGAAATCTACCGCGTCATCTCAAGCAACGTCATTGGCACCGCTGAATTATGCGACAAATACAATACTTATCTTGCCGAAATCAAAGCCAACGGAACCTTCGACGATATGTGGGAGCGTTGGGTTAACACCGTACCGAATTCGCCTATGCCGGACATTGCGCTGACAGGCACAAACGGAACGCTCCGCGCGGCATCCTCTATGGGGTACGCGCCGTTTTGCTTCTTGGGAGATAACGGCGAAGCCATTGGTTTTGATGTTGAAAACAGCAAACGCTTCGCGGCGTGGCTCGGTATGGACTTAAAGCTGATTGACACTGACTACGCCTCACAAATCAATCTCGTGCAATCCGGCAAGGTTGATATGACGATGAGCGGCTTTACCGTAACCGCCGACAGAGGCCTAAACGTGCGATTCAGCGATACCTATGTCGCCAACGGCGCGGTGTTGGCGGTTCGCAAGGAAAATTCTGCTCCGGTTACGAGCAATAGTTTATCGTGGGAAGATTACAAGGGTAAGACGTTTGCGGTAGTTACGGGAACAATCGCAGACAGATTCATTAACGATAATATGAACCCTTCCGAAGCGTTTTACTTCCCTGACGCTGTTTCTGCAGCGACAGCTATAAGACTGGGCAAGGTCGAGGCGATGGTCTACGATACAACCGTTATCAAAACAATTCTGGCTGATAAATCGTTTTCCGAATGTGTTTCTGTGCTGATACCTGCGGAGAAAATGAGTTTTCACTCCGGAGCAATATCAGTTAACCAAGAACTGCTAAACAAATTCAACGCTTTTCTTGCGGAAATCAGGGCAAACGGGAGACTCGATGAAATCTATCACCGTTGGCTTGACCCGAACGACGCGAGTAAAGTGACAATGCCCGACATTCCGCTGACAGGGGAAAACGGTACGCTAAAGATAGCTATATCGTCGGGTGAACTCCCGTTTGTTTTCCTTGCCGAAAACAATACGTACAAAGGCTTCGACATCGAGCTGTCACAGCTGTTTGCCCAATCGCTCGGTATGAACATTGAGTATGTTGATCTGGAATTCAGCGGCTTAATAGCGTCGGTCAAAAGCGGAAGAACGGACCTAGGTATAAGTAACATCGCTATCACTGAGGAACGCGGTACACAAGTTACTTTTTCTGACCCGTACATAGAGGCAAGCTTTTCAATCCTTGTTAAAAGCCCCAAAGCGGCAGCGGGGAACTCCGGCAACTGGGAGGATTTCAAAGGCAAGAAATTCAGCGTAATGGTAGGTTCGGTATTTGACGAAGTCGCCGAAAAGACTTTCAATGCTTCCGAAAAGCTGTACTTCAATAACGTCACGGAGGAACTCGAAGCTGTAAAGCTCGGCAAAACCGACGCGGCGCTGCTGGACTCGGCGGTGGTGAACGCGGTGCTTGCAAGCGGCTCTTTTGATGAGCTTACAGTCCTCCCGGTTGATATGGAGGAACTGAAATATGAATACGGCGTATTCTTTAACGACGCCGAATTACGTGCGCAGTACAATTCTTTCCTCGCTCAAATCAAAGCGGACGGTACGCTCGATGATATGACGAGCCGTTGGATTACGAATTTTACCTTTGAAGCAAAAGTACCGGAAATTAAGCTCTCGGGAGAAAACGGAAAGCTGACCGTAGCCGCGCACGACGGTTACACACCTTTTGCGTACCACGGCGAGGACGGCTTAACGGGCTTCGACATCGAGCAATTAACCCGGTTCGCTGCATATCTCGGTAAAGATGTTGAGTTTACAGGTGTGGATTTTTCCGCGATGATTGCGTATGTCACAAGCGGAAAGGCTGACATCGGCAGCAGCGTTTATATTACGGAGGAACGTCAACAAGTTGTGTCTTTCGGTGAACCTGACTATGTGAGTTCTACTATGCTCGTGGTGCGCAAAGACAGCTTGGCTCCCGCGGATAACCGCACTTGGGAAAGTTTCAAGGGTATGAAAGCAACTGTATTAGAAGGTTCAATCTATGATAAAGCGGCAATTGATATAATGCAGGCAGCCGAAGTAACTTACCTTCAAGATGACGCGAGTATATTTACCGCTGTCTTGCAAGGTAAGGCGGACTACACACTTATGAACGATACAACCGCTAAAATTATGCTGACCGCCCCTTCGTATTCAAATCTGACATCATTTATTATCTCTCCCGAGGTCTTTTCGGATTATTCGGGCGCGATTTCGATGAATCAGGAAATTGTGGATAAATACAACCTGTTTTTAGCTGAAATCAAAGCAGACGGTACGCTTGACGATATGAAAATACGCTGGCTTGATAACTTTGACCGGGAAACGATGGTTATGCCGGACATTCCGCTGTCAGGCGAAAACGGCACGCTAAAAGTTGCGACAAATTCCGCGCACGAACCATATGCTTATGTTGGAAATAACGGTGAATTGCTGGGCTTTGAAATTGAGCATATGCGCCGGTTTGCGGCTTACCTCGGAATGGACGTCGAATTTTCTTCAATGGCATTTGCGGGGATAATCCCTTATGTAACCTCGGGGAAAGCAGATATTGGCGTTTCAAATATCAACATAACAGAAGAGCGCAAAAAAAGCGTTCTATTCACAGAACCCTATAAAGAAGGCTATTTAGTGGTTATAGCGCAAAAAGCAGTTGCAAGCACAAAAAGCGATAAGGAAAGTTTGAGCTTTTTCGCCGTTCTCAAAAATGCCGTACAAAGCAATCTCATTACCGAGGGACGTTGGAAGCTGCTGCGTGACGGACTTGGAGCTACAATGAAAATCGCTTTGCTGTCGCAACTTTTTGGCACCGCGCTTGGTTGCCTCGTGTGCTATCTGCTGACTCGCAAAAACCGCTTTGCGCGCGGTATCGCTTCGTTTTACAGCGGACTGATTAACGGATTGCCGATTGTGGTGCTCTTGATGATGTCATACTATATCATTTTCGGCAGCACGGACATCTCGGGAGTTCTCATCGCTGTGGCGGCGTTCAGTATGGTTGAGGGAGCGTCAATCGGCGGCAATTTGAACGGTGCTATCGGTACTGTTGACCCGGTTCAGATAGAAGCCGCGCGTTCGCTCGGATTTTCTAAAACGCAGACGTTTTTTACGGTGACTTTGCCGCAAGCCATTCGCGTGGCTTTGCCGGGTTACACCGGAGGTTTCGTGTCGCTAATCAAAGCTACCGCGATTGTCGGCTATATCGCGATACAGGATTTGTCGCGTGCGGGCGACATCATACGAAGCCGTACTTATGACGCGTACTTCCCGATTTTGTTTGTTGGTATCATATACTTAGTAATCACTTGGATTTGCGTGCGTATTTTCAAACTGATTCTCAGAAAAACGGGGGTGGCGAAATGAGTGTTATCAGTGTTAAAAATCTGACAAAAGCCTATGGCGAAAATGTAATTCTAAGCAATATCAGCACGGAAATCAGCAAGGGCGAAGTCATTTCTATCATCGGTCCCTCCGGAACCGGGAAAAGCACACTTTTGCGCGCGCTCAATATGCTCGACCCTCCGACCTCCGGGGAGATAATTTTCAACGGCGTAAATCTTTGCGAAAAACGAGCCGATATTGACGCGGCACGCAAGAAAATGGGTATGGTATTTCAGAATTTCGGGCTTTTCGGGCATATGACAGTTATTGAAAATATCTGTGCCGCACCTATAAAGTTGCTGAAAAAATCTAAGGCGGAGGCTATCCAAAAAGCCGAAGAATTGCTGAAAACCGTAGGGCTTTCCGAACGTGCGGGACATTATCCGCATCAGCTTTCAGGCGGACAGAAACAACGCGTAGCCATTGCGCGCTGCCTTGCAATGGAGCCGGAAGTTATCCTTTTCGACGAGCCGACTTCCGCGCTTGACCCGACTATGGTCGGTGAAGTTATGGCGGTTATTCGCAAGCTAGCGGCGGACGGTATGACAATGCTTATCGTAACGCACGAGATGAGCTTTGCGCGAAGCGTGTCAAACCGTATTTTCTATATGGACGAGGGAATAATATACGAGGACGGTT
>JAISLB010000169.1 GCA_031260685.1 Oscillospiraceae bacterium | reverse complement strand
GACGGTGTAGCGCTTGCACAGCGCGTAGCCGTTGACAATGTGAAAAATGTTAACAACGCCAAAAAAGCTATCAAAAAAGCCTTCCAGAACCAAATCGACGGAAAAGGCTACTCAATAGTTGAGGTGCTGTCAAGCTGTCCGACAAACTGGGGACTTACTCCGAATGAAGCACTGCAATGGCTCCGCGACAATATGATGCCTTATTACCCGCTTGGGGTTTACAAAGATATTTCGCAGGAGGTGGCGGCGCAATGAACGAACTTCACCTTTTACTCGCCGGTTTCGGAGGTCAAGGCTTGCTATTCGCCGGAAAAGTTATGGCATACTGCGCGCTAATCGAGGGCAGACAGCTCTCGTGGCTCCCGAGCTACGGACCGGAAATGCGCGGCGGTACGGCAAACTGCGGAGTTTGCGTAAGCGACGAGCCAATCGGCAGCCCGCTTGTCGTCGCTCCGAAGCAGCTTATCGCGATGAATAAGCCCTCGCTCGCGAAATTTATTGACACGGTTCCGTCCGGTGGCTTAGTGCTGATTGACAGCACGATGATAGACGACAAAGTCGCGCGGACTGACGTTTCGGTGTTCTACGTTCCGTCCACGGGAATCGCGGAGGACGAAGGACTCAAAGGTCTCGCGAATATCATACTCACCGGCAAGCTCTACGCGGAATACAAATTCTGCAAGCCGGAGACAATTGCGGAGGCAATCAAAAAGTGCGTACCGGCAAAGCGTCCGGAGATGATTGACTCAAACCTAAAAGCTTTCGAAATTGGGAAAGAATATAGATAACAATGCGTATAGTAGTAAAAATCGGTACCTCGACCGTTATCCGCAGAGAGGATAACAGTTCGGTCAATATAGGGCTGCTGGACCGTTTATCTAAGGTATTATCCGACCTGCGCGGCGCGGGTCATCAGATAATTTTGGTTTCCTCGGGCGCAATCGCGGTCGGGTCAATCAAGCTGAAACTTGCGGAACGTCCGACAACGCTTCGAATGAAGCAAGCCGCGGCGGCAATCGGTCAGCTCGAGCTTATGCACCTCTACGACAAATTTTTCGGCGAATACGGACAGTCGGTCGCGCAAATCCTGCTTACCGACACCGACGTTGACAGCTTAACGCGGAGAGCGCACCTGCTGAATACTTTTGACGCGCTTCTGGAACTTGGGGTTATCCCTATTGTCAACGAAAATGACAGCGTTTCGGCAAACGAGATTGAAACCGGGGATTTCCGCGTCTTAGGCGATAATGACACTTTGAGCGCGATTGTCGCGGCTCTCATAAACGCTGATTTGCTCTTGCTTTTGAGTGATGTTGACGCGCTTTATGACTCCGACCCGCATACTAATCCTAAGGCCGTACCTTTCCGCGAAGTCCGCGGGCTTGCGGAACTCGAAAAGCTCCGTACAGTTGCGGGGAGCGCGGGAACGTGGGGAACGGGCGGAATGGCTACAAAGCTCAATGCCGCTCAAAAAGCTATGGAAAACGGCATCGCAATGTACATTCAGGACGGCGAAAATGTCGATAAAATCTACTCAATGGTGAGCGGCGAGCAAACCGGTACAAGGTTCTTTCCGAAATGAACTATCAGTTAGAGCTTGACAAAGTAATCGCGGGTTTAGACGGAACACGTCCGAACCTGCTTTTGCACGTTTGCTGCGCTCCCTGCTCTAGCTATTGCATTGAGTATCTCGCGAAATACTTCGAGCTTACGCTCTATTGGTACAACCCGAATATTCAGCCGCGTGCGGAACACGACAAGCGGCTTGCGGAGCTTCGGCGTTTACTGTCGCTTACGGCTGAACTGCCGCTGATTGTTGACGTAAGCGAGATCGCGCACGAAGCCGGTAACTGCCGCGCCTGTATCGCCGAGCGTCTGCGCAAAACTGCGGAACTCGCGGACGAGCGCGGCTTCGGCTATTTCTGTACAACTTTGAGCGTTTCGCCGCATAAAAACGCCGCGATGATTAACGAACTCGGAGCCGCGCTTTCTCCGAAGTGGCTTCCGTCGGACTTTAAGAAGCGCAGCGGCTATCTGCGAACCATAGAACTTAGCCGCGAGTACGGATTATACCGTCAAAACTACTGCGGCTGCTTATTCAGTGAACAGTGAATAGTGAATAGTGAACAGAGACGAAAGGTTTGGACGGGGATTGCGTGAGAATGCAGAATGTATTTGTAGGGGCAACCGTCCTGCCCGTCCTGAAGATTTATAATAGACTAAACATAGGTAAACACGATGACAGTCAAAATAGTAACGCTGGGCTGTAAAGTCAATCAGGCGGAGTCCGAAGCTCTTGCGGCGCGGCTTGCGTCGGAGGGCTTTGCGGTAGCTTCCGCGGATACTCCCGCAAGCGAAATTGACCGCGTAATCGTCAATACCTGCGCGGTAACAGCGGAGGCGGGACGCAAATCGCGTCAGGCAATCCGCCGCGCTCTTGGTGAGTGCCGCGATGTTCAGGTCACCGGCTGCTACGAAAAACTCGAGCCGGGAGCAGTCGCGGGTACTGCGCGGCTTACCCTTTCGTCCGTTCTGCCGGACAAGCCGCAAGAGTCCGGAGAGTCCCGGCTTCGGCAGCCCGAAAGCTTCAGCAAGCGTCAAAAGGCATATCTCAAGATTCAGGACGGCTGCGATAACCACTGTACCTACTGCGTTATTCCGCAGCTTCGCGGCTCCTCGCGTAGTGTTCCGCGCGGCGAGATTGAGCATACGCTTGAACGCTTCCGCGCTTCGGGTTTCCAACAGATTGTCGTCACCGGCATTGAGATTGCGTCCTACGGTTCAGACTGCGGGACAAATCTAACGGAACTGCTCCTCGGCTTAAAGCGTAAAACCCCCGAACTGCGCTTCTGGCTCGGGAGCCTCGAACCGCGCTGGCTGACAGCTGAAAATTTACAGCCGCTGACCGGACTAATCGAGCCGGAATTTCACATCTCCGTACAAAGCGGCTGCGGCAGCGTACTCAAACGAATGGGACGCAGATACTCCGCGGCGGACGTTTTGCGCGGTATTGAGCTGTTGCGCTCACTTTTCCCCGGCTGCACAATCGGTGCGGATATTATCGCGGGCTTCCCGGGGGAAAGTGACGAGGAATTCTCCGCAACCTGTGACTTTTTGCGCACTGTAAACTTGGATTCGCTGCACGTTTTCCCGTACAGCGTTCGTCCCGGAACTCCCGCAGCCGAAATGAACCCGCAGCTCCCGAAAGCTGTCAAACTCGCCCGGGCTGCGGAACTCCGGAGGTTAAACGCTTGAATATCGCGGGAGTAATTGCGGAGTTCAATCCGTTCCACAACGGACACGTACAGCTCTTAACGGCTGTACGCAAGTTTGCGGATTTGACGGTAGTCGCGATGTCCGGAAACTTCGTTCAGCGCGGCGATATAGCGGTCTATCCGAAAGCTCTAAGGGCAAAAGCCGCGGTAGACAGCGGCTTAGCGGATTTAGTCTTAGAGCTTCCGGCTGCCGTATCGCTCTCGAGCGCACAAGGTTTCGCCCGCGGAGCAGTTGAACTGCTGCAAAGCCTCGAAGTCATTACGCATTTAGCCTTTGGGAGCGAGAGCGGCGACCTCTCCGAACTACGCGAACTTATCAGCTATCAGCGTGACGAACGCTTCGACGCTTCTATCCGCGAAACGCTCAAAGGCGGCGTATCGTACCCGTCAGCGCGTCAGAACGTGCTTGAGCGTATCGCCGAGAAGCAGCTGCCGCAATTGCGCGAAGCTAACAATATCCTCGCGCTTGAATATTTACAGGCGCTGGAGGGTTCGGCTATTGAGCCGCTTACGTTCAAACGTCCCGCGGATTCGGTCAGCGCAACTCGGCTTCGCGAGCTTTTACGTAGCGGAGCGGACGTATCGGATTTTGTACCGTTTACAGCGCGGCGAGTAACTGACAATACCTCGCCGCTTTTCGCGGAAGACGCGGAATTTGCAATCCTCGCAACTCTCAAGGCGAAGCCGCGCGAATTCTTCGATTTGCTCACGGACGCGACGGAGGGCTTAGGACGGCGGCTCTTCCACGCCGTACAATCCGTAAATACCCTGCAAGAACTATACACGGAGGTCAAGACAAAACGCTATACGCTAAGCCGCATACGCAGAATGACGTACCGCGCTTGGCTCGGTATCACCTCGGAGCCGTCTGCTCCCGCTCCCTACGTAACGGTACTCGCGGCAAATAAGCGCGGGCGCGAACTGAAATGCGCCTTACCGCTGAAAAACGCCGGCGCGGACGATTTCCATAAGTTTATTGCCGCTTGCAAAACAGCGCGAAATGTGATATAATAGTTTTGTCAACGAGAACTACGACCGCCGGGGAGTTTCACCCCGCGAATTGAGGTAATTACGATGGATACAGACGAGTTCAAACCAAAAGACCATTGCGGAGTTTTCGGTATATATAACACCAACGGACGCGCCGACGTTGCGCACTCCGCTTATTACGCTCTTTACTCTTTACAGCACCGCGGTCAGGAGAGCTGCGGCATCTGTGTCGGGGACGACGGAGTTATGAGAATTCACAAAGCTCTCGGACTTGTGCCGGACGTATTCGACCAGCGCACCTTGAGCGAACTGGGAACGGGCAATATGGCTATCGGACACGTGCGCTACTCAACTACGGGCGCACCGCAGGTAGTCAACGCGCAGCCTATCGTCGTTCACCACGTTAAAGGCTCTATGGCTATCGCGCATAACGGTAACATCACAAACGACGACGAACTTCGCGCGGAATTTGAGCTTGACGGCGCAATTTTCCACACCACGAGCGATACGGAGGTTATAGCCTACGCGATAACCCGCGCACGTCTCAACGCTAAATCTATCGAGGAAGCGGTTTCGGTAGCTATGGACCGTCTCAAAGGCGCGTACAGCCTAATTCTTATGTCGCCGCGGAAGCTCATCGCCGCCCGTGACCCTAACGGTTTCCGTCCGCTCTGTCTCGGTAAAGTTGACGACGCGTTCGTATTTGCGTCTGAAAGCTGCGCTATAACTGCTCTCGGCGGTACTTTTATCCGCGACGTCCAACCGGGCGAGATTATCGTTGTATCTCCCGATTTAGAAAACGGTTACGCCTCCTACAAGGTAGACGGCAGACTCAATCTCTGCGTTTTTGAATATATCTACGTTGCAAGGACAGATAGCTACCTCGAGGGCTACAGCGTTCACAAAGCCCGGAGACGCGCGGGACACTTCCTCGCAAAATCCCACCCGGTGGAAGCCGACGTAGTAATCGGTATGCCTGATTCCGGGCTTGACGCAGCTCTCGGCTATGCTGAGGAGTCGGGAATTCCCTACGGTATCGGGCTTTCGCGGAACCGCTACATAGGAAGAACGTTTATTCAGCCTACAAAAGAGGGACGCGAAGAAGCTGTCCACATAAAGCTCACTCCGATTGCCGACACGCTCCGCGGTAAGCGCGTAATTCTCGTGGACGACAGCATAGTCCGCGGAACTACCACCAAAAGCATTGTTTCACTTATACGTAAAACAGGCGCGAAAGAGGTTCACGTACTAATCGCTTCGCCGCCCTTCAAGCACCCCTGTTACTTTGGGATTGACGTGGACAACCGCGAGGAGCTAATCGCCAATCGTTTTACCACCAATGCGGAAATAGCGCAGGAGATAGGCGCGGACAGCGTCGGCTACCTCTCAATCGAGGACGTACGCAAAATCGCGGAAGTTCCGGGCGCGGATTTCTGCGTAGGCTGTTTAAGCGGCGAATATCCGATTGAACCGCCGAATAACGCCGGTAAACGCAAGTTCGAAACTAAACTAAGCGAGAAACAGGGATGAGAACAGACCTCTTTAACTACGAACTGCCGCCGGAGCTGATTGCTCAAACCCCGCTTGAACAGCGCGACGCTTCGCGGCTTATGACACTTGACAAAAATTCAGGAACTATCGGTCACAATACATTCAGCAATTTGCCGAAGCTGCTCCGCTCCGGCGATTTGCTTGTATTCAATGACAGCCGCGTACTCCCCGCGAGACTGCTCGGTGAGATTGAGCTGCTTTTACTGCGCGACCGCGGCGGCGACATTTGGGAATGTCTCGTAAAACCCGGGCGCAAAGCCAAAGCGGGACGCGTTTTCAGCTTCGGCAATAGCCTGCAAGGCGAGATTGCGGAAGTTTTGCCGAACGGCAACCGGCTCGTGCGCTTCATCTATGACGGTGTATTTCTCGAGGTTCTTGCGCTGCTCGGAGAAATGCCGCTCCCGCCCTATATCAAGGTTAAGCTCGGGGACAGCGAACGCTACCAAACTGTGTACTCACGTTCTCCCGGGAGCGCGGCGGCTCCTACGGCGGGACTGCATTTTACGCCGGAGCTTCTTACGGAGCTTGAAGCCCGCGGAATTGAGCTTGCGTACCTCACGCTTCACGTCGGTGTAGGGACGTTCCGCCCGGTAAAATCAGAATACATCGAAGCGCACGAAATGCACTCCGAATATTGCGTAATCCCGGCTGTTACCGCCGCCGCAATAGCCCGCGCAAAACGTGAGGGGCGGCGCGTAATCTCCGTCGGAACCACCGTCTGCCGCAGTCTCGAAGCTGCGAACGGGCGCGAATACAACGATTGGGTCAATTGCTTCATCTATCCCGGTTACGAATTTCAGGTAATCGACGGCTTGATAACGAACTTCCACCTACCCGAGAGTACGCTTCTAATGCTCGTATCGGCACTTGCGGGGCGCGGAAACGTACTAGCGGCTTACGCGGAGGCAATACGCTCCGGATATCGATTCTTTTCTTTCGGCGACGCGATGTTAATCGAATAGAACTAAGCGGGACGGAGATTAACCTCCGTCCCGCAGCTTTATTAACTATAATCCGGTAAGCTTATCAGTGAATAAGGCTGAAGCTCATTACTAAGCCCGCGAACACTATACTTACCATCGAGAGCAGTTTAATCAGGATATTGATTGACGGTCCCGAAGTATCTTTGAACGGGTCGCCGACGGTATCGCCGACAACGGTAGCTTTGTGCTCATCGGAGCCTTTGCCGCCGTGATGTCCGGCTTCTACGTATTTTTTAGCGTTATCCCAAGCACCGCCCGAGTTCGACATCATTACGGCAAGTACGAAGCCCGTTGCCGTAGCTCCCGCAAGCATACCTACAACGCCGTTTACGCCAAGGACTAAGCCGACGATAATCGGGGAAACGATACCGAGAGCCGCCGGAGCAATCATCTCACGCTGAGCGCCCTTAGTACAAAGAGTTACGCAGGTTTGGTAGTCCGCATCAACGCCCTCAACACCTTCGAGCAAGCCCTTGATTTCGCGGAATTGGCGGCGAACTTCCACAACTATTGTCTGCGCGGCGCGTCCTACGGCGTTCATAGTCAGCGACGAGAACAGGAACGGCAGCATCGCTCCGATAAATAAGCCTACAAGCACCGGAGGATTCGTAAGCGTAAGATTAAAGGAAAAGCCGGGGTCCTTAATTTTGACTTCTTCTATATAGGAAACAATCAAAGCAAGAGCGGTAAGAGCGGCGGAACCAATCGCGAAGCCTTTACCTGTGGCAGCCGTAGTATTACCCAAGCCATCGAGCTTATCGGTGCGTTCGCGGACATTAGCGGGGAGTCCGGACATTTCGGCGATTCCGCCGGCGTTATCCGCGACAGGTCCGTAAGCGTCGGTCGCGAGAGTTATACCAAGTGTCGAGAGCATACCGACAGCCGAGATACCGATACCGTATAAACCGCCCATATTAAGCGCTGTCGTAAACTGGAAGCCGCTTGCAGCCCAGTAGCTTACAAGCACGGACGCGCAGACGATAATAACGGGAATCGCCGTGGAGGACATTCCGAGCGCGATACCGCTGATAATAACAGTGGCGGCGCCTGTCTTAGAACTGTCAGACAACCTCTGCGTAGGTTTATAAACGTCAGAAGTATAATATTCCGTGAAGAATCCGATAAGTACGCCGGCAAGAAGTCCCGAGACAATAGCGACAAAAACGCCCATATTTGCAGGATTCGTGATACTAAGCGCGTCAGCGGTGCCGTTTGCAAGAGCGTTCGCAGTACCATCGACAAGAACAAACTTTACAACGAAAAACGCTACGACTGCGCTCAATGCAGCCGCTACCCAAGTACCTTTGCGCAAAGCGCCGAGAAGCTGCTTATCGGAAGCGTCGTCCTTACACTTTACAAGGAAAGAGCCGATTATAGAAACAACTATTCCCAAAGCCGCGAGAACCATTGGTACAAACGCTCCGGCAAATCCGTAACCTGCGCTTACCGCAAGCGCGATAGTCGCAATAACTGAACCTACATAGCTTTCGTAGAGGTCAGCGCCCATACCGGCTACGTCGCCTACGTTGTCACCAACGTTATCAGCGATAGTAGCGGGGTTGCGGGGGTCATCCTCGGGGATTCCCGCTTCGACTTTGCCTACGAGGTCTGCGCCGACGTCCGCGGCTTTGGTGAATATACCGCCGCCTACACGGGCAAAGAGCGCCATAGAGGACGCGCCCATTCCGAAGGTTAGCATTGCGGCAGACATCTCCGCAATCGGGAGATGAAAACCGAAGCGCAGAATCATATACCAAATTGATAGGTCGAGCATACCCAGACCGACAACCGTAAAGCCCATAACGGAGCCGCTGGCGAAAGCAATACGCAAGCCTTTATTGAGCGATTCGCCGGAAGCGTGAGCGGTACGCGCATTCGCGGAAGTTGCAATCTTCATACCGATAAAACCCGAAAGACCGGAGAAGAATCCGCCCGTAATAAACGCGAACGGGACAAACCACGTAAGCATTTTAGCGGCAGCCATACAGACAAGTATGACAAACATAACTATAAAGAATATCCCGACGACTTTATACTGGCGAGCCAGATAAGCGTTCGCGCCTTTACGTATAGACGCCGAAATTTTCTTCATTTTGTCGGTACCTTCGGGGGCTTTCAGCACTTTGAACGCCTGAAACAGTGCGAAAAGCAGTCCGAGTACCGCGCCGATAGGTGTCAGCCAGAATAAGTTCTCCATTGTTTCCCTCCTGCTAGCTCCTTGCTAGTCATAAAGATGTTAATTAGCTTATGAGCAAAACAAAACGAGCCTCCGCGCGACCACATTGTCAATCTCAACAAGCTACTATAAGTTTAACCTATGCTGCGAGCTTTGTCAAGTATTTTTTTACAATTTTGACACAATTTGTTCACTGTGTGTTCATAACGTCAGTTTTCATTGCGGTTTTTGATTTTTTTGTCAGTTATCGGTTAAGGACTTGACAAGGACACCGGAAAAGTGTTATAATGCTAAAAGGAAAGTAAAACCAACAGATACCCCAAACTATTTTTAGGAGGTTTTCACAAGATGACCAAGAAAGAAGCCTTTTTGTCGGTAATGCGTAACGAGAAACCGACCGCCTTTATGGGACACGCGTTTGACGCTAACCCGCAGGCAGTTGACTTCGGACCGCCTATTACCCAGCTCTTCTACGCGATTATCGACCCTATCACCACCTGGGACATTCTCCAGTTCAGCGGTGAACGCTACAAAGATAACTGGGGCGTTACGCACCGTTACATCTTAGGCGTTGACCCGGGAATCATTCCGCTCACAGATGAAGAGAACCAGGTCATCAAAGACATCACCAAATGGCGCGATTATGTCACGTTCCCCGAGATTCCGAAGGACCTCGACTGGGAACCCGCCAAGAAAGCCGTCGCGAAAGCCAAAGCCGCCGGCGAATTCGTTATGATTCCGTCGTTCCGCGGTTTGTTTGAGCGTCTCCACAGCCTTGAAACCTTTGAGAATACCGTCGTTGATATGATTTCGGAGCCGGAAGCCTGCAACGAATTCTTCGAGGCTTACACCGACTGGAAACTCGAAGTGTTCAAACAGATTATCGACAATCTTCAGCCTGACGCTATCCACAGCCACGACGACTTAGGCTCGAAGAATTCCCCCTTCTTCTCGGCTGATACTTTCCGCGAGATACTCAAACCGCACTACAAGCGGCTGTACGACTATTGCCATAGCCGCGGCGTACTGGTTCAGCACCACTGCGACTGTTTCGTAGAACACATCGTCGTTGACTTCGCTGAAATCGGCGTTGATATGTGGCAGGGCGCGCTTCCGTCGAATGACATCGTAAAGCTCCAGAAGCAGCTCGACGAGAGAGGCTTCAATATGCTTATGATGGGCGGCATTGAGAGCGCAATCGTAGACGACGTTAACGCGAAAGAAGAAGATATACGCGCGGAGGTTCGCAGAGCTATTGACACCTACGCTCCCGGCGGACACTTCCTGCCTTGCATCGGCAGTATCAACTGCCTCGTTGACAAAAACGACCCGATTGTCGTTGACGAAATGAACAGATACGGCGCGGAGTGGCTCGCAAAGCACAGATAACAGTATTCAGTTATTAGTGAACAGTAAGGGGCGGGGATGCGGGGTTCGTAGCTCCGTCCTGCTACTGTTCTAATCACTGACCACTAATCACTGACCACTGAGGAGAACTATGCCTAACATTGTTATGAACGACTCTATCAAGGTCGCTCTTGAATATTTGCTCGACTCTGCCGATTACATAGCGGACCTCGCGGCGGGACACAAAACTATCGAACACGTAGACCACGGGATTACGGTATTCGGAAGTGCGCGGACCAAACCGAGCAATCCCTATTACGCGGAAGCGCGGAAACTGGGGCAGCTGCTTGCGCGGAACGGCTTCACCGTTACCTCCGGCGGAGGCGGGGGGATTATGGAGGCTGTCAACCGCGGAGCGTTCGAAGCGGGCGGTATGTCAATCGGACTCGGTATTAAGCTCCCCTACGAGGAACTTCCTAACGTATACACCACTACAAGCCATTCGTTTAAGTATTTCTTTACGCGGAAGCAATGCCTGATTGACGTTGCGAAAGCCGTAATCTGCTTCCCGGGAGGTTTCGGAACTCTCGACGAATTGACGGAAGTCATCACGCAGGTACAAACCGGCAAACTCGCTGCTATGCCGCTCATTCTCGTCGGAAAAAAATTCTGGACTGCCTGGGATGAATATTCCCGCAATACGCTTCTTGACCACGGTATGGTTTCCGAAGCTGACTGCGAGCTATACACAATAGTAGACGGAGCCGAAGAAGTTATGAGTTGCCTGACCGATTGGTTCGAAGCTCACACAAGTGAGGTTCCCGCTTCGTGACAGACTGGAAACTGACTTCGCCTAATATCGTCGGTTTGACGGAGACCGCGGCTGACAAATTGCTCGAACTCGGGGACGGCGGAGCGGTGCTGCTCTATCTGTCGCTGCTGCGCGGGAAATTCACCGGGCGCGAACTTGACAATCAGGACGCTTTTGAGAAGCTTCTGACCTTAGGGCTGGTAACTTCGGGCGAAATAGCTGAAAGCGCCGCCGTAAAACCGCTCCGGACGTATTCCGCAGCGGACGCTGCCTGCGACTCGGACTTTGTACCTATCAGAGAGCATATGACGAAACTGCTGGGCAGATTCCTTATAAACCGCGAATTGGAAACGCTATACGGCGTATATAAAAATACCGGGCTGTCAGCCGAGGTATTATATCTCCTGATTGACTACTGCGCGGGAAGCTTCCGGCAATCCGGCAAGAATGTCCGCTACTGGATACGTGATATTGAGACGGAAGCCTACGCTTGGGTCAACGCAAACGTTACGGACAGCAAATCAGCCGATGAATACCTGCGAAACCCGCGGAGCGTTGACGCTCCTCCGGAAGACGGCAAATCAAAGCCTAAACCTAAGCGCGGCGGGAAATCGCGCAAACGCGCCGAAGCCGCTCCCGTAACTTTTGATAAGGACGCCGAACGCGCTCGTATAGACCGATTACTGGCGGAAGAGGACTGAAACATATGGCTCTTGACGGCAAAATCCTGCATCGCGCAAGGGAGCGTTTAGCCGAATCCCGGAGAGGGCGTGAGCTTCGTTTTGCCTCACGGCGTGACGAGTTGTATATCAAAAACCCGCGTTTATACGAACTTGACCGCGAAATCTCTCTCGCTTTCGTAAATGTCGCCAAAGCCTTATTGCGCGGAGGGAATCTTGAGGAAATAGAAGCCGAAAACCTACGGCTCCAAGACGAGCGGAAAGCAGTGCTGCGGAAAATGGGGTTAGCTCCCGACGCTTTGGACGAGGTACCAAATTGTCCCATTTGCGGCGATAGAGGTTATACCTCCGACGGAATGTGCGTCTGTCTGAACCGTCTCTACAAAGAAGAACAATCGAAAGAGCTGTCAAAACTGCTGAAACTCGGCACGCAAACGTTCAAGAATTTCAGCCTAAACTATTACAGCGGCAAAGAACTCGCCGAAATGCAGCGGAATTTTCGTATGTGCAAGCGTTTCGCGGAAAAGTTTTCCGAAAAACCGGGTAATATACTAATGTCCGGAAACCCCGGGCTTGGAAAGACCCACTTGTCCTGCGCGATTGCTCGTGTAGTTTCGGACGCGGGCTTCTCCGTGGTGTACGAAACCGCAATCGCGTTTTGCGTTGTATTTGACAAAATCAAATTCCAGCGTCTTAATCAGGACGACGAACTGCTCCGCGACGCCGAACGCTACGCAAGCTGCGACCTTCTCATTCTCGACGACTTAGGTACTGAAATGCGCACCGCAAACACTATCAGCGCGGTATACGACATAATCAACACCCGTTTAGTCTCGGGGCTATCGACAATAGTGAACACTAATCTCGCGCCGGAGGAAATCGGCGCTGAGTATTCGCCGCAAATAGCCTCGCGCCTCCTCGGAGAATACAACGTGTTGGAATTTGCCGGGAGCGATATGCGGAGCCGCATAAAACAGATTGGCTGATAAGGAGATGAGATGAACTATAAAGATACGCTCGTAGAAGAGCTGATACGGCAGAAGCGCACGGGACGCGAAGCTCTATACAAAATCGGCGCGGTTATTGCGGCGCTTGTTATCGTTGTGGCTGCAATGCTGCTCATTCCCGCGTTTACGCCGGTAATTGTGGGAATACTTGCGCTTGCGTTATTTTTTGCGTTCAAGTATACTATAAAGGAATACGAATATTCCTTTATGAACGGCGAACTTGACTTCGACCTAATTATGGGGCAGCGAAAGCGCAGAACTGTAATGTCCGTCAACTGCAAGCAAATCCGCAGCTTCGGCGAAAATGATACAGAACCCGGGAGCGCGGGTTTTATACGTATACTCGACGCTTCGGTATCTCCGAATCGTCCGCGTATGCACTTTACGGTTGTTATGGGCGACGATAAGGAGTCGCTGATATTTTTCAGCCCCACGGAACGACTGAAAAGCGCAATGCTCGAATTTATCCCTAAGAAAGCTGTACACAATGGACGGTAAACTAACGCGTGAATATGCGGCGTCGCTTATTCCCAGGCGTTCACCGAATACACATAAAGGCGATTTCGGCAAAGTCCTGATACTCGCGGGAAGTGTAAATTATTCCGGAGCGGCGGTGTTAGCCGCCCGGAGCGCGGTTCGCGGCGGTGCGGGCTTAGTGTATCTGTCTGTTCCGAGGACTATCTACACTATCGCGGCGGTAGGCTGTCTCGAAGCTATTACTATTCGACGTGAGGACGGCTTCTACGAAACCCTGCAAAAGTGTAATGTCTGCGCGGTCGGACCGGGGCTCGGCATCAGCGACGATTCCAAGGAAACTGTACTCGCGCTGCTGAAAACCTGTCAGGTACCGCTGATTATAGACGCCGACGGCATTAACGTCATCGCCGACAACCTGAAAGCTTTGGACGCGGCTGATTGTCCCGTGGTTCTCACCCCGCACGAAGGCGAATTCGCGAGACTTGCTCCGTCGCTTGCTGAAAATACGGGTATAACCAAAGAAAACCGGGCGTCGCTCTTTGCCAAAGCTCATAAATGTACGCTGGTTCTAAAAGGTCACGGGACGGTTATCGCATATCCGGACGGAAGTACGCTCACTAACACCGCCGGGAACCCGGGAATGGCGAAAGGCGGCTCGGGAGACGCGCTGACGGGCTTAATCGCAGCACTCGCGGGACAGCTTCCTCTGAAAGACGCCGTAGCTCTTGCGGTCTTTGTGCATAGTTTCGCGGCGGACATATTGGCAAAGCGAATATCCGAGCTGTCAATAACCGCCCACGACATTATTGAATCCTACGGCGAAGCTCTTTTTCAGTTGTCAATCGCCAAAGAACAGTGATAATTTTACCCTTGCCTGAATACTCTGGGTTATATGCAGTCTATAACTTGGGGGCGTGAATATGTCGTTTTTTCGCTTGAAACCTCCCGCCGCGCGCGGGTATCTGATATTTGCTGTTTGTTTGCTGCTGTTTGCACTTGCGGGCTGCGCGGCTTCCGGAGCTACTGAACATAACGCAATGCTCGAGCTTAGGGCGAAGTATATCGCGATGTCTGAAGTAACGCTCTCGGGGCGCGTCAGCGCTGACTACGGAGATAGAACCTACGACTATGTACTAAGCTACTCCGGTGACGGAGACCGGGGAACACTCAAGGTCTCCGAACCTGCTGTTATCGACGGTCTATCCGCGGTATTGGAAGACGGAGCTGTACGCTTCAAGTATGAGGGCGTGCTGATTGACACAGGTTCGCTAACCGGCGGGCTTGCAAACGGCGGTATCAGTCCGGTGGCTGCGTTTCCGCTATTTGTCAAGGCGTGGCGTTCGGCGTATATAAAATCCTCTTGGCGCGAAAGCTATGGCGGTACGCCGTGTATAGCGGGAGAGTTCGTACTGTCACTCGGAAGCGAACAAATCACGCTCAGAACGTGGTTTGAGGAAGCCGGCTTCGAGGCTCTGCACTGTGAAATCTATAACGCCGCCGGAAGCTGTGTACTGACTTATGACAAATAACAGATATTCAGTTAACAAATATCGAATCTCGGGGCGAGGTTTCGCAGCCTCGCTCGGTTACGTGAACCAAAGGAGAATCATCCGTTGACGACATCAATATTTAACCTATACGAAAATCCCTCGGAGCGCGAAGTTACGGTCTCGGGCTGGGTACGGACAAGCCGCGCAATGAAAGAACTCTCGTTCATCGAACTTAACGACGGAAGCTGCTTCCGTTCGCTGCAAGTCGTGGACGCTTCGGGCGGAAGTTACCCTGTTGGAACCGCTCTGACCGTAAGCGGAACGATAAAGCTCACTCCCGAAGCTAAACAAGCCTTTGAGCTTGCCGCCGCTTCAATAACGGTAGACGGCGAGAGCGCGGCTGACTACCCGCTGCAAAAGAAGCGGCATAATGTTGAAACTTTGCGCGGTCTGGCGCATCTCCGTCCGCGAACCAATCTATTCAGCGCGGTATTCAGAATCCGGAGCGTTGCGGCGTTCGCTATCCACAGCTTCTTTCAGGAAAACGGCTTTGTATACGTGCATACGCCGATTATCTCAACGGGAGACGCGGAGGGCGCGGGAGAAGTGTTCCGCATAGCTCCTGTCAACGGAAGCGAGTTTTTCGATGTTCCGACCGGCTTGACAGTTTCGGGACAGCTCAACGCCGAGAGCTACGCGCTTGCTTTCGGGAAAGTGTACACCTTTGGTCCGACTTTCCGCGCGGAGAACAGCAATACAGCCCGTCACGCCGCGGAATTTTGGATGATTGAGCCGGAGATAGCTTTCGCGGAGCTGCCGGACGATATGCGGCTTGCTGAAAATATGCTCCGCAGTGTGCTGAATTACGTAATGGAAAAATGCCCGGACGAGCTGACGTTTTTAGACAGCTTCGTGGAAAAGGGACTGATAGCTCGTCTGGAAGCAGTTGCGAAAGCCGATTTCGCGGCTGTCACCTATACCGAAGCTATCGCGATACTCGAAAAATCCGGCAAAAAGTTCGCTTACGAAGCTAAGTGGGGCGCAGACCTCCAAACGGAGCACGAACGCTATCTTGCGGAGGAATACGTCAAAGATCCCGTTTTCGTTACGGACTACCCGAAATCGCTCAAAGCGTTCTATATGCGCTCTAACGATGACGGCAGAACGGTCGCGGCAATGGATTGTCTGGTGCCGGGAATCGGCGAGATAATCGGCGGCAGTCAGCGCGAGGAACGCTTAGAGCTTTTGCGCGCGAGAATGTCGGAGCTGTCAATGAACGAAGAAGAATACGCGTGGTATCTGGATTTACGCAAGTACGGCGGTTGTAAGCACGCAGGTTTCGGACTTGGCTTCGAGCGGCTGTTGATGTACCTCACGGGCGTAAGCAATATCCGCGACGTAATACCTTTCCCAAGAACCGCCGGAAACGCGGCGTTCTAGTCCGAATCAGCAAATCACCTCTTGACTTTTCAGCCAAAAGGTGATATACTACACTAAAACGATGCTGCTAACATCGTGAGGTGCCGCAAGCG
>JAISLB010000148.1 GCA_031260685.1 Oscillospiraceae bacterium | reverse complement strand
AAAGGCGGCACTATCGTATGTACGGGAACCCCGGAGCAGGTAGCAAAAGTAAAAAACAGCGCCACCGGACAATACGTAAAATTCGCCCTGAAAGGCTATAAGAAGTGAGTACGCGTCCCAACCCCCCGTCATTGCGAACCGCGGTAAGCTCGAGATACGTACGATAATACCCGGCGAAGCAATCCAGTGCCGGGAATCAAAGACACGTATCTGCGGGTTCCGGCACTGGATTGCTTCGCGCCGTAAACATTCTGCGTATCTCACAATTTGCGGCGCTTCGCAATGACGGGACGAGGGTTTTAGAACAGATTTAACATTTGCTAATTGTTGTTTTGGAGACATTATGGACGACGCCACGATAAACTATTTCGCGGAGCTTGAGCTGCCGTTTGGCGCGGACGCGGAAACTGTCACATCCGCGTACCGTAAGCTCAGCAAAATTCATCACCCTGACCTCAACGCGGGAAACGAAGTCAGCGCGGAACGTATGAAGCGGATTAACGCCGCGTACACCGTTCTCGGGGATAACGTTAAGCGCGCGGTCTACATACGGAGCTACGGACGAGGCAATTCAGCGCTTATAGACGCGGGAGCCGCGAAACAAGCGCGGGAGCGCGAAGCCCGTCAAAACTCCGAACGTTCTAGCCGCCGGCTCAAGGCGCGCTCCGCTATGGAGCAGTACTTTTCGGCTATCCGCGACGGCGACTACGACAGGGCGTACAGCAATATCTCCGACTATGATAAGCAGTACGTCACTATCCAGAGCTTCCGCGAGTGGCGGCAATCGGTGCGGAGATTGTTCACGCTGAAAGAGTTCACTGCGCGGCACTCGGAGGACGTAGCAAAGCTCAAGCTCCGCGCCGGTCTCTCCGCCGAGGGTATGAAGTTTACGGTTTCTATCACCGAGCAGAACCGCGCAACGCTTGAAACAGACCGCTACCCCGTTACTAAGCATTGTATTTACGAAAAATCGGAGTGGCGGGTATTGCTCGGCTACCGCGATTTGAACGAGATAGCGCGGGTGTTCGAAAGTCTCTCGGAACAGCACGAGAGTGACGAAATGCAGCGTTTCTGGGAAAGCTACTGCGCGGATAACAATCGGCAGCTCGGAATCCCCTCAAAAGCGGGCTTTATGAAAGCCGCGGTTATCGAGGAGTACCGCGCGAAACGCTTCAAGCAGCCGCTTGTTGTCGCGAGAATCTCACTCGGTCACTACCGCGATAACGCCGAAAACGATACTAAGGTCGAGCGGATTGCGGCTTCGCTCAAAAAAGCCGTTCGCCTGATTGACATTTGCGGCTACATAGGTAACGGCGAATTCGCGGTATTGCTCGTCGGACTGAAAAGCAACAAAATCCGGAACGTCATTACCCGTCTGAAAACCGCGCTTGCGGACGACGTAGAACTCGACTGGTCGCAGTGGAGCGAGACCCGCGGCGTCGAAACCTTAATGCGCTGCAGAATAGGCGAGATGAAAGAGTAGCTGTAGCAGTGGTCAGTGGTTAGTGGTTAGTGGTTAGTGGTTAGTGGTTAGTGGGCAGCGCGCCTGCTGTGTTTGTGCGTTTATTGGAGGAAGGTATCGAATGATACGTTACGAGTTTTACGATGAGGTAACGTCCACGAATGATATGCTGAAAGCCCGCGCTCTCGAGGGCGAGAACGCGGGCTTAGTCATTTGCGCCGTGAGCCAGACGAAAGGGCGCGGAACGCACGAACGTTCGTTCCATTCTCCCTGCGGCGGACTGTATTTCAGCGTGCTATTACGTCCGGACGCGAGTGCCGCGGATAATCTCGCGCTCACGACCTTTGCGGGGGAAGTCATATGCGGCGCAATACGCGAACTGACGGGGAAACCCGTATACATCAAGCCGGTTAACGATATTCTGCTGGACGGCAAAAAGCTTTGCGGAATCCTCACCGAGAGCCGTCTGACCCCGGAGGGTGCAGCGGACTACGTGATTATCGGCGCGGGAATAAATCTGCTCAAACCGGAGAACGGCTTTCCGGAGGAACTCCGCGAAATTGCCGGAGCTTTATGCGAAGACAGCGCGGAAGCCGCAAAACTGCGGGAACCGCTGCTGCGCAGAATAGCCGAACAGCTTTGCGCGGCTAGACAAGCCCCGTTACCACGAGAATAATTCCGTAGATTACGGAGGCTGCAAGTCCGAAAACTATTACGGGACCCGCTATAACGAACATTTTAGCGGTTGCGCCCGAGACTAAGCCCTCCGCTTTGAACTCTATCGTTTGCGAAGCCATAGCGTTGGCAAAGCCCGTAATCGGCACGAGAGTTCCCGCCATTCCCACGCTTGCGAGCTTATCGTAAACTCCGAAAGCTGTGAGTATAACGCCGATTGCAATGAGCGTAGAGCTAAGCGCGGTTGCGGCGACAGTTTCAACCCATAGCGAACTGTAATATTCAAATAGAAGCTGCCCGGCAGCGCAGATTGCGCCTCCGACGAGAAAAGCCTTGAGCATATTGACGCCGGTAGAGGATTTGGGCGCGGCAGTATCAATATACGCTTTATACTGCGAATTTGTCATTGTGAATGTTTCTTTTGGCATAGCTTGCACCTCGCAAAATCTTATCGCTGTTAGTTTGCGCTGCAAGGCGGCGAATTATTCACAAACAGATTGGGACGCTACTTGGCGCGTATGCGTCTGTTGTTTACAAGTATCGTTATGAACAGTATAGCAATCAGGAGGATTCCCTCCACCGATTGCGAGATGTGGCTTTCGGCTTTACCGATTACCGCGAGACCGTTGACTATAAGCGTTATCGAGAGCGAACCCAGAACTACCTTATAGATTTTCGCCGTTGTACCGCCCGTTACGAGAACTCCGCCGAGGAAGATTGCCATAGCTACCTGCATTTCGAGGAATACGCCCATTGTCTGGCTGGTTCCGCCGAGTGAGGTAACGGAGAAGATTGCTCCGACACCCGCGAGGATTCCGGACACTACAAAAGCGGCAAATTTTATGCGTTTGACGGGAACTCCGACGTATTTCGCGGCGGTTTCGTTCTCGCCGATTGCCTTGGAGTAGCGTCCGAGCTTCGTAAACTCAAAGAGATACGCCATTATCGCGACCACAACGAGAAACAGCGGGATTCGCAAATTGTTCGACGAGATAATCCGCAGGGACGCCGGAATCGACTCCGCTCCGCCGCCTGTCGTAGCAGCTAGGTTCGATTGGATAAAGTTTATCACTCCGCGCAGTCCGATTAGCATCGCGATAGTAAGCATAAAGCTCGAAACCTTGAAGCGGCTGACGATAATACCGTTGAATACTCCGACTATACCGCCGACTATAAGCGCGCAGGGTATAAACGCCCACGCTCCCGCAAGGTTTGCGATGTGCGTGGCTATAACACCCGAGAGCGCGAGATTTACGCCGACCGAGAGGTCAATGCTTCCCTGCGCAACTACAAAGAGCATACCGCAGCCTACGATGATAGTCACGAGCGACTGATTCAGCAGCTGCCGCAGATTATACGCGCTTAGCATACGTCCCCCGCTTGCAATAGAGAAGAACGCAAAGATAACTATAAACGCGATAAACGGCACAATATCACTGAGCTTGACGTTAAGTTTTTTCATAAGTTTAGCCCTCTTATAAAAATTACAAAGATTTTCTGTTGCGGAAACACGGTTGAAATCTGCGTCTGCGGGATTTGTGCACCTACATAACCCGCAAAATCCACCGTAGGGGGCGATGCCCACATCGCCCCGCCGGGTTTAAGCGTCCTACGT
>JAISLB010000077.1 GCA_031260685.1 Oscillospiraceae bacterium | reverse complement strand
ACTCAACGGTTCGCTGACTGTCGACCCCTTGCTGTTTGTATCTTCGTCACTGTTTATGTTGGGCGCGGGACTGCTGTTCGTAAGGCTTTTCGGCTATCTGATACGTTTAATCTATGCGGTAACGGGTCCCTTGCTGCCGCCCTCGCTGTACAGCGCGTTTATGAAAGTTATGCGCTCCTCCGGCGAGGAACAGTTTATAATGCTTTTTCTCGTCCTGACGCTATCGACCGGGATTTTCAATTCGTCGATTGCGCGAACGGTCAATCTCAATAACGACAACGCTCTGCGCTATTCGATAGGCGCGGACGCGGTGCTTCTTGAAGAGTGGAAAGTCAACGCCCGTCACAGCGTAACCGCGGTCAACGAGTTGGGAGACTTGTACTACAAGGAGAAAGTCTACTACGAACCGGATTTTGACCGTTACGTCAACGCCCCCGAAACAGTTCGGGCGACTAGAGTGTACCGCGATACCGCGGCTGAAATCCGATTCAGTACGCAGTTTATCCGCGACACTACCGTTATGGGGATAGTCTCTAACGAATTCGGAGAAACCGCGTGGCTCCGCGACGGTTTACTCACGCGGCATTTTTATAGCTATCTCAATATTTTGGCTGAAAACCCCGAGGCGATACTGGTTTCCGAAAACCTCGCGCTTGACTACGGATTGAAGCTCGGAGACCGCGTACAATACAACTCTGACGGTAAGACTTATTACGGGCTTATCTCGGGCTTTGTTCCCTACTGGCCGGGTTTTGAACCGTCTTATACCACTGTGGATTACGACGGTGTAGTAACGCTCAATAAGCGTTCGCTGATAGTTGCGGGACTGGGTTATATGCAGCAGACCAACGGAATACAACCGTATGAGGTATGGCTCAAAACAAACGGAGAATCCCCGAAATCTCTTTATACCTTACCGGAGAGCGGAGCGGTAATCTACGAGCGTTTTACAGACCTTAACGCGGAGCTTGTGAACTCAAAAAACAACCCCGTTTTCCAAGGAACCAACGGAGTGCTGACAGTCAGTTTCCTGATAGTTCTGGTAGTCTGCGCGGCTGGTTTTCTCATTTACTGGATATTGTCTATTCGTTCGCGGGAGCTTCAATTCGGCATTTTCCGCGCTATGGGGCTTACGCTCAAAGAGTTAATCTCAATGCTTCTCTGTGAACAGGTGCTTTTATCCGGAACTTCAATAATAATGGGGATAGTCGTAGGCGTGATAACGTCGAAGCTGTTCGTACCGCTTATACAGGTCGGTTACGCTACCGGCTCTCCGCTGCCTCTTGTGGTAGCCTCCGAAGCCGCGGACGGAATACGCTTGCTGATTATTACGGGCGCGATACTGCTGCTGTGTATGGCTGTACTATGGAGGATTGTAAGCACATTAAAAATAGCGCAAGCCCTGAAACTGGGAGAAGACTGATGTTCAGTGAACAGTGAACAGTGAACAGTGAACAGTGAACAAATATGCGCAGCGGAGACGGGGGTTAGAACGCAGCTCTCGTCCTAACCCCGTCTCTGATATCTGATATTTGATATCTGATATCTGCTAACTGAACTAACTGGTTATCGTGTTCGCTATTGCGTCTGCTATATCACCGAAGGTTCGTACGGCTTTACCGGCGAAGCGCCGCGCTTGCGAGATTTTGCTGTTGCGCTTTGTCGATAGAGCGAGTCCGATTGCTATTCCCGCAACCGCGCCTATTCCCGCGCCCTTGAGGAAGTAATATCCTGACATAGTTTGACTCTCCTTATATATTTTTCATTGTGTAAACTGCTGATTGTATAGTTCCCTGATTGTGAGGTTCTAATGCGTAAAATACTCAAAAACGCTTTGGTAATCAATCCCGTTAACGGCGAAATTCTCCTCCGCGACCTGTACATCGCGGACGGACGCATAGCTGCGGAGTTCACGGGAGCCGCGGACGAAGTTATCGACTGCACCGGATTGTACGTAGCTCCCGGGCTCGTCGACATACACGCACACTTCCGCGACCCCGGCTTTACGCATAAGGAAACGCTTGAGACGGGAGCCGCGGCAGCCCGCGCGGGAGGCTTTACCGCGGTTGTCTGTATGGCTAATACGAAACCCGTAATCGACACTCCGGAACTCCTTACCGCGCAGATTGACGCTTCCCGAGCGTTAGCGGTCAATTGTTACCACGCGGGCTGCGCTACTACCGGACAGAACGGCGCGGAACTCACAGACTTTGCAGCGCTCAAACGCGCCGGAGCCGCCGTAATCTCCGACGACGGACAAGCCATAACGGACGCGGCGGTAATGCTCAAAGTTCTCGAAGCCGCCCGGGACAACGGTTTAGTCATCTCAACACATAGCGAGGACCCGAGATTTCCCGGTCGCCCCGCAGTTGCCGAGGAATATATGGTAGCACGCGACTTGGCTCTTGCGGAGTATGCGGCAGGCGCAAAACTTCACATTCAGCACGTTACAACCGCCAAATCCGTCGCGCTAATCCGAGCGGCAAAGCTGCGCGGATTGGACGTAAGCGCGGAAACCTGCCCGCACTATCTGCAATTGACAAATGACGGCGGACAGTCAACGCTGCGCAAGGTTTTTCCGCCGCTGCGAACCTCCGAGGACGTTGCGGCGGTCATAGCGGGCTTAGCTGACGGCACGATTGACATTATCGCTACCGACCACGCTCCTCACAGCGCGGAGGAGAAAGCTCTCCCCTACCCCGAAGCTCCCGGAGGAATGGAGGGACTGGAGACAGCGTTTTCAGTTTGCCTGACGCGGCTCTATCACGCGGGACATCTGACGCTCCCGGAGCTGATACGCAAGATGTCGTACAACCCCGCGGAACGGCTCGGGCTAGCTCACGGCGGAGTAGAAGCCGGAGACACCGCGGATTTGCTAATCTTCGACCCGGACGAGTTGTGGACGCCGACTGCAAGCGACCTCAAAAGCAAAAGCCGCAACAATCCGTTCCTGGGAACCGAATTGCGCGGCAAAGTAAAGCGTACGCTGGTTGCCGGGCGGTAGCTATTTATCGTTTTTACGGACGTCCGCAATCTCTCCGTGCAGATAGGCGAGCGCGTCTTTCAGACCGCCTAGTTCGTCGATTAGTCCGCAGCTTACGGCTTCGCGGCCGTAGATTACGCTGCCTACATCGGCCGCAAGTTCTCCCGTTTGCAGCATCATTTTTACGAGTTCCTCACGCTTTACTTGGGAGTTGCCGACTATGAACTCGAGTATGCGCTCCTGAATCCGCTGGAAGTAGTTGAAAGTTTGCGGAACTCCGATTATCATACCATTCAGGCGTACGGGGTGAATCGTCATAGCCGCGCTGGGCGGTATAAAGCTGCGCTTAGCGGAGACTGCAAGCGGAACCCCGATTGAGTGTCCGCCGCCGAGAACGAGCGATGCCGTAGGCTTCGACATACTCGCGATTAGCTCCGCGATTCCGAGCCCCGCCTCGATGTCTCCGCCGACGGTGTTCAGCATAACGAGCAAGCCGTCTATGTCATCAGCTTCCTCGATAGCGGCTAACATTGGCATTACGTGTTCGTACTTCGTAGTCTTATTCTCGGGGGGGAGGAGCATATGCCCCTCAATCTGCCCGACAATTGCGAGACAGTGGATATTGCCCCGGGATGAATTGACGGTGACAGAGCCGAACGGCTCAATCTGCCCGAAGTCGCCGCCGTCGTTCTCTTTTTCGAGGTCAGACATAAGCTCGGTGTAACGCGCGGATTCGTAAGACATAGAAAAATCCTCCCTGTTGCGCTTTATTATGCCGCAAACGGGGAGGATTTATACCGCTGTCAATAGTGCGTTACAGTGTACTCACTCAACAATTCTGCGCAGACTTTGCTGCCGGTTGAACACTCCGTACAGTACCGACACGAAGTAGACATTGACGATATTAGAGAGAATTTCCTCGACAACTCTCGGAATCCACACAAGCGCAAAGGGCAGGGATTTCCACGCTTCCGAATAGAACTCGCGCAGGATAAACGTGTTGATAGTGGTGACAATCAGTCCGGAAACAAGCGCGGCAATCAGGAGCGAGGTAATCGGCACAGGGCTGTCGCCGTTCTTAAGCGTTGCCCGTGAGATTATCAGGTCAACAATCAGCAGTATTAAGCCGAGTACGCCGCTCCCGGCAATTCCGTAGGTCATAGTAACGATATAGGTTAATAGGTTGTTGTTGGCTTTTTCAATTGTTTTGTCAACGATAATGGCTTTCGTCTCTTTGTCTGTGGTTTTAGAGGTTATAGTGCGCTCGATTAGCATTTTGCTGACGAGATGTTTGCCGCCGGTAATCTCCGCGGTGACTTCGGGAGTGATATTCTCAATGTTCGCGAGATAGGTTGCGTCGTTAGCGTAAAACTTGTCGTTTACTCCGTCCGCCGCTAAACTCGCAAAGTTATAGATGCCAAACGCCAATAAGAAGAACGTGACACAGATAACACCGATACGGATTTTTGACGTACTGCGCTTCTTGAGAATAAACCAAATACCGCCGCGCAGAAAGCCCGCAAGAGCAGCTGTCAACGTCAAGAGCGGTATGTAACCTCCCGTGGGTTTCAGTAGGAACCCGAGTAAATCGGATAACGCTCCGGTGATTGCCCCGTAAAACGGACCGAACAGAATAGACGGCATTACCGAGAATATTCCCGACACACCGATTCGCATACCATTCGCGCCGAACATCGGAATGTCAATCGTGAACAGCGTCTTTATCACAAGCGCGATAGCGAGGAATATTGCGGAAACAATAATCTTGCGGAGGTTTTTGGCTTGTTTAGTCATTTCAATCTCCTAATCTTTCTTGTTAAAATATCCTTGTACTTCGCCGATTTGATACAATGTTCCGAATATGCAAACTACGTCGTCCGAGTTAAGAGTTGGCAAAAGCTCGTCCAGCGCGTTGCTTGCGGGAATGTCGATAGATATACTCGCGGCAATGGGCTGAATAGCGTTCAGCATTGCCGTGCGGTCCTTGTCTTTGCGCGCGTTAAAGATAAAGTGTATCTTCTTTTCGCCGAAAACGGCTGTCAGGCTTTTCGCTAAGGCTTCAACACCGTTTTGGTTGTGCGCTCCGTCGAGGATTACATAGGGCGACATACGCAGAACTTCGAAGCGTCCGGGCCATTTTGCGCTGTACAGTCCGTTGAGAATGTCATTCTCGCTCACCTGAAAACCGCGCTCGTGCAGTACGTAGCCGGCTTCAATGGCTGCCGCCGCGTTCTCGCCCTGAAACATACCTTTGAGACCGAGCTGCGGCATAGGCGCGGGGGACTTAGCTTTTCGCACAAACGCTCCTATCCGCTGAGCCTCCGCGAGGATTACGGCTTCGGCTTCCGGCTCCTGATTTGCGACTACCACAACGGAACCGGGCTTGATAATACCGGACTTTTCCCGGGCAATCTCCGCGAGAGTGTTCCCGAGAAGTTCCGTATGGTCAAACCCGATGCGGGTTATGACGGTAACTTCCGCGAGGTCGATAATGTTAGTAGCGTCCAGACGTCCGCCCAGTCCGACTTCGAGGATAACGATTTTGGGCTTACGCTCACTGAAATAAAGAAACGCGACAGCCGTAAGCACCATAAAAATCGGAAGCTTCAAGTCTATTGCGTCAAGAGCGGCGCGAACTTTCGTTGTGAGACGCGCAAAGTCCGAGTCGCTGATGTCCGTATCGTCAAAGCGTATGCGCTCATTGGTGCGAACTAAATGCGGCGAGGTGTACAGACCAACGTGATAACCTGCGGCGCGCATAATCGAGAAGATAAACGCGGCGGTACTGCCTTTGCCGTTGGTTCCCGCAATATGAGCGTATTTCAGCCCCTTATGCGGGTTGCCGAGGTAATCAAGCAGCCGGCTGAAACCGTCAAGGTCGCCCCGTGAGTCCTTACCGTCTGTAAGCGACCATATGTATTCATCAGCTTGTGAATAAGTCAATACCGAACCCCCTTAATACAGTGAACAGTGAACAGTGAACAGTGAACAGTGAACAGATACGAAAGTTGGACGAGGGTACTAAAAAAGGATTCAGACGTTTTCGCGTCCAAATCCTAATAACTTGTTAAAGAATAACAAACAGCCGAATCCTGCGCCGTGCGCAAACTGTTCACTGTTATCTGTTAACTGTCAAGTCAGCGGACGCGGTCAGTAATCGCAAGCTTCAGCCATTATTAAGGCGAAACTTTTCGTCCGGCGGCAACTTCCCATCCTCCGGCACTTGGCGCAACTAACCTACTCTGAAATAGTTTTCTCTTAGTATAACAGTTTGTCCGCTATTTGTCAATAGGCAATATTTGATATTTTTTGCGCTGTACGCATATTCACGCGGGGATTGACAAACGATTGCACTTGTGTTATACTGTTCGTATGGACACACTGGCGGAATTTATCGCTCATAACGGGCTGTACCCTATGCATATGCCCGGGCATAAGCGCAACGGGCAGCTTGCGGGGTTGCCGCGGCTTGCGGAGGACATAACGGAGATTTTCGGCGCGGACGACCTAGCGGAACCCAACGGGATTCTGGCTCGTTTAGAGCGCTTCGCGTCTGAACTTTACGGTTCGCGGCAGGCTTTCATATCAGTCAACGGCAGCAGCGCGTGCAATCTCTCCGCTATCCGCGCGGCTTGGCGCAAATTCGGAGGTTCCGAGCTGCTTATCACGGAGGATGCTCATCGCTCCGTGCTGAACGCGGCTGAACTTTGCGGTTTGACTCCCGTTCTCGAACGTTCCGGCGCGGCGCGAATTGCGCTTGTCACAACGCCCGCATATGACGGAACTCTTCGAAACCTTGACGGTCTCGAAGGTTTATGCGTGATAATCGACGCGGCTCACGGAGCGCAGTTCGGATTTGACGCGTATTTCCCGCCGTCCGCGGTTACGCTTGGCGCGGATTTGGTTACGATGAGTTTGCATAAAACGCTTCCGGCTTTGGGACAGACCGCGCTGCTGCACATCTGTTCAGGGCGGTTTACGGCGGACGAGCTGCGCCGCGAGATGAACGTTTTTCAGACTTCCTCGCCGTCGTATCTGCTGCTGGCATCTGTCGAACGCTGTTTAACGCTATTGAGGGAGCGCGGGAGCGAACTGTTCGCGGGATACAGCGAAAGATTGCGCAGTTTCTACGAATCTGCGGGCGCGAAAGTTTTTCAGCCGTATCAGTCGGGGAGGCTTGTACGCGACCCCGGGAAAATTCTGGTTCCGGACAGAAGCGCGGACTTTTTTCGCTCTAAGGGTTTTGAGCCGGAGCGCGAATTCCCGCACGGCACACTGCTTATGACGAGTATCGCCGACCCCGCTTGGGTATTTGACAAACTACTTACTATTATATAATTTAGGAGATAACACACAATGTCACAACACATCAAAACCTTGAAAACCCGCGAACTTTGCGAGAATGAGGGCGGCTGCGGAGAGTGCCGCACAAGCTGCCAGTCGGCGTGTAAAACTTCTTGCGGAGTGAGCAATCAGCCCTGCGAGAATCCCGAAACGACCGAGAAAGCCGCCTGACTGTGGTACATTGCTATCAACTGGGCGGCTCCGGTATCGTTCTTGACGTTAACAGCGGTTCAATCCACATTTGCGATGAGGAAAGCTACCGCGCGATTGAAGCTTGGGAACGCAACGGTTCAGAGGGAATTGAAGCGGAAATTGCGCGAGAGATTGAAGCGCTGATTTCCGCCGGGAAACTCTTTTCTCCCGAACATTCACGGCTCTCCCCCGCTGATGATTACGACGTTAAGGCCTTATGCCTTAACGTCGCGCATTGCTGTAATTTGCGCTGCGCTTATTGCTTTACCGGTCATAACCTCAATGACGATACGCAGCTTATGTCTTTCGAAACGGGAAAAGCCGCGCTTGATTTTCTCGTTGCCAACTGCGGCGGTCATCGAAACCTCGAGGTCGATTTTTTCGGCGGCGAACCGCTGCTCAACTTGGACGTTGTCAAGCGGCTCGTTGCATACGCGAGAACGCTCGAAGCCGAACATAACGTTCGATTTAGGTTTACACTTACTACTAACGGATTGCTGCTGACGGACGATGTGACGGAGTTTTGCAACGCGGAATTTGATAACGTTGTATTAAGTCTGGACGGTCGGGAAGCCACGCACAATCGCTTCCGCAAATTTCCCGGAGGTTCGGGGAGCTATTCCGCGGTGGTCGGGAAAATGCAGCGCTTTACGGCTTTGCGCAAGGGCGGCTACTATATTCGCGGTACCTACACTCGTGATAACCTCGATTTTACAGCTGATATACTCGCAATGAGCGAACTGGGATTCAGGCATCTCGCTCTCGAACCGGTGGTCGCAAGTCCGGACAGTCCGTATAGTTTACGCGAAGAGGATTTACCGCTGCTTTTTGCGGAGTACGAAAAACTCGCTTTCGAAATGGCTGCGCGTATAGGCGGTACGGAGGAATTTACGTTTTACCATTACAGCCTTGACCTCGAGAACGGACCTTGCCTGCATAAACGCTGCGCGGGTTGCGGAGCAGGTACCGAATACTACTGCGTAACGCCCGACGGGACGCTCTATCCTTGTCATCAGTTTGCCGGAGAAGCCGAATTCGCGGCGGGCAACGTCAGAGACGGTATTACAAACCGTACTCTTACGGAAAAATTCGCGAAAGCTAATCTATTCTCGCGGTCAGATTGTGCGGAGTGTTGGGCGAAATTTTATTGTGCGGGAGGGTGTTCCGCAAACGCTTATCACGCTTCGGGCAGTATTGACGGTACATACGGCTTAGGCTGCGAATTGTTCCGAAAACGGATGGAGTGCGCGATTTGGCTCACTGCGAACACAGCTTCAGCGTAACGATAAAAAAATACGGAGGTTACAACTATGCAAATTAACAAACTGCACCACGTCGGTATCTACGTTACGGATTCCGCGCGAAGCCTTGAGTTTTACGTAGATAAACTCGGCGGTAAAGTCGTTCACAGCTTTTCGATTGGTCCCGATAAGTCGAACACTCTCGTTGACCTCGGGAACGGCGCGGTAATCGAACTAATTCCCGTGGGAGAGGGCGAAGCCGCTCCGCCGGCGGGTTGGGCGCATATCGCGCTCGAAGTCGAAGATTCAAAAGCGTGGTACGAGCGCGCAATTGCTGCGGGCGCAAAAACGTGGATGCCGCCAACTGAAATGGATATCGGCTTTAAGGTCCTGCTTGCTTATGTTCACGGACCGGACAACGAGATAATAGAGTTCTATCAGGAGTTATAAGCCGCCCGGTTTTTCCATATGCTGAACTATGGAAAAACTTGAAGCCGCCGTAGCCGCAGCGAATGAAGCTTTGTGGGGAATCCCGCTGTTGCTGTTATTTCTCGGAGCCGGATTGCTGTTTAGCTGGCGTTTGCGGTTGTATCAGCTGCGCGGAGCGCGTGAATGGCTGCGCGCCACTATCGGCAGTCTGAAGCGTTCGCACAGCTCAAAACGGGGGGTTACGCCCTTTTCCGCTATGTGTACCGCGCTCTCGGGAACTATGGGGATAGGGAACATCGCGGGAGTTGCGACCGCGCTGACTCTCGGAGGTGCGGGAGCTATATTTTGGATGTGGCTGTCCGCGATTCTCGGTATGGCAACGGGCTACGCGGAGAAGTTTCTCGCTGTAAAATACCGCCGCCGCGACGCTCTAAGCGGTCTGCACTATGGCGGCGCGATTTATTATATCCGGGACGGATTGGGGAGCAAAACTCTCGCGGCGATTTTTGCCGTATGCTTTGCTCTCGCTTCGTTCGGGATTGGGAATATGACACAGGCGAATTCCGCGGCTCACGGCTTCAGCGAAACTTTCGGAATCCCGGCGTTTGCAACCGCGCTTCCGCTTATGGCGATTGCGGCGATTGTTTCAATCGGAGGTGTAACGAGAATCAACAGCGTCACGTCCAAAATGGTGCCGCTGATGTCTCTCTTTTACATCGCCGGAAGTCTGATTGTTATCGGAGCCAATATAAGGGCGGTTCCGGCGGCTTTTGCGTTGATTATGAGTGAAGCGTTTAGTCTGCGAACCGCAGGCGGAGGTGCCGCGGGATATTCAATCGCGCTTGCGTTACGAGTCGGCATAGCAAAGGGAGTTTTCACCAATGAAGCCGGGTTAGGCTCGGGCGTAACAGCTCACGCGGCAGCTGAAAACACAACGCCCCGCCGGCAAGCTCAGTGGGGGATGTTCGAGGTTTT
>JAISLB010000031.1 GCA_031260685.1 Oscillospiraceae bacterium | reverse complement strand
ATCTCATTCATAAGCGATAAAATCGCTTTCGGATAAATATCGGCGATTCCCATATTTTTAAGTTGTTCGGTAATTGCGCTTATTGCCAATTCGTCGCTGACGGTGATAATAACAACAATATCTGAAGGATTTACTGTTTTTGGTTCAGAAACCGGTATACCGCATACCCGTTGCCCCCATTTTGCAGGGCTGTTATCCCAAAGCGCATAAATATTTTCGTGAAGATAATACCGTGAAATGACCGCCGCTGTGTTATCACCCGCGCCGAATAGCACAAGCTTTTTGCTTTGAATTTTCTCAACATAGTCCATATACTGCGCTTTATAACCAAATTGCATTTGTCATTTCTCCTTAAACATATAAATTACAACATATACCAACTTATTGTAACACAACGCCGCAAACTTGTCAAGCGCAAATTTTCTTTGCGCTTGACATTTCATCACGTCTCACGCATAACCGAGTAAACGCTCAACTCGGGTTCCCCGCGCGAAGCCGCGCAAGAGCCGCGATATAGCGCGGGTGATTAGCCAACAGCTTCTCCGGCGTGGCTTGCAGCTCCGGCTGTTTATGTATCTGCTCAAAGCTAAAACTCTCGGCTTCCGCAATCCAATTTTCGCGTACGGGCTGTTCTTCGGCGTGAGCGTTGCCGTCCTCGCCGCCGTTTATTGCGTACCAAGTCATTGTCTCGCTCCACGGGTGCCGCAGTCCGAGTTCGATAAAGTTTTCGGCGGCTTCGGCGGCGTTTTCGAGGTCGCCGAGCTGAATGAACGCACGTGTCCGCGCCGAGTAATACTCGCGCATAACGTTACCGCGCTCGAGCAGCTCCGGCTTATCCAAACAGCAAAGAGATATTACGGCTTTTTCCAGTTCCAGCAGCTCGATATGCTCCTCTGTGGCAATCAAACCGTATGAAGCGCGGGCGCGGGTTAAACTGACCAACGCCATACGAACATAACCCGAAAACGTTTCGATTACCTCGGCAAGGGGCTTGAGAAGTTCCGTCATAGCGTCCTTATCAACGGACAGCGCTTGTGCTGAGTAGAACGTTTTCGCATACTCGTTAAGCGCGCAGACCGTGATGTTATAATGCGCCATTTCACGGCTTGACGCAGCACGCGGCAGACGGTCTGCGTATTCCCGCGCTTTGCCGAGGTTATCCAGTGCGCAGTATCTCATAGTAAGCCACGAGATTGCGCGGCAGCGAATGTCATCGTCGGTACAGTTTTCGAGTATACGCTCATACATCGGAAGCAGCTTACTCTTATAGTTCTCGGCGTCCTCCGCGGGAATATACGTCGGGTCAGCGTAAACTTCGATAGCTCTCGCGTAGGACACTTGCACCTCCCAGTTGTTCGGCATATCGCGTGCAAGCTCCTGCCAGATTGAGAGTATATCCTGCGAACTGTTCTTGTGATTCCAATCGTGCGCAATTGCGTCGGTTTTGGCGTGCGCCTCCTCAACGCGTTTGATATTACGCAGCTCGTCCATACCGAGCAGAACGTCCGTACTGACGTCGAAGAAGCTCGCGATAGCGGGCAGGAGCGTAATATCGGGGTAATTTTCTCCGCACTCCCAGCGTGAAACCGATTGCGCGGACACGCCGATAATATCGGCTAAGGTCTCCTGCGTAATACCCTTAGAACGCCGAAGTCTTTTGAGGTTTTCGGAAATGTGAATACTCATAATGTTCCACCGCCTTTCGCAAGAATTGTACCATAACGAAAGGCAAAATGCAATCGCACGTTACGTGATATTTTAACACGCCAAACGTGAATCGCCGTTATGTCGAAAAACGGCAAAAAGCACTTGACACGGAGAGCTTTTTTTGGTATAATAATAAAAGTGCGCATAGTGCGCATTTTGCAATACGGACATTCTCGCTTAAAACATAGCCCTTTGGCTATATCTGTAATAAGGTGGTTAATATGACGCAGCAAAAATCAGGCGGACTTGCTTTCAAAGTCATTCGCCGCTTCCTCTTTGTACTGTTTATCGCGCTCCTGTTTGCGCTTGTTTCGGTATACACACTGCTCCGAACTGTCGTTAACGGACCGTCTGAGACTGTGCGCGATATGCTTGTACTCTCCGCGAAGCAGGCAAGCGCGACTAAGTGGCTTCCCGGGCTCTTTATGAATAAGAAGCTTGTAGAACAAATCGAAGCCTCCAGCCACGAGGTTAACGTTGAGGAAATCAACCCGGACGACTACGCACCTGCGGTTGCGGTGACTAAGCCGGGAGACGGAAACGCGGCTCCCGCGGACCCGTGGGAAAACGCGATTGACGGTATGCGCTTCGAAACAGTCAGCGGAGCCACGTTCAAGGCTTACGTACTCCTTGTCCGCGACCCCTCGCGAATCTATGTCGCGACTTCCAGCGATTACAAAAGCGGCAAGGCAGGTTCGCGAATCTACGAGGTGGGACCGCGAGACGGCGCGATAGCGGGAATCAACGGCGGCGAATTCGAAGATACCGGCGGTACCGGCAACGGAGCGCTGCCCTTCGGGTTAACCTATTCACAGGGCAATTGCGTATGGAACGACGGCTCAAAGCGTACTTTTATCGGCATTGACCGCAATGACAGGCTGTTCGTGGCAAACTCAATGACAAAAGCCGCCGCGGACGAAATGGGTATCCGCGACGCCGTATCTTTCCAGACGGATAACGTACTTATCAAAGAGGAGGACGGCAAAGTCTCCGCTTTCTACGCCGACGACAATAACGGTACAGCTCAGCGCACAGCTGTCGGACAAGCGCGCGACGGCACATTTATCCTCATTGTCACAGACGGCAGAACCGCAAGCAGTATCGGCGCAACTCCAAACGATATAGTTGACCTGATGCTCTCGTACGGAGCCGTCAACGCGGGGATGTTAGACGGAGGTTCGTCCGCAATGATGTATTACGAAAACTACTATTCTAAGTACAAACTTGACGAGAGTATGCTGGACAAATACCAAAAGCTCGGCATTGTAAACAAATACAAGGCGTTCACAGACCCGCGCAGAATGCCGACGTTCTTTATGGTTAGACCGGAGTAACAAAGAAAGGTACAAACAATCGTGAAACTCAAGTTCTCTATATTCTACTCGTTGATTGTGCTGTTTTTGCTTATTGGCGGGATTGCGCTGTATCTGACGTCGGACTTCTTGACCGGCTACCTCAAAGAATACGAAGATTCGCTCCCAAAGTATGACGCGGAGGAAGTTTTCGCAGCGTACTTCAAAAAACCCGATATTGACTTGCTGCTCGAAATAAGCGGCTACGAATTGACACAGTTCGAAACTAAGACAGTACTTGCAAACTACTACACGCGCTTACTCTACGACAAAGAGATTACATACAGCCGAGCGTCCTCAGGGGTTGACAGCAAAACTATGAGCTACAACGTAAAGGCCGGAGGTACGAAGTTTGCGGAATTCACGCTGGTTCTTTCGGAGGAGCGGACACCGCACGATTTCGACTTATACGTGCTTGGTTCGATACGCCTCCAATACCGCGCTTCGGAGGCTGTTGAGATTACTCTTCCGTCTGACTCTTCGGCTTTCGTCAACGGTATTCAGCTCAACGCGAACTACATAACGGAGGACGGAATCCCCTACGGTAACACGGCGGATTTACCCGAGGAACTCACGCCGATAACTTTCAAAACCTACGCAGTAAACGGGCTGCTTGTTCAGCCGACAATCCGCGTCGTTGACCGCTTCGGTCAAAACTGCGAACTGACCAACAATAACGGACAATACCGCGCGGAAATCACCTACGACGAGGCTCTTGCGGAAGAATACTCCGATTATATCATCAAGGCGATTAAAACTTACTCCGATATGACGCACGGCGACGCCTCAAAGGGCGCGGCTCAAAAGTATTACGAAAAAGGCAGCAACATTTACAGCTACATCGCAACTCTCGAAAACTACTTCGATTGGGAACATTCAGGGAGCATTTTTGAAAACATCCGGACGGGGGAATTCTACGCCTATGACGAGAACACATTTTCCTGCCGTATAAGCTTCGTTCAGCGGCTCCCGAAAGCAGGTCAGGAGGATTACGTTGACCCGCTGGACCTAACGCTGTTTCTTCGCAAGAACGCCGCCGGAACCTACCTGATTTTCGCTCAGCATACTAATATCTAAACACAAACGAAACAGCCGAATAAAGCGCTTGCCTGATAAACATTCAGACAAGCGCTTGTTGTACATAACAGAACGGCTATAAGCTCGCGGCGACGCAAAGCAGTTCCGCCGCGGTCTGCAAATCGTCGGAACTCGGATACGTAGGAGCAACGCGAATGTGTCTGTCCTCGGGGTCCTTTCCATAGGGATAAGCCGCACCGGCGGGAGTCAGTATTACCCCCGCTTCCTTACAAAGCTGAACAGTTTTCGCAGCTTTACCGGCGTTAAGATAGAGACTTATGAAGTAGCCCCCGTTGGGTTTTGTCCACTCCGCGACTTCGGGGGGAAGATTAGCCGCAAAAACGTCAAGAACCTTTTGAAACTTCGGAGCAAGGATAGCGCGGTGCTTCTCCATATGAGCCGCCAAACCGCCTTCATTTTTGAGAAAGCGCACGTGCCGAAGCTGATTCAGCTTGTCGAAACCTATCGTCATAGCGGTGAAATATTTGACAAGCGCGTTGATATTTGCTTCGGAAGAAGATACAGCCGCAACTCCCGCGCCTCCGAAAGTTATCTTACTCGTAGAACAGAACGCTACCGCGCGGTCAGGATTTCCGGCTGCTTTACACAGCGCGGTAAAGTTCGGAAGCTCATCGCCCTTAGCGGCAATATGGTGCCAGCCGTAGGCATTGTCCCAAATTACGGTAAATCCCGGTGCGGCGCTCATATTTGCAAGCCGTTTGCAGACTTCCCCGCTATATGTATAGCCATCGGGGTTAGAATATTTAGGAACGCACCAAATCCCGCGGACTTCGGGGTCGCGGGCGAGACGTTCTACCTCGTCCATATCAGGACCTTCCGCTGTCATAGGTACGGAGATTAGTTCGTAACCAAGCACCTCCGTAACACGGAAGTGCCGGTCATAGCCGGGTACGGGACAAAGCCATTTACCCTTGCCATATGTATTCCGCAAAAGCTCAACAGTGTGGTACATAAGTTCAAGACTGGAGTTTCCGCCGACGAGACACTCATTTACAGCAACACCTTGCAGTTCGGCAAAAAAACGCCGCGCCTCGGGAATCCCCTCGAGGTTGGAGTAGTTACGCGCGTCAACACCGGTATCATCTTTATAATCGGAAATGGCAAGGAGCGGGAGCGAAAGGTCAAGCTGTTCAGGCGAGGGCTTACCGCGTGACATATCAAGTTTAAGATTGAGAGCTTTAAGCCGGTTGTAATTTGCAAGCGGTTCCATAGAAAATTTCCTCCTAATGAATAAGTATACCTAATTATATGCCAAAACTGCAAGTTTGTCAAGAGGAAATTGCAAAAAGGTAAAAACATAGCCGAACGGCTAAAAATTACGGCGGTTACTTCCGGCGAAGCTGCGCTTGTCCCGTTTCAACGCCGCGGTTCAATAACGCATAGTCCTCGGGAGTATTTACGTTGAACAGCTCCCTCTCGGGAAGCTCATAGTATACGCTCCACAGCTCCGGGATTAGTCCGCGCAATTTATAGTCCCGAGACGCGATATGAGCGCCGGCAACGGCTAAAACCGACTCCGCGTAATACGCGAAAGTCGGTTCCGCCCAAACTATATCCGCTCCGGAGGGCTGTACTTGTTCTAACAGCCGGAGCGCGGCTTCGGAACTTGCATACGGCATATCGCCCGCGCAAAGAAATACACCGCTTTTAAGCTGACTAAGCGCGGAGTACAGCGCACCCATCGGACCGCAGCGTTCAACCGAGTCGATTATTCGCGCGCAATCAATTTCGGGGTACGAATCAGCAGCCGCTACGCTTAAATAAACATTAGCAAACCGCGCACGAAATTCAGCAGCGCGTTCCGCCAATAGCGTAGTACCGCCGAAAGAGAGCGCGAGCTTGTCGCGCCCCATTCGCGTACTCTTGCCGCCGGCAAGAATTACTATCGGTATATCAGTCAATGCGCCCGCACGGGCTTTATCAGCGGCGGTCAATTGTTTAGTACCAACCAAACAGGCGAAGGAACTTTTGCCACAACGTCAGAACCTCCGGCTCCGGAGCCGGAACCACTAGCTTAGGTATCTCAATAGCGTCGAGCTGTATTACAAATTGCTGCTGTGTAATGACATTGCGGGAATCCGTAAAGCTTACAGGCGTGTAGGCTTCGGTAACTCCCGAGAAGTTACCCAGTAGTGAGCCAAGCTCCGTCGTCAACTGTTCTACGCCCTCCGTATATGCGGTCAGACCGCTTAGGTACTGCACAGCGCCGTCGAGCTGCGCGGTTACGCCATTGAGAGCGTCAGACATCATCGGGTATTGAGCGGCTATCGCTTCGAGCGTAGCGCGGTAGTTATCGCGGGTAAGTGTAGGCGCGGTAGCTCCCATAGCGGCGAAACTCACCGCGAATTCGTTATTAACCTGTGTGAAAACGTTATCGACAAGCCCGTTAGCTCCGGCAAGAAGCATAGGTCCCGCGCCGGAGAGCTGCTGAAGCTGCGAATCAGCGTTAGTTATGTCGAGGTCGTCAAACTCAAGCGACATATTCGCCTGAATCGCCGCGATTGTCACCGGAGCAATCTCAAAATTGCGGACTGTCGCGTTGTAGCTTACGGAGCTGCTCACTCCGCCCGGGAGAATCGTAAATGTCAGCAGCCTGTCATTGCCGGAACTGGCGAAAGTGGCGTCGGAACTCGTAACATTGCTGAATTTATTAGAATTCAACGTAACTGTAATCTGCAGTGTCAGCGCGTTATAGATTGCGCTAAGCTCCGGAGTAAGGTTATCGGCTTTGGAAACGGAAACAGTACATTGAAAATCTCCGCTGAAACCCGGCAAATCGCGTACCTCCGCCGCTTTGCCGCTCAAGTCCGTAACGTAGCTGACGCTGATTTTCCACGGGAGCGCGTGCTTAACGGGGTCAAGGTTTCCCTGATAGCGGAACAGCCCGGGACCCGCGGTTATCGAGTGCTCGCTTTGTGAGCTGTCGCTGAGGATAGCTTCGGAGCTTGAGAGATTAACGATAGAAAGGTAGTCGCCTTTGTCGCGGATTTCGCCCTTTTCGCTAAGCTCAAAGTCGTTTATAACGTAGATACCGCTAGTTACGGAGCCGTCCGCCGAGAGCTTAGCGTAGACTGTTTCGCTCTTAGGCGTTGTAAGCGATTCAGCCGCCGCCAATACTCCAAGTCCGCTGATGAATATAATAATAAGTATAGCCGATAGTACACGTTTCATAGTTGTCACCCTCATTTGCCGTTACTTTCCACCTCCCAGTATACCACATTTGCGGTAAATTGTCAATCAGCATTGTTTACAAACTTAGCGTATTCCGCCATTATCGCTTTATACTCCGGAGTTTCAGCGAAAGCGGTACCTTTATAGCGTACCGTTTGGTCGTCGAGACGCATCCGCACGAAGAATCTGTCGAAAGTGACGTTCTCAATCCCGCGCAGGAGATACGAGGTACAGCGTACCGTCTCCGGAAGAGTGTCGTGAACTTTCGCAAGTTCGAAGCCTTTAGCGAAATACTCCGCGGCGGCAGCAAAATCGTCCAGTTCGGCGAAACAGGCGGCTATTGCGAAGTTCAGGTGAGACAGATACACCACGTTGTTGCCGATGTCTCCGTCCTCGTAGATAGCTGACAGTATGTCCGCGGCTTTTCGGAAATAACGGATTTTGTCACGCGGAGCTTCGCTGCCGGCTTTTACCAGCGACATTATTTTTGTCGTGAAAGCTATCGTCATTTTTTGCAGGTTTATACGTTCATACTTGAAGTATTCGTCTGAACCGTAGGGATAGAGCTGCGGCAAAATCTCATCGCGGTTATATGCCGCGGGGTCCGGGAAGCGTCGTACAAGCTCCTCGGCTTTTTCGTAATCTCCCTCCTCCGCGTAGTGACGAGCAAGCGCGAGGGTTATGCGGTTGCGGCTGGCTTCCTGCGTTCCCTCGTTGAGTATTCGCGTGCAGAGCTGTACGAACGTCTCTTTGCGTTCTTTGTCCGGAATGAGCGCGGTAAAGCTCGGCAGATTAAGCGCGTAGAGTTCAATAACCCGCAGGTCGTCGGGAAATTCCCCGATAACGGCTTTGAGCAGTTCGAGCCGTTCCGCCTCGTCCGTAAGCTCGTAACATTCGTTGAAATACCGCTGAATCCGCTCCTCGGTTTTTGTTTCGTCGTGGCTTAGGAGTACGTCAGCGGTAATCCCGAAGTAACCCGCGATAGGCAGAACGAGCGTAATGTCCGGAAACGCTTCTCCGCGCTCCCACTTGCTTACAGCCTGCGTAGTAACCCCGAGACTGTCCGCGAGTTTCTCCTGCGTAATCCCGCGCTCCCGGCGTAAGCGGCGAATATTCTCCGCGATGTAGATGTTCATAGTTTCTGCCTCCTTTATTTGTTTTACACTTTCATTATAACAGATACGGCGCGGTTGTCAAACGACTTCCGCGCCACAAAATTAAACCGCCGGTTGATTTTTCAGTTTTCACGCGCAAAAGCTATCAGTTCCTCTATCGGTATAGCCTTACAGTGAAGCCA
>JAISLB010000005.1 GCA_031260685.1 Oscillospiraceae bacterium | reverse complement strand
GAGCGGGAGTGCGAACAACAAGCCCGTGATAAACTGCGAACTAATATCCCCGGGGAGCGTGTACTTCCCCGGTTTGAGCTTTCCCCAAACGCTTATATCGCTAAGCGTCTGCTCAATCTTCACGCCGTGTCTGCGAAGTTCCGCCAAAAACACCTCCATTGGACGTTCGAGCAGTCTCCCGCGCCCGGTAAATTTAGCGTTTTTACCGAGAGCCGCAGCTATCGGAAGCAAAAACCGCAGCGCCGAGCCGGATTCCCCGCAATCGAGCCTTACGCTCTCTCCCTCCCCGGTCAACGCTTTCATACAGCGCGTTATCGCCGCAATATCCTCCGAGGGGTTCTCAACTTCAAGCGTATCGCCCGCAAGATACGCGCAGACCACAGCGCGGTTCTGCAAACTCTTAGACGGAGGAACGCGTATCTCGCCGCGCGGGAAAGCCGTTACCGTTCTAATCATTTGAAAAGCTCCTCCAACTCTTTCGCTGAAATCTCGTGCATTACGGGTTTCCCGATGTCTTCCAGCAGCACGAGCTTGATACTTCCGCCGGAATTTTTCTTATCGCCGAGCATCAACGGTACAAGCTCCCGCAAGGGCAAAAAAGCTCTCGCTGAAACATCCAGATTATACGTAAGACCGCTTTTCGTCATCAGCTTGATAACTTCGTGAGTAACGTTTTCCGGAGTAACACCTAAGAACTGCCCCGTTTCGAGAGCTAAGCGCATACCTATCGCAACCGCCTCTCCGTGGTTGTAGCGTTTGTAATCGTAATACTTCTCAATCGCGTGACCGAAAGTATGACCGAAGTTAAGCGTCATACGCGCTCCGGTGTCAAGCTCGTCCTCCGCGACTACGGCGGCTTTTGCCTTGCAGCATAGATAGATTAACTCACTTATATCAGTAGTTTCGGCGATTTTGCGCTCACCCAGCGCGAAGTATTTCACTACCTCCGCCATTCCCGCGAGACGTTCGCGCTCCGGTAAGGTTTCGAGAAAGCGCGAATCAATAATAACCGCCGAGGGCTGCCAAAACGCGCCCACAAGGTTTTTCCCCTCCGCGAGGTTTACGCCCGTCTTGCCCCCGACTGACGAATCAACGCAAGCCACAAGAGTCGTCGGCATCTGAACAAAGCGAATCCCGCGCATATACGTCGCAGCCGCGAAACCGGTCATATCTCCGACAATCCCGCCGCCAAAGGCTACGGCAACGCTATTGCGGTGAAGCTTTTGAGCGGTAAAAAAGTGGTAGATTTGTTCAATTCCCGCAAGCGTCTTATTCTCCTCGCCGGGGGTAAGCGCCAAAACGGGACTGCCGCCAAGCTGCGCACCGTAATGTCCCGCGATGTTACTGTCCGTGACGAAAACAGCGTTATCGGCTCCGAGTTCCCCGAGGACGCGCCGCAGGCTCACAAAGCCGCTGTCAGTTATAGCTATGTCGTAGCTTCGGCTTGCGGCGTTGACTGTCAGCGTTTTCGTATTCATTAACTCACCTCCGAAAATTGAAAAGCCCGAAACCCTTTTTCCGGGTTCCGAGCTGTTGATTACGATTCCAAAACCGCACTGCCCATATACCCGCTTATTCCGTCGTACTAAAGCTAAACCAACCATAGCCAAAAAAGCTATAGTTAAAGCTAAAGTAAAACGAACGGTTTACAGACATTAACGTGTACCTCATACATCAGATAAACAAAGTATAACACAGCTTCAGCAGTATGTCAATACCCTTTTTTCAGTTAACAGTGAACAGATAACAGAGCCGAGGGCAGGACGTAAGTGCGCGGCTACGTCCTAACTCCGTTATCTGTTCACTGTTCACTGTTCACTGTTCACTGTCAGATCGTGTATTCCGGTTCGGGCTTTGCGCTTGCCAAATCAAGCTTTTCGAGTATGGTCTTGCGCATTGCCAAAAACTCTACACCTCCGCGGTGACGCGGACGCGGGAAGTCTATGGGGATAACGTCGCTGATTTTCCCGGGGCGCGGGGACATAATAACCACGCGGTCAGCGAGATAAATCGCTTCGTCAATATCGTGGGTTACTAGAATCATTGTCGTACCGTCGTGCTTCCAAAGTTCGAGAAGCTTATCCTGCAAGTCAGCGCGGGTAAACGAGTCGAGCGCGCCCATAGGTTCGTCAAGCAGCAAAACTTCCGGACGGTTGATAAGCGCACGGGCTATAGCGACTCTCTGCGCCATTCCGCCGGAAATCTGGTGCGGATAGGACTTCTCAAAACCCTCGAGCCCGATTAGCTCAATATATTCGGCAACGTCGGCTTTCTGCTGTTTATAAACTCCGCGGGCTTTCAGTCCGGCTGCGATATTTTTCGCAACCGTAAGCCACGGAAACAGGCTCCCCTGCTGAAATACATAACCCCGCTGGGGGTCAGTACCGCTGATAATCTCTCCGTTCAGCCTAAGTTCGCCAGCCTGCGGGCTGTCAAGCCCCGCTATCAAGCGCAGAAGCGTCGTCTTACCGCAGCCCGAGGGTCCGATAATTGATACAAACTCGCCCTGCTGAATACTAACGCTGACATCGCGCAGGGCTTCCAGAGGGTTTCCGCGAACGTCAGTATAAATGCGTGTCACTCCCGTGACTTCAACCGCGTTCTTCGACATTTGACGTTAACCCCCTTTGCCAAATCAGCGCACGGTTCTGTATAGCGCCGATTATTTTTAAGATTATTGAGAACAGAATCGCCATAATGATGATTGCGGCGTAAACCTTGTAGTAGCTGCTCCAAGCCTTTGCCCAGTTGATGTAATAGCCCAGTCCGCCTCTCGCGCCCATCATCTCCGTCATAACGAGAGTGGTAAACGCAAGCCCGTTCGCCGTCGAAACCCCCGTAAATATCGTCGGAAGCGCGTTGGGAATAGCAACGTGGAACAACTGATAGAAGCGTCCGCCGCCGATTGTCCGCGCCACTTCGAAGTAAACCTTTTGCGTTGCCTGCATACCGCGCGCTGTCTGGAACCCAATCGGGAACCACGCGCACATCGACACAAGAAAACAACCCGCGAGGAAAGACGAGGGGAAAATATTCAGCGCAAAAGGCATCCACGCCACCGCCGGGATAACGCCCGTCATCTTCAATACCGGCATTATCCAGTAGTTAGCTTTCGAGAACCAGCCGATTAGTATTCCCGTTCCTACGCCGAGGAAAACTCCGCTGAAAAAGCCGAAAGCATACAGCCGCAGCGAGTAGAGCAGGTTACTAAGCAAAAACTCCCACTCCTCCACGAAAACCCAGGTTATCTGCGAGGGTCCCGGGAAAAACGGCATATGCAGCTTCCCGAACTTAGTTCCGAGCATATCCCACACTAACAGCACTAAGCCAATGAATAAGCGGAACGGAGCGCGTTTCGCGTATTTTACCCGGCGCGTTTCGCTGAACCACGAAAATATCCCGGATCCGAGGTATATTACCATCAGTCCCGCGAGGATAGCCCGGTAAGCTTCATCGCGGATTACGAACGTCTGATTCTGGAGGGTGGGGATTGCGAAACTCCCCACCTCCGCCAGGGCGAATCCCAAGAGTGTCAGGACTGTCCGAATCAGGAACTTTGTGTTAGATATCTTCATAATCAATAGTCGTTTGTCGCCACTTCGGCATACAGCTTGTCGGCGATAACTTTCGGGTCGGTCGAGGAAGTAAGATAACCGAGTTCAATCAGCTTCTCGCTGAAGTATACAACGTCCTCATAAACTCCGGCGGTTCCGGCTGCGCGGTCTGCGTATGTCGGATAATTATAGTTCTTAATGAGCTTGACAGCCAAAGCCACATCATCGACGTTGATGTATTTCTTGTCGATAACAAGTTGTGCCGCGGCTTCCGGATTTTCGTTAATCCAGTTTTGCGCGGAGTGATAAGCGCGAAGCAGGGACGCGATTTGTTCGGGGTCCTCGTTCAGGATTTTTTCCGAAGCCATAAGGAAGCAGCAATATCTTCCGTCAAAAGGCGGGGTGTCATAGAGGTCGAAGATTTTGCGGAATCCGTCTTCAAGAGCCTGCGCGCCGATCGGGTCCCAGATTGCTACCGCGTCAACTTCGCCTTTTCTCGCGGCTTCAAGCTCTAAGTTGCCGTCGCCGTAGGGTATGAACTCTACTTCGTCGTCTTTAACGGCGGATTGACCTTTATTGACCTTAACGCCGTTGGTTTCGAGCCAAACCTGCGCTACCTGATGCTCGGTGCTTCCGAGTTCTTCAATGGCGATTTTCTTTCCCGCTAAGTCAGCGGCTTCGTGAACCGGCGAATCTTCGAGAACGACGATTGTTATACAACCTCTGTGAAGTCCGTCGACGACTTTGATACCGACGCCGTTTTCAATCGACGGGAAATACGCGTAGTCCCAGTTGGCAAGCGGAAGCGTGCCGTTGTCAAGACTAATCTTGCGGGTATCGGAATCCGCGGTAATCAGTTCCACGTCATAACCTTCATCTGCGAAGTAGCCGTTTTCGTAGGCGATAAGTGTCGGGATACCGCAAAGTCCGGTGCCCTTAACGAGCTGAATCTTTTTCAATGTCTTAGGAGTATCGGTAGTGGTCTCCGCGGCGGGAGTTGCCGCGTCCGGAGTTGCGGCATCGGGAGTGGCAGCCGCGGCGGGAGCCTCAGTACCCGAGGTAAGAACGGCAGTCGGGGTAGTCGCGGCGTTGTTCGTACCGCTGCTGCAAGCTGTCAGCACCATTGAGAATACGAGGAGCAGTGCGAGGACGCTTGCGAGAATACGTGTTTTGCTTTTCATAGGGGTTTCTCCTTTTTTTGGTGGGTTTATATGTTAATTTAGTATTGCGCTTAGTTAAAAGCCTTTGCAAAGGCTTGTTCCAAATCGGCTGTGAGGTCGCTTATATCCTCGAGCCCCGCCGATATACGGATTAGATTCGCGGGAATATCAGCCTCCGCCTGTTGCTCCGCGTTAAGCTCTCCGTGCGTAGTTTGCGGGGAGTTGACAATGAGCGAACGAGCGTCGCCGATATTAACGTGGAAGTGGAACAACTCAATCGCGTTGAGAAACTTCTCTTTTTGCTCGTCAGTACCGTCAAAGCCGAAAGCGAGAAGTCCTCCCGCGCCGTTCGGATAATCGCGTTTGTACAGCGCGTAGTCAGGAGATTTCTCCAAACCCGGGTAACGTACGAAGCTAACGCGCTTATTCGCCGCCAGGTATTCAGCGAGTTTCAGCGCGTTCGCCGATTGCTTGGCTAAACGCTCCGAGAGGGTTTCGATACCGAGAATAGCGAGATAAGCGTCAAAAGGCGACAGCGCGGCTCCGAAGTAATTGAGGTAGTCAAGCCGAACCTTTGTCGTAAACGGAATCTGCGGGAAAACGTCTAAATAGCTTCGCGGCGTACCCTCTTTATCGCGCAAAGTGTAGTATTTCTCGGAGAATACGGGGAACTTGCCGCTTTTCCAGTCGAATTTGCCGCTCTCGGTGATTAAGCCGGCGATAATGTTCCCGTGTCCCGTAAGTCCCTTAGTCGCGGAGTAGACAACAATGTCGGCTCCGTGCTCTATCGGGCGGTAGAGATAAGGCGTTGCGACGGTGTTGTCAACAATCAGCGGTATTCCGTGCTTATGCGCAACCGCGGCGATAGCGTCAATGTCAAGCAGCGTAGTGTTGGGATTCGAGATACTCTCAACGAAAATCGCCTTAGTTTCGGGCGTAATCTCTTTCTCAAGAAGCTCCGGGTTGCCGATATTTTTCGCAAAGTCGAAGCTTATTCCGAAGCGCGGGAAGATTTTGCGGAATGGGTCGGAACTTCCGCCGTAGAGATAAGGCGAGGTGAGTATACGCCCGCCGCCCTCGGCTACGTTGAATATCGCGTAAGTAATAGCCGCCATACCGCTTGCGAGAGCTATCGCGCCCGAAGCTCCGTCAAGTGCCGCAACGCGCTCTTCAAGTACGGCAACGGTAGGATTGCCGATTCTGCTGTACAGGAAACCCGCCTCGCTGAAATTAAACAGATTGCGCGAGTTCTCAACATCGCGGAAGTCAAAACTTGCGGTAGCGTAAATAGGCGGCGAAACCGCGTACTTATGTCCCTCCGGCTCATAACCGGCGCGAACGCGCTGAGTGTCAAAATTGTATGCCATATTCCCTCCTTGTTCAGATAGCAGTGAGCAGTGATTAGTGGTCAGTGATTAGTGGTGAATCGTCACATTGTACAATGAAAAAACTACATCGCGGTTCGTTCGTTATCTAACCACTGACCACTGCTCACTGACCACTACTATTTATACGTTGCGAGAACGGTGTCGTAGATGTCCTCAATAACTCTCAAGCCGCCCGAGAAGCCCGCATAGTTAGTCGTAAGCACTAAGCGATACGGAGTGGGGAGCGCAGCCGAAAGAAAGTCGCAGTCATTTTCCTTGGCAAGCTCTTTTTCCCAGCCGGAACCGATTATCAATCCGCGCCCGTTGTGTTCAAGCTTGCGGAATTTATTCTGCGAATTCCCGGCGTCCGGGTCAAAAGTTATCGGTATCTTGCGTTTACCAGCCGCGCTGTCGAGTTCAGCTTGCAGCGCTTCCTGCAAATTCTCCGGAGTATTGTCAGTAACGTACTGCTCCTTGGGGATTATCCCAACCTCGTGAAGCAAAAACTTCGAGAATCCCAAAACATAGCTAGCATCGTGGAAAATATGCACGTGGTTAGGCAGTCCGTAACGAAACTCCAACAAAAAGGTCGCGAGATTGTCAATTTCCTCATAGTAAGCGCGGCTCTCGCGCTGTATGAATTTTTCGCCAGCGTCGAAGTCTATTGTTGAACCGTTCTCCTTGGCAAAAGCCAGCACAGTACGCAGAAAGCGTTCAGTTTCGTTAGCTCCGATAGGTATATGCGGAAAGGTAACAAAGGGCTGCGCATAGAGCGTCCGCAAATGTTCTACAATCGGCTGCCCGTACCAAGGCGAGACCAAAATATTGAAGTTTGCGCGAGGGATTCGCTGCCACTCGCTCACTCCCTCCGATTTCGGACCAAAGAGTACCTGAACCTTAAACCCCAAACCCTCGAGCAATTTCTTATATTCCGCGAGGTTCCCTTTCCAAAACGGGTCCTGATACGGAAGCGACGCAAAGAGGTTCACGGTATTCGCTTCGCTTCTCGCGGGGTTAGCCGCTTCAAAACCCCGGACATACTGGTCGATTATAGCGTTAACGACAAAGCTGTGAGCCTCATAGTTGTTAGCTTTGAACCCGGGGGTTTCGACCGCGACAATCGGACGTCCCTCCGCCCTGAAATCCTCCGCAACCGAAGCTACGTCATCGCCGATTATTCCCGCAGTGCAGCCTGTCAGTATAACCTGTAAGTCAGTGTCAAGCACCTTATATGTATTGTCAATTATCTCGCGCAAACGGTCAACGCCGCCGAAAACTACGTCACGCTCCGTAAAGTTAGTACAAGGCGAGGTACTTCCTCCCGCATATCCGGTACTCCGCTCATAGAAGCCCGCAATCATACTCCCGCAGCCGGGTCCCGAGTGCAAAATCGGCACAGCCCGCGGAATCGCGACGACACTCTGCAGCGCGCCTATCGCGCAGGTATAGCGTTCCTGCTCTATTGAATGGCTCAAACTTGTACCTCCCGGTCATTAACCGCTGCTGTTGTCAGCTCGCAATTTCCCTCTAAAAATCTCGTCGGCGCCTGTTCAAGCCACCACTTAGTATACGGATTGATTGCGTGTTTCTCAAGGTTTTTGACAAATTCGTCATTCTCGATAGTTTCAAGTATGCGTTCGCCGTAGTTGACCAAGCCCTCATAACCCATAGAGTAGTGTTCGTCGCCGACAAGAATCGCGGGAATCCCGAGTTTCGCGCCCCAAAGCGTCATACCGCCGTGTCTCGCAAGCAAAACGTCAGGACGGATACGGTTCAGCGCGTTTACAAGCTCAAACTCTTGCTTATTGCATACGCGGAAGTTCGGAACATCGCCGTAATCGCGGACTCCGTGGGCTAAAATGTCGCCCTGCTCCTCGTCGTTATCGTAAAGCGGGTCGTGGTGGAATATCGACGCGCCCTTAGCGGTCATTCCAAGCTCGCGGAGGACTGATAACAGCGCGTGTCCGTGAGCCGCGCCTCCCGTAACGTAGGCTGTCTTGCCTTTGAGTTTAGCGCGTAAGGCTTCAATCTTCGGCAGGTATTCGGCTTTCTTCTCGGCTATGAGCTTTTCCGCAACTTCGGGTTTCCCGAGCATTTTGCCCAGTTCGCGGAACCACCTATCAGTCTGGGCTATACCATATGGCGGAGCGGTCTTAATCTCGGGAACCCCGAATTCCTGTTCCAGCGCGGCTGCAAGGTACGAACCAAGCGTCGGACAAGCCTGAACGCTTGCCGCGGCTTCACTGCTCCGCGAAAGTCTCTCTAAGGTACTGTACGGTGTAATATAGTTCGGAACAGCTCCGAAAGGCGCGAACCAATCCTTGAATATATCGCTCCCCCAGAAGTTGATTACGTTTATAACGTCCGTGCGGCGCTCTCTCGCGGGTTTGACTAGTTTACGCGCAATTCCGTGGTAACTTGCGTCAAAACCGGTGGTCCAAACGCGTGAGCGGAAACCCTCGCAGAATATTGCCACTACCGGGACTCCGAGTTCCTCCTCCGCCTCGTCGCAAACGCTTTCTACGTCGTCGCCGATTATCCCCGCGGCGCAAGTGGTCAGGACGAATAAAACGCTAGGGTGCGTACGTTCATAGGCTTCGCGGATAGTCGCGGCAAGTTTTACCGCTCCGCCAAATACCGTATCATTCTCGTCGAGGTTCGTCGAGTAAATCTTACGCTGCGTAGGTTTCTCAACGTCTCTCAACGGTGAGTTTACACGGTAGGTAAACGCAAATTCGTGGAAACAGCTCGAACAGCCGACAGGTCCGTGACTGATAACCGCGGCGTCCTGAACCAGTATCACCATACAAGCCGCCTGAGAGGTAGAACAACCGAGACACTGCGAAAACGAGCGCACCTTTTCTTTTATCCCGCAGCGGGATTCCGTAACTAACGCGTCCGCGGTACCGTCAAAACCGGTGATAGAACCAAGCCGAGTTTCGCGGATTGGAACGCTGTTAGCGCTGAGGTTAACTTTAGCCATTATTAGCATCTCCTAAATAACGTACACGTTTGATATGTCATATATAATTACTATGTATAGTATGAGGATAATTATAACACGTCTTTACGCGTTTGTCAATAGGGTATTTTAACAAAATATTAACAAAATATAAACAGCTTGTCCGCGGCAACCGTCCTGCGCAAAAAAGACGCGGAGACGTTGGCTTAACCCACCGTCTCCGCGTTATTGCGCGCTTTCCTCTCCGCCGTCCGAGCCTAATTCGGCGCAAAGCGTATCTCAATCGAACCGTTTGACGTACTCACCTCTAAGTCCTTGTTGCCGCCGGGCATATCGCCGGGCAGTGAGTTGCTGCCGTTACTGGTATGCGAACGTACACTAAACTCGCGCATATTGTCGTCTATAACGCCGTATATACGACCGTTAGAGCTGTGCAACGCTATCCGCTTCCCCGCTTTAATATGCTGAATCTCTACGCGTCCGTTAGAGGTTGCGAGAGACAGCTCCGTATCGCAGCTGATATGCGTTGCCTCTATACGTCCGTTACTGTTTTCGGCGTCGAATAATCCGCACTCCACGAATTGCGCCACAACCTTGCCGTTACTGGTATGCGCGGAGATTTCCCCCGAGATTTTAAGATTGCGGAAAGTCATCTTCGCGTTAGAAGTCTTAATATTCAGCCCGCCCGAAAATTTTACGTCGCTTACCGACGCGTCGCAGTTGCTGGTGACAATGTTTATCCGTCCGCAGAAACTCTCGGGAACTCCCAGCACAAAGGGACGATAAGTAGTATTCCCCCGCCCGAAGCCTATATAATCGTACCATTTCATAGAGCTAACCGCCATAACGTCCAGCACTCCGTTTGAGCAATCCACGTCATAGCGCTTTTTCTCGTGAGAGTGGTACTCAATATATACGCTGTCACTGCGCGGAACTATAAAAACGGGGCAATTCAGATCGCGGATATTTATAGTATGCAGCTCCGCCGCGTCATAACTGTTAGGGTTATGAGCAGTCTGAATCCCCGCTAAGGACTCGGCAATCTGCGCCGGGGTTTCAAGCGTTGCTACCGCCTCCGTCTCTGACATTCCGTCCTCAATCCTGTCGTCGATTATCTCCTCAAAGTAACTGACAGTGCGGCGAAGCTCCTCGGGAGCGCGTGTTGCAATTTGTGTCCGCAATTCCGCGAGAAATTCGGTCTTATCCATTTTTGTCTCCTCCCTCTGAATTGGTTTTGATGTAGTTTACGACTCGGGCTACTTCTTCCCACTCCGCGAGAAACGCGGGAATCCGTTCCAGCCCCTGCTTGGTAATAGCGTAGTATTTGCGCAGCCGCGAATTGTGTTCCTCCGTGAAAACCCGCAGATAACCGCCGGATTCAAGCCGCTTGAGTATCGGGTACAGCGTAGACTCCGAAATCTCGACAACTCCCGAAAGGTCCTTAATAATTTTATAACCATAGGAATCGCAGTCGGCAATGGCGGCAAGCACGCAGGTTTCAAGAAGCCCTCGTTTGAGTTGTATATCCATAATAGATGTACCTCCTTAGTAACTATACTATATCACACATCATATAGCTTGTCAAGTAGTATTTTCAACTTTTTTCCCTAAGTTGCTTTTCCGCGGTATTGTTCGCTCACGGTCACTTCCGGTTGCGCCGCGCTTGACTTTTTGACGCGTTTATGTTATGCTGAACCCTAAGGGGATTGCTATGAAAAAGATTTTGCCGCTTCTGCTTACGCTTATACTCTTTGCTTCCTGTTCGCCCGCTCCGCAAAGCTCGGACGGGGAAGCTACGCTCCGGATTGTCACGACTATGTTTCCGCAGTACGATTTTGCGAGGGCAATCGCAGCTGACAACGCCGATATTACTATGCTGCTGCCGCCCGGGGGCGAGAGCCATTCGTTTGAGCCTACTCCTAAGGATATTATCGCTATCCGTGAGTGCGACATATTCATCTACACAGGGGGCGAAAGCGACGCCTGGGTTGAGACCGTTCTGTCCTCCGCGGATATGAGCAATACTGAAATCATCACACTGCTTGACTGCGTAGATGCCGTAACAGAAGAAATTACCGAGGGAATGGAGACAGCGGAACCGGAAGACGGCGAATACGACGAACACGTATGGACCTCTCCGAAAAACGTAAAGCTAATAACCGAGCGGATTCGCGGCGCTCTGTCACGCCGTGACCCCGCTAACTCCGCGCTTTACGCAGCTAACGCCGAGAGTTACTCCGCAAAGCTCGACGGCTTAGACGCTGAATTCCGCGCTGTAACCGACGCGGCGGCGCGCAAAACGCTCGTCTTCGGCGACCGCTTTCCGTTTAGGTATTTTGCCGACGAATACGGTCTGGATTATTACGCCGCGTTCCCGGGCTGCTCGTCGGAGACCGAACCGAGCGCAGCCACCGTCAGCTTCTTAATCGACAAAGTGAAAGAGCTGAAAATTCCCGTAATTTTCCATATTGAGCTTTCAAACGAAAAAATTGCCCGCTCGATAGCTGAATCGACGGGCGCGGAAGTTCTATTGTTTCACTCTGTGCATAATATTACAAAGGAAGATTTTCAAAGCGGTAAGGGCTACCTAGAATTTATGGCGGCAAATGTCGGCGCACTGAGAGCCGCCTTGCAAAACTGACAGGTCCGGTACGCGCGCAATCCCGGAGTCCGGCGTCCTCTTCAATCTTCTGAACTCAGCCGCGGCTATTGCCTCAGCGGAAGATTAAAGCGTAGTTAGGCGCCGGACTCCGGGATTGCTTATACGTCATAGGAGGACAACGTATACGATGGTTTTCACTGCTACCGGCGGAGTACTCACGCCCAGAAAGCACTCCTACTCTACGTAAACCGATAACGCCCTACCCGGGAACTAAAGTTTTTGCTGTTACTGTCGTAAAAAATGGGATAAGCGTAGTTTATGCCGGAGGCGGTCAACTTATGCGCGTTCGATAATAAGGCGCTCCGCGGCTTTGTCGAGGATAATGTGGATGTCGGTTCCGTAATCCCAGCCTAAGGACTTGCGGAAAGGCGCGGGAACCGCAATCTCACCGATACAGTTGATATGCCGTTTATAACGGGTATGCCGGGACGCCGGAACCCACTCCGACAGTACGTCCTGCGGAGGACTCAGCCACCACGAATGAGGTACGTTTAAGTGCGACTCAATAGCTCTCGCAACATTCTCGGACGGTTTACCATTTCCAAGCAGGAGCTTTTCAAGCGTCTGTCTGGAAAATCCGCAGAGCCTGGCAAACGCGCTGTGTGTATAGCCCGATTGTTTGAGCAGCTCAAAAAGCCACTCTCGGCGTGTGCATACCGGTTCGCCCGCTTGTTCGTCAAACTGGCAGTTAGCTTGGTAGTATAATTCTTGCTTCATAATGATTCACCTCTCTTAAAATAGGAATTCGGGTAGTCCGAAACGCTGAAGAATGTGGAGCGCGGTCAAATACGTAAGTGACGGTTGCGTAAGTAGCACTTTCGAATACGAACGTAGTTTACCACAAGCAGCCAAATTTGTCAAGCCCTTTTTTGCAAAAAAACGCCTAAAAGTGAAAAAATTTTTCCAAAAATGGTAAAAAACGGAAAGATATACTCCAAAATCTGTAAATTTGAGTATATCTTCCATTAAATTTTCCCAAAAATTAGAAATTAAATCTCTTTCGCTATCCGAAGTGCCGCTTTCGCCGATTTTACAAGCGCTTCGGCGATGTCAAAATTTACCGGTTTTCCATTTTCGCTGACTATTTTTCCGTCTGTCATCGTCCATAATATGTCACTCGCCTGCGCCGAAAATACCAGATTTGCCAAATAATTATGGTTTGGCTGCAGATGTGCTTTGTCGTAGTCTACGAGAACGAGATCCGCGCGTTCTCCCACGGCTATTTTGCCGTTCAGCGCGAAGCCGAGGACTTCCTCCGGGGTAAAGCCGCCGAGCAATGCCGCGAGGTGCATTTCCTCAAAGAGGTTGAGGTTATTGTTGCTTGCCGCTCCGTCGGTGCCGAGCGCCAGCTTTACGCCGAGGTCGTAGGCTTTGCGGGTGTCGAAGCGTCCGGACTTGAGCTTGAGATTGCTCGTAGGGTTATGTACCGCGGTAACTCCGAAGTCTTTGAGAATGTGCAAATCGTCCTCGCTGCAATGCACGCAATGCGCGGCAAACGCCGGAACATCGAAAAATCCGCAATCAGCGAAGTAGCGTGCGGGCGTTCTCCCGCCGTGACGTTCTTTGCACTCCGCGTGTTCCTTAGCGGTTTCCGAGAGGTGAACCTGAACCGCAAGCTTATGCTCCTTGGCGAATTCGGCTGCTTCGCGGACGTACTTTTCGTTACTCGTGTACTCCGCGTGAATAGCCGCTTCCGCGGTTATCAGCGGGTGCTTTACCGCTATCAGCTCGAGTTCTTCGGCTTCCCGCATTGAGCCTTTGAGCGATTCGCCGGAGAAATCGAGAAACGCCCGCGAGATTCGTCCGCGTATCCCCGCAAGCTTTACCGCGTCTACAATCGCGCCGCAATGGTCGTACATATCGGCGAACTCCGTAACCCCCGAGGCTAGCATTTCGGCTATCCCCACGAGCGAACCCCAGTATACGTCGTCGTCAGTAAGCTTAGCCTCAAACGGGAATACGCGCTCATTGAGCCAGCGGTCGAGCGGAAGTCCCTCGCCATAGCCGCGGAGCAGCGTCATCGGCACGTGAGAGTGCATATTCCGCAACCCCGGAATTAGCAGCCTGTTGCCGATTGCTCCGTCGGCGGCTGCTATTGACGTGATTTTGCCGTCCCCGACAGTTAGCGAACCCTGCTTAACCGTGAAATCCTCCGCAAGGTAGTTGATGTTTTTGATTTGCATAGTGTGAAAATCCCCCAGACTTTTTATATTGATAATTGATAATTAGGTGTGAACTGACCGCTGCGCTACTTTCCTACGCAGAAGCGCGCGAATATTGTGTCCGTTACGTCGCTGCGCACCGTTCTGCCGTTGACTTCTCCGAGAGCCGTTAGTGCGTACTCTACGTCGGAGAGCGCAGCGTCCGGAGCAATCCCGCTTTCGAGCGCGTCCGCGGCGCTTTTGAGCGCGGCTGACGCTTTCGAGATTGCCGCGTACTGACGTTCGTTAGACAGCGCGGAGGCAAAGGAGCGGTCGGCGGCTTGCGATATGTCGAATAAGCCGCTGATTGCTTCGCAAAGCGTCTGTAATCCCTCGCCGGTCTTGGCTGATACGCGTATGCCGTCCGCGGCTGAATCTTGCGCGAGGTCGCATTTGTTGAGGACGTTCAGCGTTTTTTTGTCTCCGGTTGATATGACGGAACCTGACGGGCTGCTTGCGTCGTATACCGCTAGTACCAGGTCGCAGCGTTCGATTTCCGCCTTGCTGCGTTCTATGCCGAGCCGCTCAATTAGGTCGGAAGTTGAACTTGCGAAACCCGCGGTGTCGATTAGCGTAACCCGTAAGCCGTTCAGCACTAAAGTAACCTCTATAGTATCGCGGGTCGTGCCGGGAATGTCCGTCACAATCGCTCTGTCGGAACCAGCGAGAGCGTTCAGCAGCGAGCTTTTGCCGACATTCGGCGCACCTATGAGAACCGCGCGTATGCCGTCCCGGATTATTCGCCCGCGATTGTATGTGTCCGCGAGTTTTGTGAGTATTTCAATCGACGAAGCAAGCTGCGGGTAGTCGGTTACGTCGCCAATGTCCTCGTCGGGGTAATCCACAAAAGCGTGGAAGTGAGCCAGCAGCAGCGTCAAATCGTCGTAAACCGCGTTGACTTCGCGCGAGATTGCGCCGTTGAGCTGCGCTGCCGCGTTTACCGCGGCTTGCTCCGTTTCGGCGTCTATGAGGTCGATTACGGCTTCGCTCTGAATGAGGTCGAGCTTGCCGCTGAGAAACGCCCTTCGCGTAAACTCTCCGGCGAGTGCCTGACGCGCTCCCAGGCTGAACATTGTCCGCAGCACCGCGCTTGCGACTATCGGACTGCCGTGACAGTGGAATTCCACGCAGTTTTCCCCGGTATAGCTGTGCGGAGCGGGGAAGCAAAGCGCGACGCCGTTATCAAGCGTTTCGCCGTCCTCGCCGTATATGTCGCCTACGAGCGCGGTCCGCGGAATGAGCGGCTTTGCGAACATCTTTTGCGCTATTGTTAACGCCTCCGGACCGCTAAGGCGCAGAATCGCGATGGCTGAACGTCCCGCCGCGGTACTGCACGCCGCGATAGTGTCGTTGTTCAAAGCAGCGTTATTCAATAAAGCTCCTCCGTTTCATTGTTCTTTGTTTCAGTTATGTAGTGGTCAGTGATGAGTGGTCAGTGGTCAGAGCTAACCAATTACCGTTCACCGCATACTTTCACTGTTCACTGTTCACTGTTCACTGACCACCGACCACTGACCACCGACCACTGTTCACTGTTCACTGACCACTGACCACTGACCACTGCATAACTATCAGCCAAGTGCCGCGAATAGGCTTCGTAAGCGGATTTTTACCGCGCCCAGGTTTGTTATCTCGTCAATCTTTATCGCGGTATAGAGCTTTCCGCCGTCCTCTAATATGTCGCGGAGTTCGTCGGTTGTTATCGCGTCCGTACCGCAGCCAAAGCTCACGAGCTGTACGAACTGCATATCGGGCTGGGTGGTGACATATCGCGCGGCGTCGTACATACGAGCCTGAAAGGTCCACTGGTTAAGCACCTTTCGCCGTTCGTAGCCTCCCGCGAGATGCGCTATCGCGTCCTCGGTGATGACTACCGCGCCGAGGGAGGAAATCAGCTCGTCAATGCCGTGGTTGACTTCGGGGTCTGTGTGATACGGACGTCCGGCGAGAACGATAATGCGCAATCCGTGTTCCCGCGCGTAGCGTATTGAGCGCGCTCCCTCCGCGATTATGTCACGCCGCCATTGGTCGTAGGCTTTGTAAGCGCTGACGATTGCGGCTTTGCTTTCCGCGGTCGGAACTCCCAACTCGTCGTATAGATATTGCGAGAAAATCTGTTCGAGCCCTTTGCGGTTGTGCAAACCAACGTAAGGCGCGAGATAGCGGACTTTTTTCAAGGCGGGGACATTCGCGCCGAGAAGCTCCGGATAATACGCGACTACGGGACAGTTGTAATGGTTGTCGGAGCGTTTCTCGTCGAAGTTATACGGCAGACAGGGGTAGAAAATTATACGTTCGCCCTCGCGCTTGAGGAGTTCCCCGGCTAAGACCTCGATATGACCGTGGAGGAGCTTTGCGGGATAGCATACAGTATCGCTCGGTATAGTCTTTTGCCCCTTGCGGAAGAGTTCGCGGTCACTCCGCGGCGAGGTGATAACCTCGAAGCCAAGTTCCGTAAAAAGCGTCCTCCAAAAGGGTAAGTTCTCCAGCATATTGAGCTGCAGCGGTAAGCCGACAGTTCCGCGCGGGCTGTTTGTCACTTGCTCGGCGTTATTTGTCAGCTGCTCAAATTTCCATTTATACATATTAGGCAGGTCGGATTTCTCGCCGCCGAGAGGTTTTGAGCAGCGGTTGCCCGAGATGAAGCGCCGTCCCTCGCCGAAAGTGTTAATCGTAAGCGCGCATTTGTTCCCGCAGCCGTTACACGCGGACGGCCGAGCGCTATGCGTAAAGTTTTCCAGTTCCGCACGCGTCAAGATACCTTTATCCGCTATCTGCTGTCTGCCGTCTGCTATCTGTAAAGCCGCTCCGTAGGCTCCCATCAGTCCCGCGATGACCGGGCGGACGACGTTGCGTCCGAGTTCGCGCTCAAAGGCTCGGAGTACCGCGTCGTTGAGAAATGTTCCGCCCTGAACGACAATGCTCATCCCGAGTTCGTCGGCGTTTGCGGCGCGTATGACTTTGTAGATAGCGTTCTTAACGACCGAGATTGAGAGTCCCGCGCTGATAGCCGCAACAGCCGCGCCGTCTTTCTGAGCCTGTTTCACGGAGCTGTTCATAAAAACTGTACAGCGTGAGCCGAGATTAACGGGAGCCGGGTCAAACAGCCCGAGCTTCGCGAAATCCGCAATGTCATAGCCGAGGACTTTCGCGAAAGACGCTATAAAACTCCCGCAGCCCGAGCTGCAGGCTTCATTCAGGAGGATTCCGTCCACTACTCCCCTGCGGATTTTGAAGCACTTCATATCCTGACCGCCGATGTCGATAAGGAAGTCTACATTTGGGTCAAAGCTTTGCGCGGCTTTGAGATGTGCGGAGGTTTCGACGAGCCCGAGGTCTATGCGGAAAGCGTTTTTGATTAGTTCCTCGCCGTAGCCCGTTACCGCGCTTCCGGCTATGCGAATACGTTCGCCGAGTAAGGCGTACAGCTCTTTGAGCTGTTCGAGAACTACAAGAACCGGGTTCCCCTTGTTTTCGGCGTAATAGCTCCAAAGGAGTTCGCCCGTTGACGTTATCAGACAAAGCTTAGTCGTTGTGCTTCCCGCGTCAATCCCGAGGAAAGCGTCTCCCGAATATTCCGCAAGAGCGAGAGTTTTCACGTTAGCCTTAGCGTGACGTTCCGCAAAATCTTTGTAATCCGCTTCGCTGATAAACAGCGGCGGTAAGGTGTCGGTAACGTTATCCCCCGCCTGAGAATTCGAGAGTTTTTCTATCACCTCGTCAAAGGTGAAGGTTCCGCGCCCCCGGCTGTTCACTGTTATCTGTTCACTGTTAACTGAAACAAGCGCCGCTCCGATAGCAGCGAAGCAATCGGCGTTATCGGGGAAAATCGCGTGCTGAGCGTCAAGCTCGAGGGTTTCGGTGAAGCGGTTCCGCAAGCCTTGCAGGAAAGTCAGCGGACCGCCGAGGAAAACGATTTTGCCGGTGAGTTCGCGCCCCTGCGCCAATCCTCCGACCGTCTGGTCTACGACAGCCTGATAAATCGACGCCGCGAGGTCCGGCTTCCGCCCGCCCTGATTTAGAATCGGCTGCAAGTCGCTCTTGGCGAAAACTCCGCAGCGGCTGGCTATCGGGTAGATTTTCTCGTAATCTAAGGACATCGCGTCGAGTTCCGCGACTGTTACGTCTAGGAGCGACGCCATTTGGTCGATGAAAGCTCCCGTACCTCCCGCGCAGGAACCGTTCATACGTTCCTCCAAGGCTCCGCCGAAGAATATGATTTTTGCGTCCTCGCCTCCGAGCTCTATTACCGCGTCCGCATCGGGAATGTAGGTTTCAACGGCTTTTGCGGTGGCGAAAACTTCCTGCGAGAATGGCAGCCCCGCGGCTTTTGCGACTCCCAGCCCCGCGGAGCCTGTTACCGAAAGTGTAAACTCCTCCGCGCCGATTATTGAGGACGCTGCGCGAAGCTGTTCGAGCGTTTTGGCTCGTGTCTCGGAGAAATGCCGCTCGTAGCTGCGGAATAGGAGTTCGTCCGAAGCGGAGAGTACTACGACCTTTACGGTGGTCGAGCCAATATCAATGCCTACTTTTTTCATTTTAACCTCGATACAATATCAATAGCCTGCTGCAGGCGAATTTTGTATTCGTCTTTGAGCTTTGCGTTAAGCTCCGCGAGTTCCTGTGCGTCGTAGCCCGCGGCGCTTGCGGTTTCAATGTCAAACTGGGTCGGCGTACCCTCGCAGGCTGTATAGTACAAACCGTCAATCAAGCGCGGTTCGCCCGCGAAGTAGCCCAGCGGCTCGTACTTTTCGTAAGAGCTTTTGTCCAAAACGGCGATAAGATACTGCCAATCGTTAAAAGCGCGGAGCGTCGGAATCTCGCCGTTAGCGTAACCGGCGTCTTGGAAATTCACAAAGTTGATATGAGTTTTTCCGTCCTCATTGCGGTCGTCCAGAACTTCGGAGAGGGTACTCTCAATGCCGCTCACGCTCCCCGGGGCAGAGTGAAGCGGGGAATAGATGTACGCAATCTCCCAGTCGTACTCAATGTTCCCAATGTTATTAACGGCGGTAAGCACGATGAATACCGCGAGCATAACGCCGATAAGCCAGTACCACTTGTTGTGATACCAGAATTCGTTATCGAGCCAAGTGTCGAAATCAATCAATCTTTTTTTCATAATGTCTATTATAACACATTCTCCCGCAATTTGCAAATGGTAATTGACAATGAAAGGCAAATAGTGTATAATGTAAAAGCTTGGATAGAAAACGGGCAATTCGGCACGCTGCGCATTATCCTACATGTAGCTGCAAAACAGAAAAAACGCGGAGGTTACGACTATGTATGTCAATAACACGGCTTGGGCGTCGGGCGACGCTCCGGCGTATCTTTTCCACCAAGGAACGAATTTCCGCGCTTATGAGTTCCTGGGCTGCCACCTAAAAGGCAGTAACGCTAAATTCCGCGTGTGGGCTCCTAACGCGAAGTCTGTAAGCGTTATCGGGGATTTTAACAATTGGGACGATTACGCAAATCCCTGCGCGCAGGACAACGGAATCTGGAAGTGCGACATCCCGAACGTTGAGCAAGGCGAACGCTATAAGTATCTCATCCAAAGCGCAAACGGTCAGGAGCTGAAAAAAGCTGACCCCTATGCCTTTTACAGCGAAACGGACGGCAAGACAGCTTCGATAGTTTATGACCCTGACGGCTACGAATGGGGCGACGGCGAATGGCTCGCGAAGCCGCGCCTTTTCTACGATAAGCCTATGAACATCTACGAATGTCACTTAGGTTCGTGGAGACGCGGAGCCGGGAACTCGGAGCTTACTTACCGCGAAACCGCCGATATACTCGTTCCGTATCTTGTTGATATGAGCTATACACATCTCGAGCTTTTGCCCGTTATGGAACACCCCTACGAAAAGAGCTGGGGCTATCAGAC
>JAISLB010000162.1 GCA_031260685.1 Oscillospiraceae bacterium | reverse complement strand
ACCGAGGTCAAGCAAGCGGACGGTTTCATTCTCGACAGCGAACCGCGAACCGTGCAAATAAAATCCGGCGTTTCCGCTGTTGTCGAGGTGCTGAACACTCCGCTGTCTAGTTTGCTAATCGTAAAAACGGACGAAATAAGCGGAAAGCCGCTTGCGGGTGTTGTTTTCGATGTGAAACTTGTTGACGGTCAGTTTGTCGCGGGTAGCATTTTAGACGGCAATCAACCTAACACAATCGCAAATTCGCCGAATAAGACCACCGCGCCGAACGGCGACATTTCCGGCTCGTATATCACAGACGCTAACGGGCGAATACAAATCAACGGTTTGTTAGCGGGCGAATATCACGTTGTCGAGCGAAAGCAATTAGACGGTTACGAGCTAGACACAGCGGTTCACAGCGTAACTGTCACTCCGGGAAAACAGGCAACCCTGCAACTTACAAATACGCAAAAAGCCGGACTTCGCATTTTGAAAATCGACAGCATTTCAAAAAAGCCGATTTATGATGTGGAGTTTATGCTTTTTGACGAAAATAAAAAGGTGGTGGGGACGTACTACACCGACAACAACGGCATTATTGACTTTTCCGGCATACTCACAGAAGGTCGATACACGCTTCGCGAAACACGCGCCGCCCCTAACTACTATCTTGACGAAATACCGAAAACCGTTGAATTTGTGCGCGGTAAGGTCACGGAAATAAAGTGGGAGAATACTCCGAAATTAGGACAAATTCAGCTGACGAAAAAATCCGGAGATGACAACGAAGTCAACGGTCTTTCCGCAGGCTCTCCGCTCTCCGGCGCAATATTTGAAGTCTACGATTACAAAACCGGCAACCTCGCAGACCGTTTCGTAAGCGGCGCGGACGGACGCGCAATTTCAAAGCCGCTTCCGTTAGGACGATACCTCGTAAAAGAGGTGCAAAGCCCCCAGTGGTACAAACTATCGACCGAAGTTTCCGACATTGAGATAGAATTTGCGGGACAAATAATAAAACGCGATTTTCTAAATTACAGCGCAAACACGGGTGTGACGATTGAGAAAATCGGAAATATCGAGGCGATGTCCGGCGACGAAATAAAGTACACGTTCCGCACAATTCGCAACGATTCGACCGTTCCGCTGACTGACTTCTACTGGCGCGATACGCTCCCGGTGGACGCTGTACGCCTAACAAAAATAGTCACCGGAACGTACAATCAATCCTTAAAATACAAGATAATCGCAACGACAAACAGCGGCGGCTCAATGATTATCGCCGATAATCTCAGTACAACGAAAAGCACAACTCTTGACTGCACAAACGCCGCGCTTGGGCTTGGGAGCAACGAATACATTACCTCCGTAACATTTATGTTCGGCACCGTCAAAGCGGGTTTCTCACAAGTTCTCACGCCGCAAGTATTCGTAAAAGTTCAGCCTAACCTCGCAAACGCGTATAAATTCGCGAATAAATCAGATATTGGAGGAAAATACCAAACAGAATGGATTGTAGGTAACAGCGTCTGGACGACAAGCGTCTACGCGAAAAGTAAGCCGCTTCCGCGAACAGGATACTAAACTCAATGAATAGGTAATAGTGAATAACGAATAATAGGCGCGGAGATACGTTTTCCGCGCCGGTTATTCATTGCAATTCCTGTTCGAGGTTGTTGAATGTATCGGTATCGAAAAACTGCGCTAGCGTTATGTCTAAACCGTCGCATAGTTTCTTGATTGTGACAACGCCGGGGTTCTTGCTCCGCTCGTAAAAAATACCCTTGATTGTAGAGTTTGCTACCCCCGCGCTGTAACTCAAAGCGTTAATCGTGATGCCGCGCTCCTTGCACAGCTGCTCAATCCGTTCCGCAACAGCCGCCCTTGTTTTCAAATCGCTCACCTCCGAGAATATGATACTACTATTTTGCCACATATCGCAAGAAAATGTTTGGTATATATGGCAATGTTTGAAATTTTGTGGTATAATACATTGCGATATATCGCAATAGGGAGGTGAACGAATGAACAGACAAAAGACTTGTTGCTTTACGGGACACAGAGCGATAGCTAGCGCGGACGTAGCACAAATCAAGAGCAGACTTGACGAAACGCTAGCGGAGCTTGTACAGCAGGGCGTAATATACTTCGGTTCGGGCGGTGCGACCGGCTTTGACACGCTCGCGGCTCTTGCCGTTTTGAAACTTCGCGAACGCAACCCCGCCGTGAAGCTGATTATGGTGCTACCCTGCCGCGACCAAGACGCAAAGTGGAGCGACGGCGACCGTGAAACGTACAAGCGCATACTGACCGCCGCCGACAAAATCGTTTATACGTCCGAGCGTTATTACGACGGCTGTATGGCGAAACGCAATCTCCATCTCGCCGAAAACAGCGCGGTTTGCGTAGCATATCACACGCACGGCAGAAGCGGCACCGCTCAAACCGTCCGCTACGCGAGGGAGCGCGGTCTACGGATAATAAACCTCGCGGAAAACTAGTAAAAAAATTATAATAACACATTCATAGGCGCGACGGTAAAGAAAAACCGCCGCGCTTTTCATTTGGAGGAAATGATGACAGAAAAATCATTTGACGCGCTGATGGGAACCGCGCCGGAGAATTTACGCATAATTGACAGTATGCTAAAAGCCCGGTCGGTGCTGTCGCGGCACAAGCGCATAGCAACTTCAATATCGGGCGGTTCTGATTCGGATTGCACAATGGATTTGCTCGAAATGGTGAAACCCGCAAACTGCGAAATAATCTATGTCTTTTTCGATACAGGCTTAGAATATGCCGCGAATATACGTCAGCTTGACGTTTTGGAAAAGAAGTACGGCGTAAAAATCGAACGCCGCAAGGCACAAAAGACGGTCGGCGCGGCGTGTCGGGAGTACGGAGTTCCGTTCATCAGCAAGGACGTTAGCGGCTTTATGTCGCGCCTGCAAGCACACGGTTTTGACTGGAACGACAGCGAAACGGACGCTACGCCGGATAAATACGGACGCTGCAAATCGTCCCTCGACTGGTATTTTGACCGCCGCCCGTTATCGCAAACGGGCAAAACGAAATTCAGCATAAAGCGTTTGTCGTTTCTGCGGGAATTTGTAGCGGCAAACCCTCCGGAGTTTGCAATTTCAGACAAATGTTGCGACTGGGCAAAAAAGCGTGTAGCTCACGAATTTGACCGCGAGTACAACCCCGATTTAATCGTAACGGGTATGCGCCGCGCGGAGGGCGGCAGACGCGCCGGGAGCGTCAAATCCTGCTTTACGCAGGGAAAAGACAACGCCGCAGATAATTACAGACCGCTGTGGTACTGGACTGACGCGGACAAAGCAATATATAAGCTGTGGCGCGGTTTGCGCTATTCCGATTGCTACGAAGTGTGGGCTTTGCGTCGAACAGGCTGTTGCTCTTGTCCTTGTAATTCAAAAGCGGAGCAGGAACTCGCAATTGTCGAACAATACGAGCCGAAACTCGCTCACGCGGCGCGGAGCATTTTTGCCGCGACTTTCGATTACAAAGCGCGGTATATCGAATACAAAAATCAGCAGAAAATACAACAAAGGAGCGCAAAACTATGTCAAAATTAGTATTAGCGGAAAAACCAAGCTGCGCTAAGAGCATAGCCGCCGTACTCGGAGCAAGCAAGAAAAAAGACGGATTTTTTGAGGGCGGCGGCTACCTTGTGTCTTGGTGCTACGGGCATTTACTCGGACTTGCTGACGCGGAAGCGTATGATGAAAAATACAAAAAGTGGAATATTGTGGATTTGCCGATTATTCCGCAAACGTGGAAATATACACCGAACCTTAGCTCGAAAAAGCAACTAAACAATATCCGCGAATTGTTCAATCGCGCCGATGTAGACGGAATAATCTGCGCGACTGACGCGGGACGCGAGGGGGAACTTATATTCCGGCTTGTTTATAATTATTGTAAAAGCAAAAAGAGTACGCAACGCCTGTGGATTTCAAGTATGGAGGATAGCGCGATAAAAAAAGGATTTGCGGAGCTAAAAAACGGACGCGAATACGACTCGCTATACGCAGCCGCAATGTGCCGCCAAAACGCAGATTGGCTTTGGGGAATTAACAACTCTCGTTTGTACACTAAGTTGTACGACGTTTCGCTAAGTGTCGGACGTGTCCAAACACCAACACTCGCTATGCTTGTTGCGCGGAATATCGAAATAAAAGCGTTTGCAAAAAGCGCGTTTTACACGCCGGAGCTAGACTGCGGAGAATTTACGGCAAGCGGAGAAAAGAACGATAATCGAGAAACCACCGAAACTCTCCGCGCCGCTTGTGACGGAAAAAGCGCGACTGTAAAATCAATAGAGCGCGTAGAAAAAGCTGTTTTGCCGCCGAAATTATACGATTTACTCACCTTACAACGCGAAGCGAACCGGCTATACGGCTTCACAGCGCAGCAGACGCAGGATTGTATGCAAAGCCTGTACGAAAAGAAACTTGCGACATATCCGCGAACCGACAGCCGATACCTCACGGACGATACGGCGGCGATTTTACCGGAACTGTTGCGCTCCTTACCCTTTGTCGATACCTCGAAAATATCCGTAAATATTCCGCAATTGATAAACGCGAAAGAGGAACACGAGCATCACGCGCTATTGCCTACGCTCACAGCCGGAACGATTGACCTCGCGTCGCTCCCTAACGCGGAACGTAGCCTTTTGCAAATGCTGTGTGTCCGCGTAGCGGCGGCGGTCGGTGACAAGCACATTTTCGCTGAAACAACCGTTAAACTCGATTGTGAGGGTAACATTTTCACGGCAAAAGGCAAAACAATTGTCAGCGAGGGTTTTAAGGAAATAGAAAAATCGCGGAAAACTGATAAAACCGAAACAGATAAATCTTTGCCCGAAATTAAAGAGGGGCAAATATTCGCTACGGTCGCGGCAACAGTCAAAGAGGGCTTCACCTCATCGCCGAAAGCGTATACCGACGATACGCTCTTGTCAGCAATGGAAACTGCGGGAGCGTCCGAGTTTGATAACGCCGTCACAACTCGCGGAATAGGCACCGCCGCAACGCGCTCCGGCATAATCGAAGCCTTAATTGCAAAAGACTACGCAAAACGCGATAAACGCTCAATTATCCCAACAGAAAAAGGAATGAACCTTATAACAATTCTGCCGGAGGAATTGAAATCACCGAAGCTCACCGCAGACTGGGAGAATAAGCTGAACCTCGTGGAGCGCGGAGAAATGCAGGAAGCCGAGTTTATGTCCGGCATTGTCGGAATGACGCAGAAAATAATCAGCAACAACCGCGCACCAAATCCCGCGTTTATAACTCTCTTTCCGGCAAAAAAGCGTGACAGCATAGGCGCGTGTCCGCGCTGTAACAAGGACGTTACGGAGAACGAAAAGGGCTTCTGCTGTATTGACCGGAGTTGCGGCTTTGCGATGTGGAAAGCGAATAAATTTTTCACCTCGAAAAAGAAAAAGCTAACAGCCGATATAGCCGCCGAATTGCTCAAAAGCGGGAGCGTAAAACTCTCCGGCTTGCACAGCGAAAACACAGGCAAAAGCTACGACGCGATAATCGGGATTGACGACAGCAAAAGCGGCTTTGTCAATTTCAAAATACTGGAATTTATCAACAAAGGGGGTAGAAAATAATGGACAAAATTATATCGGCGGTATCCGCGCAATTGAATATCGGGATTTCAAGCGGAACAATCGAAGCGACAGCAGAGCAAAATCACAGAGTACAGCTACACTGGGAATTTGGCGGCTATTTCCCGGACGAGTTCGGAGCAACGCCGAGTATGCGTCTTGCCGTTGACAATCGCCATATTAAAAGTTGGCAATGGGAAAACTGGATTAGCGATGTTACAATTTCGCCGAAGCCCGAATTTCTGACGGAAGTTGAACGGAATTTACTCCGCGAGGGTTCGCAAAACGACGAGCTAATAGAGCGTTATGCAACCGCAATGCTATTGTGGGACGCTACACAGAGCGACTGGAAAGCGGTAGTTATAGACGAAGCGAGAGCGGAAGTAGAACGCGTACAGAGGGAATACGAGCAAAATAACGAAATAGCTGATTTTCCCGACCCCACAGGAACCGGATATTTGTTTGCGGTCAGCGATGACAGCGAGTATTATATCCCAAATGCGTTGCATATCGAGCGTGACGATAGTTTAATGCTGTACGCCTCTGACAGCGCGGCGGGACGCGCCGCGCGAATAGCAGGCGTTCCGCTTATCGACAACCTAGACGGAGTACCGGAGGGCGTATATCTTGATACACCGCGAAACCGCGCCTTAATTACAAATTGGCAAATCGCAAACGGTATCTCCCAAAATACAGAACAATACACCGATATGGACGCGCTGATATACGAGCTAGACAAGCTCCGCGACGGTGATTACGGCGAAATAACAACAATAAATATTGACGGTCACGAAGTAGGTATTGATTGGCAAGTATTGCCGCTTGATGTCAGCGATTACACAGCTGAATTGATTATCGACGGAGAGCGAATAAACACGCACCAATTTTCGGAATTTTTGCGGCAGTCCGGAAGTTTCGACGAATATACGGAATTTTCAGCGATTGAGCTTGAAACCCTGCGGAGCGGCGTAAATGACGAGCGGTTACAGGATATTAAAACCGCAAATCAATCCGTGTGGAACGTATATTCCGGCTTATGGTACGACGAAGTAATTGAACGTGTGGAGGAGGAACTCACAGAACGCGGGATTATACAAATTAAGGAAAACGAAACTATACAGGAGGGCGTACAAATGGATAAAACATCGCTAGATTTCGCGTTAAATATGTTACGCGAGGGCTATTTCGGACGAGTTACAACGGCAAACATAAGCGGTCACAATATCGGCGTGGAGTGGTCGGGTACGCTGTTATACGGCGGTGATTATTCCGCAGATTTAACTATTGACGGCGTAGTTGCCGCTGAATACGTCTGGTCAGATTTTCTGCGGTATGCCGGAGGTTTTGGTGAGTATACGGCGGCAGAGGGTTTCAAGGAGTATACGGATTTCAGCGAGAACGAGCTTGAAGCCTTTCGTGAGGGTGTATACGGCGCAAACCTTGCCGCCGCGCTTGACAAAAACGACGAAGTTTGGGGCAAGACAAGTCAGCAATGGCGTGACGAGGTTATGTCGCTGATTGAAGCGAATTTGACGGAGCGCGGAATTATCCCGGCAAT
>JAISLB010000125.1 GCA_031260685.1 Oscillospiraceae bacterium | reverse complement strand
GTGAGGGTGAAGTGACCGCAATCACGAAGCTTCGTAACGGCTCCGCTGCAACGAGAGTATTGTACCATATCGGGCGAATTTTGTCAATAGAGACTACTGCAAATAAAAAATTGCCGCTTGACAAACGGCAGATTGTATGCTATAATACTCAACGTAGAGAGAAAATGTGTTGCCGATTGCGATACTTTTACCCTCGAATTACGACCGACTACAGAGAGTAGCCGCCCATCCGGTGGATAGGAGAGGGGCGGCTACTTCTTTTTAGAGTTTTCGCGCAGTTGCGCTACTAGCTCAATAATGCTTATGACTACGCTGATTAGCGCGAGAATATCGCTCAGCGACAGTTTGTCCATTCGCATCCCCCCATTTCTTAGTGAGGGTGAAGTGACCGCAATCACGGAGCTTCGTAACGGCTCCGCTGCAACGTGAATAATTGTACCATAACACGCGAATTTTGTCAATATAGATACTGCGGCAATTGAAATCCCGCCGTTTTGCAAAAACCTAAAAAAACCACTTGACAAACGCAAAAAGCTGTGTTATAATACCACTCAATAAACGCAATGACGAGGTAACGCTGTAAGTCCGAAATCGCACAGAGAGCTGTCAAACGGTGAGAGACAGCGGATTTTGCTTAGAGCTTCTCCCCTCCGAGCGGGCTGATGAACAATTGACAATTGTCAATTAAGTAGTTTTGCACGGTGAGACGCGTATCACCGTTAACAAATAACGCCGGTTGACTGACCGGTAGAGCGGCTGCGGTTTTATAACGCGGCAACGGGAATGGTACCGCGGAAGTGTAACTTTCGTTTCTCGACTTTAAGCCTTGCGAAAAAGGCTAATCTCGGGGGACGATTTTTTTGTTCCCCAAAGAATTTCCAGATAACTGTTATCTGAACAAATGGAGGGCGCACAAGATGAAACTGGCATTTTCTACTATCGGCTGCCGCAACAAAAACTGGGACGAGACCTGCCGTCTTGCCCGCGAACAGGGATTCTCGGGGTTCGAAGTCCGCGACCTTGGTCCTAAGACGCTTACCTACAATAAATTCGCGAGTACCGCTCACGCGGAGACACGCGCGGAGCTTGAAGCAATGGGCATCGGGCTGACGTGCTTCTCTATCGGTCCGGAGCTTTCCAAGGACGGCGCAAAAATCGCGCAGAACTTTTCCTCTTCGCAAGTCGCGAAAGCACGCCGCCGCGAGGCTCAAAGCTATATCAAAACAGCCTCAGGTTTAGGCAGCAAGTACGTCCGGCTCCAAATCGACGACTACACGACAAAAGACGACCGCGACAACGCCGTCATAGAAGCCATTGACGAACTCGCGCCCTTTGCCGAAGCCTATGGAGTTACGCTCTTAGTCGAAAGCAAGGGGAATTACAGCGATACCGCACGGCTCCGCAATCTCTTGGCGGGTTTCCGGAGCGATTCCGTTGGAGCGTTATGGGACGTTGACCACACCGTCCACTCCGGAGGTCCCGACCACAGCGGCGAAACTCCCGCGCAAACGATTGACAATCTCGGCACTATGGTCAAGTACGTACATCTGCGCGACAGCGTAAAGCAGAACGGCGTTGACAACTATAAATTCGGCGGAAGCGCGTACACAGCTATGGGTCAGGGCGATATTCCCGTTGCGGAAGCGATTATGGCGCTGCGCTCGATAAATTTCGACGGTTACGTATCGTTTGAATGGCTCGGAGATACCGACGCTCTCTATCCCGGCGACGCCGACGCTCCGTTCAAGGATTTTGTAAGCTACATCGCGGATAACTTCGCGAAAGATTTCGCTTCGGGCGATTTGCTGTACAACGATAACCGCAGCAGCGGCAAATACTTCTGGCAAAAGGAGCATTTGATAGATATGACGCTCCCGCAGGTTTTCGACAGGGTCTGCAAGCACTTCCCGAATAAGATTGCCTTTGACTATTCGACGCTTGAGCACCCCGTCCGCGACGGAGCGGTGTACCACCGCGAGAGCTATACGCGTACTTACGCCGAATTCCGCGAGGACGTTGACGAGTTCGCGAGGTCGCTCATAGCCCTCGGAGTTCGTCCCGGCGATAAAGTCGCAATATGGTGCGGCAACGTCCCCGAGTGGTTCATAACGTTCTGGGCTGCTGTAAAAATCGGCGCGGTTCTCGTAACTGTCAATACGGCGTATAAGATTCACGAGACGGAGTTCTTGCTGCGGCAGAGCGATACGCACACGCTTGTCTTCGCCGACGGAACTAAGGACGTTGATTACTCCGCGATAATCCACGAATTAGTACCGGAGCTGAAAACCCTCGAAAGCGGCGAACAGCTTTTCTGCGCGAAGCTTCCCTTTCTGCGCAACGTTATAACTATTGACAGTGAGCAGCCCGGCTGCCGGCATTGGACGCAGGTTCTCAAGCGTGCCAGCGAGGTCACTCCCGCGGAACTCGCGGCTCAGGCGAGTGTCGTCAAACCCGGCGACGTCTGCAATATGCAGTATACCTCGGGAACCACCGGCTTTCCGAAAGGCGTAATGCTCACGCACTACAATATAGCCAACAACGGAAAAAACATAGGCGACGGAATGGACCTCTCAACCTATGACAGAATGATGATACAGGTGCCGATGTTCCACTGCTTCGGAATGGTTCTGGCTATGACCGCCTGCGTAACCCACGGGAGCGCTATGTCCCCGATACCGTTCTTTTCCCCGCGCTTAGGTCTTGATTGTATCAACAAGAAGCGGATTACGGCGTTCCACGGGGTTCCGACGATGTTCATCGCAATGCTCAGCCACGCGAATTTTCCAACTACCGACTTCCAATATATGCGGACGGGAATAATGGCGGGTTCGCCTTGTCCCGAGCCTGTAATGCTTGAAGTCCTCGACAAGATGAATATGACCGAAATCTGCATAGTTTTCGGTCAGACGGAAAGCTCCCCGGGCTGTACGATGACTAAAACCAACGAATCCCTAGCAGACCGCGTAGGCTCCGTAGGTACAGCGTTCTACGGAGTAGAGTGCAAAATTGTCGACCCCGAGACCGGCGAGGACCTCCCGGACGATACCGACGGGGAGTTCGTAGCTCGCGGCTATAACATTATGAAAGGCTACTACAAGCTTCCGGAAGCTACCGCCGCGACGATTGACAAAGACGGCTGGCTCCATACGGGAGACCTCGCAAGGCGCGATTCCCGCGGTTACTACAAGATTACGGGACGCATAAAGGATATGATAATCCGCGGCGGCGAAAACATCTATCCTAAGGAAATCGAGGACTTTATCTATACTCATCCGAAAGTCTCGGACGTTCAAGTCGTGGGCATAGCGGACGAACAATACGGCGAGGAAGTACTCGCGGCGGTAATACTCAAAGCGGGCGAGAGCGCAACAGCCGAGGACATCAGAACCTTCGTCCGGGCTTCAATGGCAAAGCACAAAACCCCGCGCTATGTGGAATTCGTAGATAGCTTCCCTACAAACGCGGCAGGCAAAGTTATGAAGTACAAACTGCGCGAAATGTTCAGCAAATAAAGCCTAGG
>JAISLB010000138.1 GCA_031260685.1 Oscillospiraceae bacterium | reverse complement strand
CTTTTCTACAACGTATCGTTTGACGCTCTCGAAAACCCCGTAACTTTCGAGCAAGCGGCTCAAATCACCGTCAACGCTATGCAAACTCCTTTCGTGCAGAACCTGCGCGAAATCTACATCAACCAAGGCATAGACGTATACGAAGAAGCTTCGAACCCGCTGCTTGCGGCTAAGGGCGCGGAAGGACTTAAAGGAAAAATCAAATACGGCTATACAGTTGCAACGCTCGGTGACAAAGACACAAATACTTATGCCCGCGACGCTTTCGGATATCCCGGAACGGCGTTAATCGCTTCTGACGCAGACGGAAAGCCCCTAGGCGCAGTTAAGGGCTTTGTCCCGCATTACGCACTTGTAGCTTCGTTTACAACGGGCATTGACACTACAGCGGCAAATTTAGGCGCAAAGTTGCAAGCACTTTACGCTCCCGGCGGTATTCCGGTCAGCTTGCTAAACGGACAAGACTATATCGCAGTAAACATAGCTGGTTACACAGCGTACCCGAATGGAACTCACTTCGACGTAATTTCTTATGCAGGAGCTACGGCGACACTATATGCAGCCGTAGGTATTCTTGAAACACTGATTGAAAATCCGGCGGTTCCTTATGCCGCAGTGAAAAAATATCCGTATGACGCTTCTGTCGGAGGTGTGACATTCGACGTAGCAGTAGGAGCAAACGCTCTAACCGTTCTGGCGACTGCTGACCCTACAGCGGCAGCACCGATCGCGGGGACAACGAAAGTTCTTGCAGCTAAGACTGTAACAGCGAGTGCTATAACTGTTACCGGTTCAAACACGATTTCGGGGCTCATTAGCTATACAGATGCTGACCACACTACAGCAACATCTGCTATCGGAGCCGGAGCCTTTGGCGGAAACGTCAGTACAACCGGACTAAACTGGCAAGCCGGGAAAGTTCAGGCAATCATTGGCGACTTCGGAGCAATCCATAAAATCAACGGTGAAAAGATCGCAACTTGGAGTGCCACTGCCGCTACAACCACTTATCTGTATTTGCCTCCAAATGCAACACCATCTGCTCTACTCGGCGACCAGTCGGTAGATGCTAACAAAGTTGATTATACTAAAGGAATCTACGCTGCTATATTGGAAGACGGTACAGTTAAACGAATAACTGTAAATAAAGCCGGAACAGCACTCAATGGCAACGGTAAAGAAAACAAGTTAAGTCTGGTAACTCCTATGTATGGAACAGACGGAGCGTTCTACGAATACACAATAAACGCTGACGGCACATACAACCTATTTGACGTAGCCATTTTCGATTTTGTGAATTGGACTGCTGACTATTCAGGCGGTTTTGTGAACGCGACAGCAATTGTTGACGCTGACCATACGCCGATACTTCCGGAAGCAACGTGGACGGCAATCGCAACGGCTGCACCTTTGAATTCTATTGCCGTCTCTGCTAAAATAACGGTTGTAGCGGTAGATTCAACGGCGGTTTACGTTGCCGCACAACAGAACTCTTATGCCGCAAAAGTATTTACAGGTTACCAAAATGTATATGCGCGTGACGGTCAAAACGTGGCAGCATTAGCATTAGGTACTTGGACTGGATCACTGACTGCTACAAGAGTATTCCTCGTCTATACAGATGCTGCATCACCGGGAATCCAGTTAGGGACAGACTCCGCAGGTATCGTCTATGACGGATATGGAGCACTCACCGCAGCAAACCGCACCGGACTTGAGAGTTGGGAATACATCTTTACGGCAGACGCAACGAACCCTTATGACCCGACAACCGCAAAGACGTTCACAATAGCAACAACAGAAGATAAAGGTTGGACTGCGGGAGTATACGCAATCAAGGGAAATACCGCTGTTCTGCTTGACGCAGCCAAGCTTGAGAGTGATTTCACCGCTATTTCGAGCGGAGCTGCAATAACCGGTGACAACGTAAGTACCTTTGTTGTATCGCAAGGCACGTATGTGAGCGGTACCATGTATACACTGTACGTCGGTAAAGGCGGACCGGCGAAACCAACGACAGACGGGCCAAAACTGGTCATTGCATATAGTTATTAAAGATACAGTCGCCCCCTCGCGCACACCAAGCAGCCCCCTCACGGGGGCTGTTCGCGTTGGCTGCGTACGGTTCGCGGGTCTGCCGGCTGTCAGGCACTGAGCCACTTCGCCCGCAGACGTTCAGCGTCCTCGGGGTAGTCCATATCGAGCAGTACGCCCTCGTCAGCCGCGGGAACTTCCGACATCGGCAGCGCGGCTATCGCGGCTCGAAGCCCTCCGCCGCCTGAATAGCGCAGAATCCCCGGCACAAACGAGCGCGGGACGGCAAGCGGGTGTCCGCGCAGATTGTTATATACGGGGACAGCTAAGCGTTCCCCCGCGGTGAGAAGTCCGGGCGGAACGCTTATAAACGGGCAATCGGCGGGGGTGACAAGCGCAAGTTCCGCGGAATCCGTCAGGAAGTCCGCAAACCCCGTCAGCACCGAGCTGAACATTCCCTCGGGGAAATCAGCGTTGTAAGCTTCGCGGCAGTCGGCAATCTCCGGGAGCAGCAGTTCGCGGCTGAAGCCTGTGACGACGGTGATGTCCGCAACCCCTCCGCGCCGTAGAGCGTCGATAGTACGCCGGATAACGGGCGCGCCGCAAAGGTCGAGCAGGGGCTTAAACGCGCCCATTCTGCTTGAGAAGCCCGCGGCAAGGACGATTCCTCTAACCGTCAACGATAATCCCGTATGTGCCGTCTTTACGGACGTAGACTACGCTGACTACTCCGTCCTCATTTTCGTTTTTGAAAACGAAAAATGAGAAATTGAGAAGATTCATTTGCAGAACGGCTTCTTCCGGCGACATAGGCTTAATGGAGAAGCGTTTAGTGCGCGCGATACGGATTTCTTCTTCGTCATCGAGCGAAGCGTCGGTAAAGGTAGGAGCTTCCGGCTCAAAACGTACTGAACCCTCGCGAAGCCGCTTAGCGAGTTTGGTTTTGTTTTTGCGGATTTGGCGCTCAATAGCTGCAACGGCTGAATCCACACAGGCGTAAGCGTCGCTCGTAAGTTCGTTAGCTTTGAGAAAGAGCGAACCCGCGCGGATAGTTACTTCGAGACCAATCTGCGAACGTTCGGCGTAGAAAGTGACGGTAGTGTCAGTCTCGTCCCGGAAAAAGCGGTCGATTTTAGCGAGCTTTTTCTCGGCATAGTCGCGAAGCTCGGGCGGTGCGGACTTATGCTGGGCTTTTTTTTCGGAAAAAGTAAATTTCATTTGAAATATCTCCAATCTTTTGATAGTTAAAGTATAGCACGTTTTGGAGAATATGTCAAGTCACATCTAACTATAAGGTTTATCGCAGCAGCGTTCCTTCGCCCTCTAAGGCTCCCGCGCTTGACTTCGACGAGAAATAATTTTCGAATACCGCCTTGGCTATGTTTGCTACGGACGCTCCCGAACCGCCTTTTTCCACTACTACCGCAACTGCTATCTCGGGATTTTCGTACGGCGCGTACGCTATGAAAACCGCGTTGTTTTCCATATCTTTGCCGAACTGAACCGTACCTGTTTTTGCAGCTACCGGGATATCGTAATTGCCGAAAGTCGTATGGGCTGTACCGCTGTAATTCGTTACGACGCCGCGCATACCCTTTTGGATTGCGAGAAAGCAATAGGGGTCAGCGTCAACAGCGGGGACTTCGGGAGCTTCGTACTCCCGTACGGTGGTTGAGTTATCGCGGGTTTTGACACTTTTCAGGAAGTGCGCGGCGTTACGAACCCCGCTGTTTGCGATAGTCGCGCAGTAGGACGCGAGCTGAACTGGAGTAAACTGGTTGTAGCTCTGTCCGATAGCAGCCTGAAGCGTATCTCCCGGGTACCACGATACTCCTACCACGGAGTTTTTGTATTCGCTGCTTGCGACGGTTCCGGCTGATTCGTATTCAAGCTCCGTTCCGGTCTTTTTCCCAAAGCCGAATTGCTCCGCGTAATATGAGAGTTTCTCTATTTTGAGCCTGATGCCGATTTCGTAAAAGAAATAGTTACAGCTGAACGTTATGGCTTCGACGACGTTAATCGTACCGTGAGAGCCGAGAGGGTAAAGCCAGCAGGTCGGCGTATAACCCAAACTTTGGTATTCGGTATAGATTCCCTTGTCGTAAATAGTGTCGGTTTCGCTGATAATGCGCTCGTTCAAGGCTCCGAGGGCTGTTACCGGCTTGAATGTTGAACCCGGTTCGTACGCTCCCTGCAAGGCTCTGTTATAAAGCGGCTTGCGCGAATCTTCGAGAAGCGTGCTGTAGTCGCGGTTGAACGTAGCCTGATTAAAGGTCGGGTAACTCGCGCTGCCGAGTAGTTCGCCGGTTCCGATTTTCATAACGACCACCGCGCCTCCCGGGATAGGCGCCTGAGCTTTCTCGGGGTTTTCCTCCGCGGCGATTACGCGCTCGGCATTGACGGATTCGATAATGTTTGCGAGTTCAAGCTCCGCTACCTGTTGAAGCTCAATGTCGATAGCGAGAACAACGTTGTTACCGGGCTTAGGCTCTTTAGTTTCGAGAACACCCGTAATGGCTCCCTCCTCGTTGCGGGTAATTGTCCGCGCCCCGTCCTCTCCGTGAAGCTCCGCTTCAAAGGCTTTTTCGAGACCGTCCTTGCCTACGAGCGCGTTCATAGGATAGCCGAATTCACTGTATTTTTCGTATTCGAGCGTGTCCATAGGACCTACGCGCCCTAAGATATGTGCTGCGTAATCCGTATTATACTCGCGGACGCTTACGCGCTCCATCGAAACCCCGGAGTAGCTGCGCTCCTCGATTTGCGCGATATAGTCGAGCGCTACGTCCTCCGCAAAATAGTACGGAGCGTAGTGGAATAAGGTTCGCAGTTCAAGTTCATAGCGTACTCCGATTACGAGCCGCGCTTCCGCCTCGCTGAAATCCTCCGGGATAGAGTAGTGTTTGCAAAGCCACGTAAACAGATCCTGACGGTAGTTTTCCGGGTCAAGCTTCATATGTCCCATATATTCGGCATAGCGGTTTTGCTGAGTGTTCGTAAGGATTTTCTTAACACCATACGGCGGAAAGGTGTCAAGCGGGCTGTTATCGACGTAAGGCACTCCGAAATCCGCGGCGTTTGTGATTAGTTCGAGTATAACGCCGTTAGGGCTGCCTCCCGCAACTAAGCGCGAACGGTCAATCGCAACGTTGTAGCTTACGCGGTTCGATACGAGTACACGTCCGTAGCGGTCGAGAATACTTCCCCTCGACGCCGGAATGACCTCTTTCGTAACGATAGAGCTTCGCGAACGTTCGTAGTATTCTTCGCCGTGAACGATTTGAAGGTTGTACAGTCCCAGTATACAAATAACCGCAAGCACCGCCGGAAGCAGTGCGAGAAATGTTAATCGGAAGGGGTTGATTATTCGCATAACGCGGTTCTCCTGTAAGACAAATGACAGATTCGGACACTCATAACGCGGGAACGCGGCATTTGAGTACGGCTTTTCGCGGTCACTTCCTTTTGCTGACCATCGCTTGCGCCAGCGGCCAAACCGCGGCTGACAGCGCAAGGCTGTACAGCGTTTGCAGTACAGCTACGGGAAGCAATACGCGGACATTCACTCCCGCGAAGATTATTAGCGGAGCCATCTGAACAGCCGCGAGAAGTATCAGCGTCAATCCCGTCACTGCTATAAACGTCAGAAAAGTACGCGCTAAAAAATACTGCGCGAGATAGCTTGCGGAAAGTCCCGCGGCTCCAAGAAATAACGTACACATCAGCGGAGAATCACCGACGCTCATATCGCAGAGCAGTCCGGCGAGAAGTCCCCACACTCCGCCCGACTGGTCCGTGCGTATCAGCGCGATTGCTACCGCGCCGGCGGGAAGAAGGAGCGGTACTACGTCATTTATCCGCAGATGCGTAAATACCCCCGTTTGAAGCAAGTACAGCACTAACAGAAATATGGTTCCTTTTAGAACGGCAAATGTTTTTTTAGCTGTTATTGATAACATAATGTGAGCCTACGCTTTTCTTGCGTTTCAGCGACGCCTCAACTATGGCGTTCGCTACGGTCGCTATATTCAATAAGGCGCGGTAATCGCCGGAACCATTATACCCGCTTTCGAGGGTGTTCAGCAAGTTTGTCAGGTACTCTTTCGCTTCCGTCATTCCCGCTTCCGATTTCAGCGCGCCGACATTCGCGTGCATAATGTTTTGGAGCTTTGCGCGTTCCGCTCCGAAGCCGAGCTCGAGCTTCGGACGTTCCGGAACCGTCGGAAACGCGTATTCGCCGCTGTCGTCAGCATTTGCGCTTACAGCCGCGGAAATCTGTTCAGCCGCTCGACGTCCGAATACGAGACATTCGAGCATACTGTTCGACGCGAGCCGGTTAGCTCCGTGAACCCCTGTGCAGGCGGCTTCGCCCACCGCGTATAATCCCGGTATTGTCGTTCGAGCGTGCAAATCGGTCTTTATACCGCCCATTAGATAGTGCTGAACCGGATAAACCGGTATCAGGTCTTTCGCAATATCAATCCCGCGCTTAGTACATTCGGCGAAAATCGTCGGGAAACGTTTGGCAAAGAACGGCGCGCCGTCTTTCTCCGCAAGGTGCCTTACATCGAGCCACGCGCAGGGTTCCCCCGATTTCGCGAGTTCCGCTAATATACCTCTCGCGACTATATCACGCGGCGCAAGCTCCGCTAATTCGTGTTGTCCCAGCATAAAGCGTTCGCCGCGGCTGTTTTTGAGAAGTCCGCCCTCTCCGCGTACAGCTTCCGAGATTAGAAACGCCCGCTTGCCGTATTTGCCGTCTATGTCGAACAGCCCCGTCGGGTGAAACTGTACGAACTCGAGGTGTTTACATTCCGCGCCCGCCCGAATCGCCGCGGCTACTCCGTCGCCCGTAGCCGTATGAGGGTTCGTACTGCTTGCGTACACTTCGCCTATCCCGCCGGTGGCAAGTACGCAGCTGCGCGTCCGGTACAGCTCGAAGCTCCCGTCCGGGGAACGTACCAAAACGCCCGAGAGCGCGCCGCCGGGGTCGGTAATCACGTCGATTAGCTCCGTATGTTCCACGCTTTTGACATTCTCCTGATTGAGAACAATCGCCGAGAGCGTCTTGACGGCTTCGCGCCCGGTAGCGTCGCCTCCCGCGTGAACTATGCGGTTCATTCGGTGTCCGCCCTCACGCGTTGTCATAAGGTCTCCGTAGTCGTCAAGGTCAAACGGAACCCGCAGCCGGCGCAATTTGCGAATCTCTTTCGGTCCCTCCGTTACGAGGGTCTGAACAGCCGGGACGTAGCAAAGCGAATCTCCCGCGGCAAGCGTATCGTCAAAGTGGAAGCGCGGCTCGTCCTCCGGAAGTATCGCGGCGGCAATACCGCCCTGCGCAAGCCAGCTGTTCGATAAGTCAATGTCCTCTTTCGTGATGATGTGGACTCCGACCTCCGGCGCGCAGTTGAGCGCGGTGTACAAACCGGCAAGCCCGGAGCCGATAATCACAACCTCCGAGTCTATAATCCGCTCCGGAGCGGTGTTTCCGTTAAAAGCAAAACGCATAAAGCACCTCACGCCCGCCGGCGCCGGTAGTAAAACTGTCAAAACAGCACTCTTACGACACCATTGTACCACAGCGCGGCGCAAAAGTCAACAGCCCCCGTTACGGGGGGCTGTTGCGTTAGACTTTCGACAGCTCGTCGGCTTCAATTTTCAGTTCGTCGGCGAGTTTTCTTACCTCTGCCTTAATCGCTTCCAGCGAGACGCCGTTCTCAAGTTCTATTGTTAAGAGTTTGTCTCTCACTGCGCGAAGAGTGTCAGCTTCGGTTTTCCGCGTTGATATTTCCGCGAGGTTTCTTGACATAATCGTACCCTCCTGTCATTATCGTATGCTCCCATTGTACCACAGCGCAACGCAAAAGTCAACAGCCCCCGTTACGGGGGGCTGCTGCGCGGACGCTAGATTTTGGTTAGTTCGTCAGCTTCTCTTTTGAGAGCTTCCGCCAGCTTGTCGATTTCCTCCGGTAACGTTTCGAGCGCCCCGGGTCTTTTTATAACGAGCAATTCGTCTCTGATTTCCCTAAGCGTGTTTGCTCTCAATGCCCTTGCCGAGATTTCCGCCGCGTTTTTTGACATAATCGTACCCTCCTGTCGTTATCGTATGCCCCTATTGTACCACAGCGCGGCGCAAAAGTCAACAGCCCCCGTTGCGGGGGGCTGTTATGGTTGTTTGGCAGGCGTAGCATTCTCCTGCGTCTCTCGGGTTGCCCCTGTCGGTACCGTCGGCGTGTGGTCGCTACGAAATCCACCACCTCAAACAACCGCTGTTTGTGCGGACGCTTACAGCGAGGGCTTAGCGCGGACGTTCGCCTTATTGCCGGGAATACGCTTCCCGGCGGCTTCGCGGGCTATTTTGGTGTCTATTCGCTTTTGTTCGCGTATACGCTGCGGTTCGAGCGCGTCCCATTCCTTTTTGAATTCGGGCTTTTTCAACTGTTCAGCGAGAAAATCATCAAATTTCATTGTTCCCCCTCCGCGCTAAGTATTCCGTACCATTCGGCGCAGTGTAAAATTCTGACACATAAGCTCCCACGTGTCTCACCTCATACGTTAGTATACCACAGCGCAGCGCAAAAGTCAACAGCCCCCCCGTTACGGGGGGCTGTCGATGCATTGTGTGCGCGTAGGGTTTGCTTAGTTCTGGTATACTACCACAAACCAAGCATTTCCAAATAGGTTCGATTGAACCTGAGTCCATTTTCCTGCCGCGTTAACTTCCGCAAGCGTGTCTACTTTTGTGTAGCCAGTAAGCGACGCAACGGGGTCTGAGCCATATACGTGGTAAACGCTTGCGGCTCCCGTAGCCCCCGTTACAAGAGCGGCGATTGCTGCGCCAGAGCCGAAGTAGTTTGCGGTTTCTACCGTCGCCACAGTTCCAGCCGAACCTGCCTTTGCCGGGACGAGCTCTTTCGGTCCGTCAAAGAACAATCCCGGGTAGCTTGCGTAGATGTCTTTGTTGAACTTATCCGAGTTTGACTTCAGATAGTATCCGTCAGATGCCGGTGTCGCGTCGCCGGTGATTTTCACGCCGTCCGCGGGAACCGATTGGTATTGGTCGAGGTCGAAGTCAGCCGCAACCAGTTTGTGCGCAAATGTCGCCGTAAAGACGATGTAGTCACCTATCGCGAACGTATCAGGCTGTGCCGTACCTTGCGCTTCGCCTACCGCGGCTGTGTCGCCCACTACTACGTCCGCTCCGTTTACGGAAGCATAGACACGCAGGATTCCGCCCGGCAGAGTCTCAATATTCGAAACAAGCGCGGCGTAGTCGAAGTCGATTCCGCTCTTGTTCCACGCGCCGGTGAGCGAACCGTCATTAACGTGTACGATGAATAAGCTGTTTGCAACTACCGTTCCGGCTGCGTTGTAACCGGTCAGCGCCAGTACGTACGCGCCTTGGTCAGCTGCGGGGAATACTAAGTTTTGCGTGCCTTCGCCTGTATACTTAGGAAGTGTTTTAGCAGCTAAAGGCGCTGCCGTCGGTTCGGTATCAATCGCGACAGACGTAAACTTCGTTGTCGTGGTAGAACCCAGAATCGCAGTGTTGTTTATATATCCGTACGCTCCGTTATTCAGAGCAAGTTGGGCAATCGACTGCGCGTAGTTAACAGACGGGGTACCTGAGGCATACGAAGCAGATGTAGCCGCGGCGTACAAAGCGTCCATAACGCCGATTTTGAAGAGTGCATACGTTCCGTCCGCCTGAATCTCATACTCGTAGAATGTTTTTTGTACAGGCGCTAAGTTCATAGTGCCGTTTCCGCCGACAACCGTGTTCGCCGTAGTGAACTTCACGTTTGCGGCTACCGTACCGTCGCTTAGAATGACGTTCTGATTCTTAGCAACTGTTATCGCGGGGGCAATTGCCGTCCCGACCGCGATTGCTTCATCCGGGACAAAGAGGTACTTAGCTCCGGCAACAGTCCACGTAGTAAGCTTAACCGAGGCTGCCTGGAAGAGTACTCCGTGGTCTCCGATAATCGCGGTTGTTTTGTTTTCTACGAAGTTAACGTCAGTAAGCAAACCACTTACTGCCGCGACAGATCTGCCGGCAACGCCGTCAAGCGTATAATTAAGCGTTGACGATGTGTAGCTTGTAACGCCGATGGCTTTCGGTTCAACAGTATTCGCGGAGATGTAGTTACCGCCGCTGCCCTCAATTACCAGAGCGTATGTCGTCGTGGCGTTAGTTGCCGGAACAGTCAGCAACGGGTCAATGCTGTCTGTTATCCGAGCGTCGCCGTACAGTTTGTACGCTGTATACGCATAGAATGTTTGCAGGGTTTCTTTGATACCGATATACGCAAACGCTTCAATTCCGCGCGCGTCGATATACGATACAGCTTCGACATATGTTCCCGCGTCTAAGCCTGTCGTCTTTGCACTTGCGACAGTTGCGTCAGTAGTAAGAGCAACAGCGTTGATAATCGGTTTTGTGAGCGTAAGGCTATACGCCGTGCTGCTTATCGCACCCGCCGGGTAGCCTGTGAACGGATACGCCGGCTCGTTGAGCCCGACTGTGAATCCGCCGAGTACTTTGTAGTGCGGTACGAAGCCTTTGATTAAGCCCGTGGGGTTGCCGGACACGTCGGACGCGATTAGCGCAGTTCCGGGATATCCGAATACGTCGTGAGCTACGGAAGCGTTAGCGGCGGAACCCAAAGACGCGTACGTATAGCCGTATTTGACTTTGCCTTTCAGCCCTGCTTCGCCTTTTGCCGCAAGCAGCGGGTTCGAAGCTTCTTCGTATACGTCTATGCCTTGGTTAATGTAGATTTCGCGCAGGTTCTGCACGAAAGG
>JAISLB010000117.1 GCA_031260685.1 Oscillospiraceae bacterium | reverse complement strand
GGATTTACCACCAGAAAAGGCGTATTTATAGTAGAGTAAAAATATTCCGCCATATTCAGCGCGTTAATAGCACCGGTGTCATAGCGGTGGGCAAAATTATAGAGCATAAGTAGCATCAGTGACAAAGAGTAACAGCCTATCCCCGATTCGTATTCAAGGTCGATGAAAAACCGGGTCAGCAGCAGGACAATACAACCCGCCATAGTGATTATCCACGCAAAAGCCTGGGATCTGTCCCGCTTGTAGGCTGCGCGCCTTAGACCGTTAACTAACATATATATATGGTAAAGCGGAAGCGCGGCACTGAATAGTACCGCCAAAGCCAGCGTCCAGCCCGGACGCGCAAACAGGTCGAGCACCCCGTTTTCCAGCGTTACGCCTAAATAAGGTTTTGTAAAGACGGTGACGATAATGACCGCCCCGGCAATAAACTGTGCGAACATAACCCGCTTGTGGTTGCGTGATTTGCGTTTCAGGACATACATAAAGTAGTCCGTGAGGAGAGGCAGCGTAATCGCAATGCAGACCTCGGCAATTATCATACCTATGCCGCTAAGCGTTTGCGAGATTTTCGCGCTGTACATAGCGATACCCACGTCCCACACTACCACTATGACGGCAAGACGCAGAAAGCTCCAGTTAACATTGGAGGCTTTTTTACCGTTGTAAAACGCGTAAGCACCCAATACAAGCGCCAATAAAGCAAACACTATCAAAATCGCCGAAGTTATCATTTCAGACGTCTCCTATAACATAGCAGTGTAATATGTACTAGGCGATAGCGGGTTCTTTCGCGTAAACCTTTAAGTTCCCGTGGATTTGAGACACTCATACACCATACATTATAGCACAATCTTTGCCAAATTACAAGCGCAAAGTGAAAATTTCGCCCTACGGTTCCCGATTGTAAAATAGGGCTTGACAAATGCGGATTACTGTGCTATAATGAACTTTACCTGCTTACCGTGGCAGGGAGATTACAGAAATAATGGAGGTAAATCGCTATGCGCGTACGCATCACTTTACGCTGTAACGACTGCAAACAGCGTAACTACAACACGGTCAAAAACAAGAAGAACACCCCGGACAAGCTAGAACTGCATAAGTATTGCCGCTTCTGCCGGAAGCACACCGTCCACAGCGAAACCAAGTAACGGCTGAGAGGTAAACTATGAACGAAACAAAAATCGCAAAGCCCACTCCCCCGAAACCGGTACGTCCCAAGGTAAATGTAAAGGTTGCCGTAGCTAAATGGTTCCGCGAAATGCGCTCGGAGCTGAAAAAGGTTATCTGGCCGACTAAGGAAGTAACCGCCAAGAACTCTCTCGTTGCTATCACCGTAATGATAGCGGCGGGTATAGTCATCGGCGCGTTTGACCAGCTCGCGCTCCTTATCGTCAGGACGCTCATCAACATTGGTGGATAAGCTATGAACGAAAAAGCCAGATGGTACGTAATCCACACCTACTCGGGTTATGAACGTAAAGTAGAGGAGTCTATCAAGAAAGCCGCGCTCAACCGCGGTATGACTGATCTTATCCTCGAAATGCACATTCCCTCCGAGATGGTAACTGACTCAGACGCTGCCGGAAAAGCAAAAGAACCAAAGAAGCGTCTGCTATTCCCGGGATATGTCTATATCCATATGATTCTCACCGACCAAAGCTGGCACCTCGTACGCAACGTACGCGGAGTTACGGGCTTCATCTCCGAGGCTAACAAACCGGTTCCGCTCACATTAGAAGAAATTGAGTCGCTCGGAATGGAACGCAAAGAGGTTGTCGTAACTGGCTACAAAATCGGCGACACAGTCGAAATGATTGACGGACCGCTGGAAGGCTCCGACGGAATAATCTTTGAGATTAACCCCGAAGACTTCACGGTAAAGCTGAAAGTCGATATGTTCGGCAAAGACGTCGAGGTAGAACTCGAACTAGACCAAATCAAGGCAATATAAATCAGTGGATAATGAATAGTGAATAATGAATAATAGGAACGTGCTGTCTGTGCAAAACCCAATAAGTTATTCATTACTCGCTGTTCTATGATTCACTATCAACAAATCGTGGGAGAGTTAATTTTACGAACTAATGAATAGCCGACTCATTATTCACTATTCATTATTCAATATTCATTGACTCGAATCACCACATAGGAGGAAAAGCAACAGTGGCACAAAAAGTAACCGGAATGATTCGGCTCCAAATCCCCGGCGGGAAAGCTACGCCGGCGCCTCCCGTAGGACCGGCTCTCGGTCAGCACGGAGTTAATATCCCCGCGTTCACGAAGGAATTCAACGAACGCACAAAGAACGACGTAGGTTTTATGATTCCCGTCGTTATCACAGTTTACGGCGACCGCTCGTTTTCGTTCGTAACGAAAACTCCGCCCGCTCCCGACCTTCTCCGCAAAGCCGCCGGAATCGAAAAAGGCTCCGGGGTTCCGCAGAAGGACAAGGTAGCGACGCTTAAGAGCGAACAGATTCGTAAAATTGCCGAAACTAAGATGCCTGACCTGAACGCCACCGATATCGACGCGGCAATGCGTATGATAGCGGGAACCGCTCGTTCAATGGGCCTTGTAGTCGCGGATTAAGGGAGGTGCGGTAAATTATGACAAGAGGAAAAAAATATCTTGACAGCGCAAAGCTCGTAGACCGCGCCGTCCAGTATGACCCGAAAGACGCGCTTGACCTTGTTGTCAAAACGTCCAAAGCGAAGTTTGACGAAACCGTCGAGCTTCACGTAAAGCTCGGCGTTGACTCGCGTCACGCGGACCAGCAGGTTCGCGGAGCTTTGGTTCTCCCGCACGGTACCGGTAAGACAATGCGCGTGCTTGTACTTTGCAAACCGGAGCGTCAGGACGAAGCTAAGAACGCGGGAGCGGACTTCGTAGGTCTTGAGGATATGATTGAGAAAATCCAAAAGGAAAACTGGTTCGACTTTGACGTTATCATCGCAACTCCCGACGTAATGGGGCTTGTAGGACGTTTGGGACGTGTTCTCGGACCTAAGGGACTTATGCCCACGCCGAAAGCCGGAACCGTTTCGCCGAACATTGCGCAGGCTGTTCAGGAGGTCAAAGCCGGAAAAATCGAGTACCGCCTTGACAAGACGAACATCATTCACTGCCCGATAGGAAAAGCCTCGTTCGGAACGGAGAAGCTGTTTGACAACTATTCGGCGCTGATTACGGCAATTATCCGCGCAAAACCGAGTGCCGCGAAAGGTCAATATATTCGCAGCTGTACCGCGGCAAGCACTATGGGACCCGGCGTGAAAATCAACGCGCAGAAACAATTATCATAACTTTCAGGAAGGGGATAATCATTATGAATTTAGCACAAACTTTGGCTAACCGCTACCTGAAGGAGAATAAACCGCAGGTAAACGTCGGCGACACCGTTCGCGTCAACGTAAAGGTTACGGAGGGTACACGTGAGCGTGTACAAGCGTTTGACGGTACGGTAATTGCGAAGAAGCACGGCGGAATCAGCGAGACAATCACTGTTCGCCGCGTAACATACGGAGTAGGCTGCGAGAAAGTTTTCCCGCTGCACTCCCCGAATATCGTTTCGATTGAGACAATCCGCAAGGGCAAAGTCCGCAGAGCGAAGCTCTACTATCTGCGTGACCGCGTAGGCAAAGCCGCAAAGGTTAAGGAACGCCTGTAAATAGCCATATTGCCGGCGCGTGTGCGGGTGAGCTTTGGACAGTCATTTACTGCGCGCTGAACAATCAATAATAACGGGCGGCCGGGGGCGGTCGCCCATACAAATACACAGAGGTGGTCAAATGGACGCAGCTACTCCGCAGACTGCTGGCAGTCTCTCCGCAACTGTTTATGAATGGTTGCAGAGTATTGTCGTGGCTTGGGTAGTTTGTCTGCTGGTATTCGTTTTCGGGGTACGGCAAATCGGAGTTGACGGACGCTCAATGGTGCCGACGCTCCACCACGAAGACCGCATTATCGTCTCAAACGTACTCTTTGAGCCGTCGCCGGGCGATATTGTGGTACTGACTAACAAAGAGTTTATGACGAAGCCGATTGTCAAGCGCGTTATTGCCGTTGGAGGCGATACGGTTGACATCGACTACGACGCCGGCTTCGTTATTATCAATGGTACTCCGATTGAAGAGCCTTACATTAACGAACGAATGTCCCCGCGGCTCAGCGGCGTAGAATTTCCGCTGACTGTTCCGGAGGATTACATCTTCGTAATGGGCGATAACCGCAATAACAGCTCGGACGGGCGCGTTTTCGGTCCCGTTGACAAGCGCGAGGTGTTGGGCAAGGTTTACGTAGTAGCATGGCCGTTCGCGAATTGGAAAGTTGTAGCGTAACTATGGAACAGCAGGACGTTAAAGTCAAGCAAGATATTTCCGCGGTGATTTACGACTATCTAAAAATGGTTGTCGTAATCGTGGTTTGCTGTCTGTTGGTGTTTGTATTCGTGGTACGCAAAACCGCGGTTGAAGGCACCTCAATGCTGGATACACTTCACCATAACGACCAGCTTATTGTCTCGAATCTTCTATATGAGCCAAAACGCGGTGACATAGCCGTTCTGACGCATACGGAGTATATGACAAAGCCTATGGTAAAGCGCGTGATAGCTGTCGGCGGCGACACTGTCGATATAGATTACGAAGCCGGTTACGTTATTCTCAATGGTACTCCGCTTGATGAACCCTACATACGTGAACCTATGTTTCCGAGAATCAGCGGAGTTGAGTTCCCGCTTACCATTCCCGAGGGTTACATCTTTGTATTGGGCGATAACCGCAACGGCAGTTCGGACGGACGCGTATACGGTCCCGTTGACAAACGCGAGGTGGTGGGCAAGGTTTACGCGGTAATAAAGATTGGAAAATTCTTGCAGGATGCGCACAATGACGCAGAATAACGGTGAAAAACATTGATAAACTGGTTTCCCGGACATATGGCGAAAGCGCGGCGAATGCTCGATGAGCAAGCCGCGCTTGTGGATATTATTTGTGAGCTTAGTGACGCCAGAATTCCGCTGTCCTCGCGTAACCCCGAGCTTGACGGAATTGTCGGCAGAAAGCCGCGTCTGTTGATATTGAACCGCGTGGATTTAGCCGATGCTAGCGTTACCGCTGAGTGGGTGCGGCACTTCAATCTTAGCGGTACCGCATTTATTGAAGTTGACGCTAAGAGCGGCAAGGGGGTTGCGAACTTCCCGAAAGCCGTTCGCGAAGTTCTCAAAGAGAAAATCTCGCGGGAAGCCGAACGCGGGCTTAGCCGCCCAATTCGCGCTATGATTGTGGGAATCCCGAACGTCGGGAAATCCACATTTATCAACAAGGCAGCTAAACGTAAAGCCGCGATAGCTTCCGACCGTCCGGGAGTTACAAGAGGACGGCAATGGATAAACGTTGACAGCGGCTTGGATTTGCTTGACACTCCGGGACTGCTTTGGCCGAAGCTCACGAGTGAAACTCTCGCGAACCATTTGGCGTTTACCGGAGCTATCAATGACGATATTCTCGACATTGAGGACATAGCGGCGAAATTCCTAACGGAGCTGGCTGCGAAATACCCGCAGCTCCTGACCGAACGCTACAAATTGGACGACTTTACGCTTGAACCCTATCAACTGCTTGAAACCGCGGCTAAGAAGCGAGGCTTTTTGGCAAGCGGAGGAATACCCGACACGGAGCGTTTTTCGCACGTTCTGCTAGACGAATTCCGAGGCGGCAAAATCGGGAGGATAAGCCTTGAAACCCTTAGCGTTTAACTATCTCGATTACGATATGGCTTGCGTAGCAGGTACGGACGAAGCCGGACGCGGACCTCTCGCGGGAGCAGTCTACGCGGCTGCGGTTATTTTAAGCGCACCGATTGACGGCTTGAACGACAGCAAGAAGCTTACTGCAAAACGCCGCGAATCGCTCTACGATGAGATACTCGCAAACGCAGTAGCCTACGGGATTGCAACCGCAAGTGCCGCGGAGATTGACGCTGTCAACATTCTGCAAGCGTCGCAGCTTGCGATGAACCGCGCGATTGAGCGGCTCGGAATCGTTCCGGAGCTTGTACTCGTTGACGGCAGCTTCAATCAGTCAATCAACTATCCGTCTATTGCCATTATCAAAGGCGACGGCGAATTCCAATGTATCGCGGCGGCTTCTATACTTGCAAAAGTTGCGAGGGACAGATATATGGCGGAACTCGCGGAACTCTATCCGCAATACGCTTTCGAAAAGCACAAGGGCTACGGGACAAAACTCCACTACGAGAGATTGCGGGAGTTCGGACCCTGTCCGGAACACAGACGTACTTTTTTGCACTGACACGGGAGGTAAAATCTTATGACACTTTACGAAGAACTCAAGGCACGCGGCTTAATAGCGCAAGTCACCGACGAACAGGAAATCGCGGACCTCATAAACGACGGCAAAGCCACTTTCTATACCGGTTTTGACCCTACCGCGGATAGTCTCCACGTCGGACATTTTGTCGCGTTGTCGTTTATGCGGCGGCTTCAGCTTGTTGGAAACCGTCCGATTGCTCTCGTCGGCGGCGGTACGGGAATGGTCGGCGACCCCTCGGGACGTACCGATTTGCGAAAGGTTATGACCGTAGAAACTATCGACGACAACTGCGATAGATTCAAAACGCAGATGTCACGTATCCTCGACTTTTCCGAGGGCAAAGCGATTATGGTCAATAACGCGGACTGGCTGCGCGGACTGAACTATATTGAGTTTCTGCGCGATGTAGGTTCGCACTTCTCAGTTAACCGTATGCTCACCGCGGAATGTTACAAACAGCGGCTTGAGAAGGGCTTGTCCTTTCTTGAGTTCAACTATATGATAATGCAGAGCTACGACTTTTACGAGCTTTTTCAGCGTTACGACTGCAATATGCAGCTCGGCGGCGATGACCAGTGGAGCAATATGCTCGGCGGAACGGAGCTTATCCGCCGTAAACTCGCTAAGGACGCTTACGCGCTGACCTTTACGCTTCTGCCGAGTTCCTCCGGCGCGAAAATGGGTAAGACCGCCGGAAACGCGCTTTGGCTCGACCCGGCTAAGACTTCGCCCTATGAGTTTTATCAATATTGGCGCGACGTCGAGGACGCGGACGTTATCAGCTACCTGAAAATGCTCACGTTCGTACCGCTCGACGAGATACGCGAGATGGAAACGTGGACGGGAGAACAGCTGAACGCCGCCAAAACCCGCTTAGCGCGTGAGATTACGGCTTTGGTTCACGGAGAGGACGCGGCGGAGCTTGGAACGGAGATTCCGACGATAACTTTTGACACCGCGGAGCTTGGGATTACGGACCTCTTAGTCAAAGTCGGCTTCTGTACGTCTAAGGGCGACGCGCGTCGAAACATCGAGCAGGGCGGCGTATTCCTCGATTCAGCAGCTGTATCGGACGTTAACTATATGGTTAAACTAGACGTAAAGGGCGTTATGCTCCGTAAAGGCAAAAAGAAGTTTGCAAAATGCGTATACTCGGTATAGACCCGGGGATTGCGACTGTCGGTTTCGGTGTTGTGGACGTAAACCGCGGAGCTTTCGCGGAGGTAACTCACGGGGTTATCACAACCCCGGCAAAGGTTCCGCTGACGCGCAGACTTGACTCGATATACGGCGACCTCACTACGCTTATAAGCGACCTGAAGCCCGACGCAATCTCAATCGAGGAATTGTTTTTCGCGGCAAATGTCAAGACGGGAATTTCGGTAGCTCACGGGCGCGGAGTAATACTGCTCGCGTGCTTCCGTTCGGGGATTCCGGCGTATGAATACACCCCGCTGCAAGTGAAACAGTCGGTAGCGGGTTACGGACTTGCCGATAAACATCAGGTACAGGAAATGGTGAAACGGCTCCTGAATCTCACAAGAATACCGCGCCCGGACGATGCAGCCGATGCTCTTGCAATTGCGCTTTGCCACGCGAGAGCTTCAACCTCACTTATGTTCACCGAAGAACCAATATGAAGCGTCAAAAACTACATTCAGTATAAACAGGTTCTTAACTGAGAAAGGAGCCGCAAATGTTCTACCATCTTCGCGGAGAGATAACGCATATCGAGCCGCAGCTTGCGGTAGTAGACTGCAACGGAGTCGGTTACGCTGTACATACATCGTCGCGGACGCTTGCACAGCTTAATATCGGCGATATTAAGAAGCTTCTGACCTACGTGCAGATTACGGAGACTTCAACAGACATATTCGGCTTTCTGGAACAGCTTGAGCTGTATATGTTCAAACTGTTGCTATCGGTTAACGGAGTCGGGACCAAATCCGCGCTTGCGGCTCTTTCGACCTCCAGTCCGGAGGAACTAGCGGGTGCCATAACAGCAGGTGACGAAGCGCTGCTCGTCAGCACCCCGGGAATCGGCAAAAAATCCGCTCAGCGAATAATCCTCGAGCTTCGCGACAAAATTGCCGCGGTATTCGGAGATACGTTCACAGACGACAATTCCGGAGGAGTGAGCGTAGGTTCCGCGCTGAACAAGAAAACTCTTGTGGAAGTACGTGCCGCGCTTGAAGTATTGGGTTACTCTCCAAATGAAATCGCCGCCGCGATGAAATCTCTCCCGCCAAATGTGAAAGCTGACTGGGAACCGGGAGAAATCGTCAAGCTGATACTGAAAAAATAGCACGCCGCGCTTTGCGGATTGCTTCTGAGAATACGCGGGAGGTAACAGAACAGTTATGGATATTCAAACACTCGCACTGCGCGCCAAAGCCGCGGGGCGCGAACTCTCAATATCGGGCGTCACTCTGCGGAATAAAGCTCTGCGGAATATCGCGGAATCGCTTGCCGCTAACTCGTCTGAAATCCTTGCGGCAAACGCGGAGGATATGGCTCTCGCAGCCGCGAACAATATGCG
>JAISLB010000118.1 GCA_031260685.1 Oscillospiraceae bacterium | reverse complement strand
ATCAACCCGGACGAGTGCGTAGCGGTAGGCGCGGCGATTCAGGCGGGAGTACTCGGCGGCGACGTTCAGGGAATTCTGCTGCTCGACGTAACCCCGCTGTCGCTCGGAATCGAAACTCTCGGCGGCGTATTCACGAAGCTTATCGAGCGCAATACGACTATACCGACCAAAAAGTCGCAGGTATTCTCAACCGCGGCGGACAATCAGACGAGCGTAGAGGTCAACGTACTGCAAGGTGAGCGCGAAATCGCCGCCGGCAACAAGAGTCTCGGACGTTTCCACCTTGAGGGTATAGCACCCGCGCGGCGCGGAGTTCCGCAGATTGAAGTTACCTTCGATATCGACGCCAACGGCATTGTCAACGTATTCGCAAAGGACCTCGGGACAGGGCGCGAGAATAAGATTATGGTCACTGGCTCCTCAAATATGTCGAAAGAGGACATCGCGGCGGCGGTCAAAGCTGCTGAACAGTTCGCTGCGGAGGATGCGGCGCGCAAGGACGAAGTAGACACAATCAACAGCGCGGAGAGTATGGTCTATCAATCGGAAAAAACTATCGCGGACGTAGGCGAAAAGATTTCAGCGGAGGAAAAAGCCGACCTCGAGGCTAAACTCCAGACCGTTAAGGATAAGCTTGCCGCGAAAGACGTTCCGGCAATCAAAACCGCTACCGAGGAGCTTACGCAAGCTTTCTACGCGGTAAGCGAAAAGATTTACGCTCAAAACCCCGACGGTCAGCAGCCTCCTACGGACGGCGGAGCGGGATTTGGCGGCGGTGACGGATTTGGCGGCGGCGGCGACGTTCCCCCGGCGGACGGCGGAGCGGGGAGCGCGGGCTACACCGATGCGGACTACGAAGTAGTAGACTAATTCAGTGAACAGATAACAGATAACAGATAACAGTGAACAGTTTGCGGGGACAGGACGGGAGTTGCGGGTTGGGACGCGGATGCGCCCTGCGGGGGAACCACCCCGTCGCTTCGCGCCACCCCTCCCGAGAGGGGAATTTAGACGGGGGTTTTGGTTGTACGGGTTGAGAGAACGCGTCCAATGTCCTGCCCTCGTCCTATTCCCCTCTTGGGAGGGGTGCCCCCGCAGGGGCGGGGTGGTTTCCCTCGCACCGTGCGCGAACCCCGCGAGGTGGATTTTTTCATTTCACAATTTACAGAATTCAGGTGACAAAAGTGGATAAACGCGATTATTATGAGGTACTCGGCTTAGAGAAAGGCGCGTCGGACGATGAAGTCAAGCGCGCCTACCGCAAGCTTGCCAAGGCTAATCACCCGGACGTCAATCCTAACGACAAAAAGGCGGAAGCACGCTTCAAGGAAATCGGCGAAGCTTACGAAGTTCTCTCCGATAAGACCAAGCGCGAACGTTACGACGCTTACGGTCACGCGGGAGTTGACCCGAGTTACGGCGGAGGAAGCGGCGGGAGCTACGGCGGAGGCGGCTTCAACGTAGATTTCGGCGACTTAGGCGATATACTCAACGACTTCTGGGGCGGCGGAACATCGCGGCGAACCAGTCCTAACGCCCCGCGGGAGGGCGAAACGCTTCAAACCCAAGCTTCCGTAACTTTTGAGGAAGCCGCTTTCGGCGTTGCGAAAGACGTTCCGGTAACTCGCGTTGAGGACTGCGAAACTTGTCACGGTTCGGGCTGCGCGGCGGGAACTACCGCGGAAACCTGCCCGAATTGCAAAGGCAGCGGGACTGTCACAAGCAGGCGGCAGACGCTCTTCGGCGTAAGTCTCTCGACCTCGGCGTGTCCGAGCTGTTCGGGAACGGGCAAGATAATCCACACGCCTTGTAACACCTGCAAAGGTAAGGGCAGAGTCCGCAAGAATCGTACTCTCCGCGTCGATATTCCCGCGGGAATAGACCACGGACAGACTTTCGCGGTTCGCGGACAAGGCGGTAAAGGCTATAACGGAGGTCCCGCGGGGGACGTACTTATCACCGTTCGCGTAGCTCAGCACACTCAATTCAAGCGGAGCGGAACGACGCTGCACTACCCGCTGCCGATTAGCTTTACGCAGGCTGCTCTCGGAGCGGAGGTCGAAGTACCGATTTTAACGCCGCCCGGTGAAAGCGGCAGTAAGGCGAAGCTCACTATCCCCGAGGGTACACAAACCGGCTCAATCTTCCGCTTAGCGGGTAAGGGAGTGCCGCGTATAAACGCGGGTTCACGCGGTGATATGCTGATAACTGTTACGGTCAGAACGCCGACAGGCTTGAGCGCGGAACAAAAATCACTGCTGCAGCAGCTAGACGGCGGAACAAGCTCCGACGAGGGCGAGGAAAGCGGCAAAAAAGGCAAAAAGAAAAAGTGGGGGAAGTAACAGATAGCAGATATCAGATAGCGAGAGTTTAGACATCAACCGCATCCAACCCCCGCTATCTGCTATCTGATATTTGGCAAAGCTGCTTGACAAGTTGTTTGAGTTGTGGTATACTCTATGGGTTGCTTCCTGCAACGCTATTATAGAGAGAGGGTACGAAGGAGGTGAGAGTATGCCCAACATCAAGTCGCAAAAGAAGCGCGACCAGCTGAACAAAATGCTTAACGAACGCAATCGCTCCGCAAGAAGCTATCTGCGCTCAACGCTGAAAAGGTTCGACGCTGCCGCGGCTTCGAAAGACCCGGTTCTGATTGCGAGCGCCCGTAAAGCCGCTATCAAAGCTATCGACCGTGCCGCGCAGAAAGGCTTAATCCATAGGAATAACGCCGCGCACAAAAAGAGCCGTATAGACAGAACGGCAGTGTAATGTCAAAACCCCCGCTTCCGAACGAAGCGGGGGTTTTCGTAACGTAAGAGCCGCGGCTTAGTCTCGCGGGATTTGCGCTAGGAGTTCGCGGGCTGCCGCCTCTATGCCTATGCGTCCCGCCTCGAACGTTACCCCGCCTTGCAGATAGACGCGGTACGGCGGTTTCATAGGAGCATCGGCGGAGAGCTCGAGCGAAGCGCCCTGAACGAAACCTCCCGCCGCCATTATTACGGGCTCTCCGTAACCCGGCATATCCCACGGAAGCGGGGTAACGAAGCTATCGACGGGAAGCCCGGACTGCAAACCGCGGCAGAACGCGAGTACGCGCTCCGGCGCTCCCAGCTCTATCGTTTGTATGATATCAGTCCGAAGTTCATCGCAGCCGGGCGAAACCGCGAAGCCAAGCTCCGCGAACAAGGCAGCGACATAAACGGAGGTTTTGAGGGCTTCGCAGACACAGTGCGGAGCCATATACAAGCCTTGATACAGTGCGCGGTTGGACGCAAGCGACGCTCCCACCTCGGAGCCGAGACCCGGAACGGTCAGCCGCTCCGCGGCTCGTTCTACTAAGTCCGCGCGTCCCGCTATGTAGCCCCCGCAGGGCGCAATCCCGCCGCCGGGGTTTTTTATCAGCGACCCGGCGATTATGTCCGCGCCTGCGTGACAAGGTTCGCGGCACTCCGTGAATTCTCCGTAGCAGTTATCGACAATGGCTGCAACATCGGGGTTTACGGCTCGGGCTTCGCCGATAAGCCGCTCAATGTCAGCTATTGACAACGCGCCGCGGGACGAATAGCCGCGGGAACGCTGTATGTAGACTGCCTTAGCGCGTTTTACGTCCTCCGGATTCTCGCTGTATTCAATGCCGTAGCTTCGGAGCGAACCGTGAGCGCCGTTGATTACGGCTTCAAGCGTGTCATAGGGCTTTCCCGTGAGCGAAACAATTACATCGCCCGGAGCCAGACAGCCGTACAGCGCACAGGCAATCGCGTGAGTGCCGTTGACAAACTGAACGCGGACGAGCGCGGCTTCCGAGCCGAACACTTCCGCGTAGATTTTGTCGAGAGTATCGCGCCCGAGGTCGTTATAGCCATAGCCGTTAGTTCCCGCGAAATGAGCCTCGCCCACTCGGTTAGCGCGGAAAGCGTCCAGTACGCGCTTAGTATTTTCGTAGGACACGGCTTCGAGCGTTGCGAATTGAGCTTTCGCCGCAGCTAGGGCGCGGTCACTTGCCGCTTGCAATATGTTTGCAGATTTCATAGACAGCGTCCAAATCCTCTAAGTTGATAACAGTTGCGGGACTGTGGAGATTACGCGCCGGAACGGAGATAGCGGCGACTTTGCAGCCCGCGCCGGAGTTTTGGATTGTCCCCGCGTCGGTTCCTCCCGCAATCCGCGTTTTGGTCTGCCAAGTGATATTGTGCTTATCGGCAAGCAGCGTGTTTTCGTTCCACAGTTCGCGGCTGTAGATAGTTCTGCCGTCCATAAAGGGAAGTACCGCGCCCTTAGTGAGTTCGCAAACCCTGTCGCCGCCTGACTTCGAGGGGATATCAGCCGCGGTAGTGGTTTCGATAACGTAAGCTCTATCGCAGTTAAGACGGTTAGCCGCCGCGGCAGCTCCCCGGCAGCCTGCTTCCTCCTGAACCGTGAACGCAAACCACGTATCTTCCGATAAGTCAAGCTCTAAGAGCTTGAGCATTACCGCGCAGCCGATTCGGTCGTCGAGAGCTTTTGCCTTGACGAAGCCCTTGCCGAATTCTACCCAATCGCTGTCGAATACGGCGTATGTACCGGCTTCGACACCGGTATCGCCGAAAGCGTCGAGCGACATCGCGCTCACTTCCGGAACTTTATCACGTGCGCCGGTATCAGCGAGATGTATGGACGGCAAACCGATAACAGCGGGAACTTTCGAGCCGCCGATTAGCACGCGTTTACCGGGCAGTACGCGCTTGTCAATCCCGCCGAGACAGTCAAAGCCGTAGTAACCGCCGTCCTTGGAGTGCGTGACGATTAACCCGACCTCGTCCATATGAGCGGCAAAGAGCCGCGACGGAGCGGTTTCGTTATCTACGCGGTTTTGACGTTTTTTTTTAGTCTGCTTGGCTCTTTTCAAGACAAGCAGATTGCCCATATTGTCAGTAGAAATCTCATCTGCAAAGGGAGCCGCGTAGTCCGCTATAAATTCGCGCACTTCGTCCTCAAAGCCCGAGGGACCGGGCAGGGACGTAAGCTTTTTGGTAAGTTCTGTAAGGTTCATTCGCCGTCACTCCAATCTGTGACTAAATAATACAGCAGGTCACTCGCTGCCTGAATATCGCGCGGGTCCGCGAATTCCGCGGGGGTGTGCATATATCTCACCGGTACGGAGACTAGAGCCGTCGCAACACCAAAGCGCGAGAGCTGTATACGTTCGGCGTTAGTACCGCTCGAACTGTGAAGCACCTCAACGCTGTAGGGAATCCCGTGTCTCTCGGCAACTGCGCGAAGCTTCGCGGTAAAGCCGCGGTGCATATTGGGTCCTACGGCGATAGTGATTCCCGCGCCCGCCGTGAAAGTTTCGTAACCCGAGTCAAAAGGCGACTTCGCGAAAGTCGCGTCCACCACAACGCAGTAGTCAGCTTCCGCGCTGTACGCTCCGGGACCTGCTCCGCGCAGCCCTACTTCCTCCTGAGTCGAAAATAGGTACGCAAGGTCAAGTCCGGACGCAGTATCGTTGAGCCTGCGCATTACGTCAAGCAATACCGCGCAGCCGACGCGGTTATCGAGATACGGCGCTGACAATTGTACGTTATCCGCTGTCAACTGCCTGAAAACTCCCGGGGTTCCGGCCGGAAGCTCAACTCCGCCGGTATCAATGTACAAATCCTCAACTTTGGACATTTCGCCGCTTCCGCCGGTTAAGTGCGGCGCGAGAGCGTTGACAACTCCGAACACACGCGTTCCGTCGGGTGCAGTGAACGTAAGCTCCGCGGCGGGGAGAGTGCGCGGGTCAATACTCCCGAGTTTAGCGGCTTTGACGAAGCCGCCGGGGCAATTCTCCGTGACAATAACGCCCACCGTATCAAGGTGAGCGTCAAATAACAATGTAGTGTTCTTATTCGGCGTCTGCATAGACAGAAACCTTCTTGCGGTCGCGTCCGAAACGCTCAAAGCGTACAATACCGTCGGACGTTGCGAACAGATCAAAGTTGCTCCCGAGCCCTACGTTCGTTCCGGGGTGGATTTTAGTTCCGCACTGGGTATATAGAGTAGTTCCGGCAGTTACGAATTGTCCGTCGGCACGTTTGGAGCCTAGACGTTTGGACTTGCTCTCGCGCCCGTTTTTCGTACTGCCCATTCCCTTTTTGTGAGCCATTAGCTGTTACCTCCGAGTGTTATTGCGGCAATTTGCACTTGAGTGTAGGACTGCCGGTGTCCTTGTGTACGGCGATAATTCTTCTTCGGCTTCATCTTGTAGACGCGGATTTTCTTGGCGCGTCCGTTCTTGATAACTTTCGCGCTGACTGTTGCGCCCTCGACATAGGGAGAGCCGAACTTGATAGTTTCGCCCGTGACCGCGAGAACCTTATCAAAGGTGACTTCGCTGTCGGCTTCGACCGGGAGCTTCTCAATGAATAGGAGGTCGCCCTCGGTTACACGGTATTGCTTACCGCCGGTTTCGATTACTGCGTGCATAGTGTCCCTGCCTTATTACAAACTCGCCCGGGAAACAACGGTTCGCGCTGTAAGCACGATTAACAAACCGTCCCGGTGCGGC
>JAISLB010000069.1 GCA_031260685.1 Oscillospiraceae bacterium | reverse complement strand
GAGAGCGGCATCGACGAGGAAATTATCTTCGCGGGAGCCCGCAACCCCGAAACTTTCTTCAATCAAATGATTATGCCCGTTCTCGCTTGTAACGGTCTCGCGGTGATTCTCACAGGCGGTAAGGACGCGATAACTAACCTCGATTACCTCGATATAAGCTACGAAACCGAGGAAACGTATACGTCTTACTACGGTTCAACTCCGCCGCCGATACCGCAAGAGGACGTTGCGGGCTTCGAAGCGTCTCCCGCGCCGAATCCGACTGATTACAACAACGCGGCTCCTCCGCGTAATCCCGACGCTGACGAGCATACGGAGACTGTGGAATACGTAAAGTACGTCATTATCCGCGACAGACTTACGGGAGCAAGCTACCGCGATTTCGCGTCGCTCGAGGAAGCGATCATACGTCAGGCGGCCGAGCTGCAGCTTCAATACTGCGAGAATACGCGGACAATCTTAGAACAGGACTACGTAAGCCAAGGGCTGCTGTACTACGTTTCCGACGCTTACGGCAATGTTGCAACCAATATTTATTCGCAGGATACTAAGTACAAGATTCCGGACGTTAAAGAGTACTTCCGCTATCTTCCGCAGTATTACATCAGCGGCGAGGTTTCGCCCTATCCTCAGCGTTACCCCGTTATGCTTGACAACGCGGTTACAATCTGCCTCGGGTATACGCAGGAATCGGCAGACACGCTGACAAACCACTGGAGCGCGGTTCTGGACGAGATTTGGAGCGTAGTAACGCAGACGCTCCTGTGCTTCGCGGCGGCTCTATTCGCGTTTATCGTAATGCTTTGCGGGGCGGGACGGCGCAACGGTACGGACAAAATCGACGGCAGGAAGCAGGTGTTTTTTACCGTACTCGACGCGCCCTATCTCGATATTTCGCTTGCGATATTAGCAGCCTTAGAGTGCGGAGTAATCGCTCTCGCGGCCGGATTGTTCGATTTTTTCCGCTTCTATAACATCGTAAGTCCGCTGTCGGCCGCGTATATCGCGGGAGTTGCGGTATTCACGCTGGTTCCGCTGAACGCCTGGCTCTGCGGCTTCGCCAAACGCTGTAAGGCGGGACGCTTCTGGCGGCATACGCTCATTGTCTCCGTCTGCAAGCTCATCGCACGCGGCGCAGTCTACCTCTGGTCCGGAATCCGCGGTGTCGGACAGGCGATTGTGATAACGCTGCTGCTGTTTTTCGCGGTTCTGTTCGCTATTGAGAACCGCGCTCCCGAAATCGGCGCTGTTGCGGCATTTGCGGTGCTTATCGCGCTTCTCGTCCACTTCCGGCGTTTGCAAAAGATTAGAGCCGGGACGGAGCGCGCGGCAGCCGGAAACTACGGCGAACCGATAAACGTCAGATACGGCGAACTCGGCAAAATCGCGGACAACGTCAACAACATCTCCGTAGGTATCGACGCCGCCGTACAAACCAGAACACGCGCCGAACGGCTCAAAACCGAGCTGATAACCAACGTCTCGCACGATATCCGCACCCCGCTCACGTCGATTATCACCTATACCGATTTGCTCAAAAGCGGCGGCTTTGACAACGAGAACGCTTCGGACTATCTCGAAATAATCAGCAAGAAATCCGCAAGGCTCAAAGACCTCACGGACGAACTGTTCGAAGCCGCGAAAGCCTCCTCCGGCAATATCGACGTTGAACTCTACACCTTAGATTTCGCCGCGCTCGTAACTCAAAGTATCGGGGAGCTGGACGAAAAAATCGCGCAGTCGCGTCTCGATTTCCGGCTGAATCTCCCGCCTAAAGCCGAGGTTCGAGCCGACGGACGGCTCCTATCGCGAATACTCGAAAATCTTTTCGGCAACGCTCTCAAGTACGCGCTCCCGCAAACTCGCGTTTACGCGGACCTTACGGAAACCGGCGCGGAGTTCCGGCTTGATATCAAAAACATCTCCGCGGAGCCGCTCTCCGGCAATCCCTCGGAACTTACCGAACGCTTTACCCGGGGTGACAGCGCGAGAAGCGGCGAGGGCAGCGGTCTCGGACTGTCAATCGCTCAAAGCTTCGCGGAGGTTCAGGGAGGACGCTTCGAGCTGTCAGTTGACGGGGATTTGTTCAAGGCAAGCGTCTATCTCCCGAAACCCGGCGCAATGCCGACAATACCGGAAATAGCCGATTACGAAGCAGCCCCGGAACCGCCGAATCTCGCGAAAAAAGCCATAGCGAAAGCTAAAAGCGTCCTGAAAAGCAAAAAGGAATGGTAAACAAAAAAACAAACGGGCGGAGCTTCGGGAAGCTTCGCCCGTAGTGTTTTACTAATTTTTGCGCCAGCGCAGTCTCGCGGATATATAGCCGTGCGGCAGCAGGATTTTCAGCAGCTCACGGTCGAGATTACTGTGGAAGTTGTACACGCGGGTAAGCGCGTCGGAGTCGGGAGCCGCCGAGCCGTATACGCAGTCCTCGACTATCGACGTAACCTCCGTAAGCTCCACCGCTCCGAAGTATACGCGCTGTTCGCTTCTCCCCGCGAGTTTCGAGGGAGTTTCGCCGGTTCGCGGGATAATGGCAACGGAGGGAAGCATTTTGAGTATATCGCGCCAGTAACGAAGCAACAGCGCTTCCGCGTTATTTATACGTTTAGGGAGCCGGAAGCGGAAGCGCAGCGCGTAGATTGCGAGAAACAGTCCCGCGCAGACTATCAAAAGTCCGAGGATTATATACAGCGCGGCTGAAATCACGGCGTTGCCGGAATCCGTATCGCCGGAAGCGTTATCGACCACCAGCGGTACATATTCCTCATTAGGCGGCGGGGTCATAGAGGGAAGCGCGGGAGCCGCGCCGATTTCGAAACCCTCGTCCGCGGCGGGTTCGTCAGTCAGCTGCGAAGCGTATTCTAAGGTTGCGTCCACGGGAATCCAGCCGATACCCTGTACGTAAACTTCGCACCAAGCGTGCGCCTGTTCGCCGCTTATGATGAAGCTTCCGTCGGGACTGCGCGTTAAGCCGTAGGTCGTGAAGCCCTCGGCGTAACGCGCCGGAAGCCCGATTATCCTCGCGAAAACGGTCATCGCGGTCGCGTAATACGTACAATAGCCGAGACGGGATTCCAGAAACCAACTCACGAACTCGCGTCCGTCGGGAACTTCCGGCGGCGTAAGCGTATAGCTTGTATAGTTCGATAAACGTTCCCGAACGTCCAGAACCCGGTAATACGGAGATTCAATATCGCTGCTTGCGGCAACGAAGTCTGTGACTTCGCGCGGTAAATTCTCCGGCAAACTTGTATACTTACGGAGCATTTCCTCGTAGACGGGGTCGGGAGCTTCAACGTCCGACCTCCGCGCGGCGGCTTCTAAGGCTCCCGCGGCTGCGTTGAAAGCGGCTCCCGTGAAGTCGTTCAGCCGGTTTTCGTAGACCGTGTAGCTAAGCCCCTGATAGAGGTAGCGTTTAGAGAACACTTCGCCGTTAGTATTGAAGTAGGGGATAAAGTCAACGATATTATTCGGCGAAAAGCGGTAGGGACGTCCGGAGTGGAGAAGCTCCGAACGCCAATCCGGGCTTAGTATCGTAACCGACATAAGCGTATCGCGCGAAATACTCGCCTTGAGCTTTACGTCGGAGCTTCGCGGAAGTCCCTCGCTGAACGTTTCGGCGCGTATTCCGTCAGCAAGCGGCGAATCAAAGCGGAACTGCGCTTCGTCACGCGATTCCCACGATGTTCCCGTGTAAACGTCCTTGACGGATACGCGGAACAGCGAAGCCGAATCGGAACGTACCGCGTATACAGCGTTGCCGCTGAGTGATACGGGACCTCCGAGCTTTGTGCTGTCATATCCGTAGCTTGCGAGGTCAAAGGCAATCCGCGAACGTTTGAACCCCGCGTCAACGCTTAGTAAATCCACATAATCGTCCACAAAGGTTTCGACCGCAATGCTATGAAGCCGCAGCGCGCTGTCAGGCGTGAACAGCGTCAGCAGTACCGACACAGCCAATGCAGCCGGCATTACCCTCAGCGCTACGCCCGATTTGACTTTCCGCGAGGGATTCAGACTAGCGGCGAAAGTCCCCGCGCTTACTCCGATTACCGCGCTTGTAAGGGCGCAAAGCTCGGGGTAAAAGTCCACAGTGCTTATCTGCGATTCAAAAAAAATCAATCCGCCGGAGATTACGCCGAGTATCAGCGCGCCCTCGAGCTTGCCGTAAAACAATATCGCGGGTATTGCCGCGGCACAGCAGAATATCAGCGCGAAAAAGAGCTTGTTGTCCGGCGGCATTTCAGCCTCAAACAAAAAAACTTTCGCAAAGCGGAAAAATATCACCGTCAGGTACTCGTTGACCACGGCAAAATTTCTCGCGTATAGTATCAGCAATACCGCTGACACGCCCAGCGCCGCGATTAGCGTGTTGCGATTGTAGAATATCAGCGCGAAAACCGCAAGCGCCGTAAGCGACAATACGGCGGTAACAATAAAGTCAACGTCCGCGGAATAGAGCTTCAGCAGCGAGCTTGAAACGCCCCAAGTGAACAGCAGCGCGGCTAGAAAACCCGGGACGGATAGTTTATTTTTAAGCAAGTGAGGACACCTCCTCTTTTCTTCGCCGTTTTGGGCTGCCTTTGCGAGACCTCGCAGCCGTAACAATTATCAAGCGCTGCGGCTATGCGGCGGCTTCCTCCGAATCTACCGGAGGGCGCAGGATTTCCGGTATCGCGGTAACGACCGTAACCCCCGCGCAGTACGGAACTTCCGGCTCCGATTCGCGGTTTTTCGACACCGCGATTAGCGTTACGGTAAGACCGCGCAGCGCGAAAGCGGACAGCAACGCACAAAGCTCCGCGCTGTATTCGCCCGTAACGACAATGAGGTTGTCGGATTCTACCCCGGATTCTATCTCCGAGCGCAGAATGTCCGAAAAAGTATAGCGGCAGCCGAATTCAGCCTCCGCGAGAAAGCGGAGAATCCGCGGCAGTCCCGAGATTCCCTCTATTTCGGTACGGGCTTCGGAGAAAGCAGTCAGCCGCAGCGGCGTCGCGCTGTCCAGCACGATTCCGCAGACCGCCGCAGCGTTCATACAGACGCAATTTTCGAAAGCTAAAGCGTCCTCGTTAAACAGTCCGTGGGGGCTTAAATCGACGTAAACGCCCGCGCTGGGTGAAACCGCGCCGTCAAACTCTTTGACTTGAAGCGAAGCCGTCTTAGCCGAAAGCTTCCAGTGGATATTTTTCAGCGGGTCGCCGCGCCGAAAGCCGCGTATTTCGGCAATCGAAATCTTTTCGGCGTCCCCGCGCCCTCCTCTTACGCCGTCCTTGACGTAGTTCTCGCCGCGGAGGGCGAGCGCGGGAGACGCGGATTGCGGCAATACCACCGCGCTTTGCTTATCGCTGTAAGCCGCGGAGGGCATACGAAACCTGAACAAGCCGAATATGTCGCGAAGCTCAATCGAAGTAATCCCCGGGCGGTACAATCCGCGGTAGGGGAAAAATATTTCTCTCCGCAGCCCGACGGTTTGTCCGGGCATTACGGAGAATACCGCGCTCTCGGTCTCGCTGCCGCCGTTTAAGCTGTCGAACGTATCATAGCGCACTTCGAGATGAGCGAAAGGAAAGGGACCGCGGTTGCGAATCCCGACAGAAAGAGTTCCGAAGTTTCCGCTCGTCAGAATCTCCGGAATTACGCGCTGACTGACGTCAATAAAAATTACCGTATAGACAGCGTTAAGCAGCGCGAGAACGACAACGGCAGCAATGAGGAGCATTAACCACAGCAGCAGACGCTCCCCGGAGTACATTACGCGGAATAAGGAAACGGCAAACAGCGCCGCGAGGATAATCAGCCGCCCTCTCATACTTCCGGCAACGGCGTTGTTGCGATTATCTCGGCTATTACCCCGGAGGACGTTACCGAACGAAGCTTAGCTTCGGACTTAATCAGAAGCCGATGTTCCAAAACGGGCAGCGCCATTTTTTGGACGTCGTCGGGGGTGGCATAGGCGTGACCCGCGAGAATCGCGCTGCCTTTCGCCGCGTACATCAGGAAAATCGCGCCGCGCGGGCTTATTCCGAGCTGAACGTCCTTATGAAGCCGCGTTTTTGAGACTAAATCCGCTATATAGCGTTTGAGAGCGGGGGAAACGTGTATCTTGTCGGTTTCGCGCTGGATTTCAAGTACCTGCTCTACGTCGAGTACTGCGCTTAGAGGAGCCGCTTCGGAGCGGTTATCGTGTCTGTCGAGGATTTCGACCTCATTCGCTTTGTCCGGATAACCTAAGCTGACGCGGATAAAGAAGCGGTCGAGCTGAGCCTCCGGCAGCGCGTAGGTTCCTACGTATTCTATCGGGTTTTGAGTCGCGAGAACCATAAACGGTTCGGGGGTTTTGTACGTCCTCCCGTCGATAGTGACTTGATTCTCCTGCATAGCTTCCAGCAGCGCGGACTGCGTCTTAGGCGAAGTGCGGTTGATTTCGTCCGCGAGTATGACTTGGTTGAAGATTACGCCCGGCATAAAGTTGAATTTACCCGTTGCGGTGTCAAGCATTGAAAAGCCCGTAACGTCCGTGGGCATTACGTCCGGGGTAAACTGAATCCGCCGGAAGGAACAGCCGAGGGCAGCCGCGAGAGTTTTCGCCAGCGTCGTTTTGCCCGTCCCCGGAACGTCCTCGATTAGTACGTGACCGCGGCACAGCAGCGCGATGATTACGAGGTCTGTAACCTCCGGTTTGCCGACGAGCCGCTTTCCGATACTACTGCGGATTAAGTCGATTCTGTCATTTATCATTGTTTTCCCCTATGAAGCCGCCCGGCGGCTTATTTTTACTGCTGTAACAATTGTCAAACGTAATAGCTAGTCCTCGAAACGCTCAAAGCTGACGAATTGGCTCCCGCGGAATGTGAGAATCCCGGTTTCATCGGGTTCGAGCTTGCCGAAGTCAGCGGGCGGGGTGCGGAATTCGCGCAGCGAACCGTCGCTCAGTCTGAACTCAACTTTACAGCGCGGAGCGCTCGTAACGCTTTTTCCGGAGAGAACGCTCTGACGTTTGGAGAGTACTACGGCAACATCGCTTATCCGCGGGGCGCGGAGGTCTCGGTTAGCCCTCCGCAGAAAATACGCCAGCGCGGCGGCGACTGCTATTACCGCGGCTATCGCAATCAGCGTATTTGCAGCGTAGACTTCCGTCCCGGTAACGGCGGTGTCAGCAGAACTCGAAAGGCTTAACAGTATCGGCATCTCGTACTCCCGCGAAATTTTTCCGCCCTCTCCGGCGTATAGCCGCCGAATCAAGCTTAAACCAACTTCTTACCAGTATAGCACATTAACCGCCGAAAAGCAAGCGTAATTTTCTCGTAGTGGTCATCGTAGTGGTCAGTGGTCAGTGGTCAGTGGTCAGAACGGGAGTTAGGACGTTTGCTTGCGTCTAAACCCCCGTCCTGACCACTAATCACTGACCACTGACCACTACGACCACTGACCACTGCCAACCACTGACCACTGCCGACAACAAATCACTTGACAAATGTGTTAGGCTGTGCTAACATATAGTAGCAGTAGACTGTTAGGCACATTCACCTAAACCGTAACAGCGAAAAGTTAGGAGAACTCACAACTATGCACACGCTCAAAGACGTTCCCGTCGGCGCAACCGTCATCGCCCTTAGAGTTAACGGTACGGGCGCTATACGGCGTAGAATTATGGATATGGGTATCACTAAGGGCGTTTCTATCCACGTGCGAAAAGTCGCTCCGCTCGGAGACCCTATGGAGCTGATTGTACGCGGCTATTCGCTCTCCCTCCGCCGCTCCGACGCGGAGATGATTAGCGTGGAAGCGATAGATACTGACAGCGTAAAACTTCGAGCGGCAACAGCAACTTCCGACACAACTTCTAGCGGCGTAAAAAAGGGGTGAGTTATAAATGACTACGATAGCTCTTGCGGGGAACCCTAACAGCGGTAAGACCACGCTCTTTAACGCGCTTACGGGCTCGCGGCAATTCGTCGGGAATTGGCCCGGAGTTACGGTCGAGAAGAAAGAGGGACAGCTCAAAGGCAGCCGCGGCGTTACAGTTACCGACCTCCCCGGTATCTATTCGCTCTCGCCCTATACTCTCGAGGAAGTAGTCGCGAGAAGCTACATACTGGGCGTTGATATGAACTCCGGAAAACAGCTCCCGGAGGAACAACGCCCCGACGTTATACTCAACATTATCGACGGGACAAACCTCGAGCGCAATCTCTACCTCACAACGCAGTTTCTCGAGCTTGGAATCCCGGTGGTTGCCGCGGTCAATATGCTCGACGTCTTGGAGAAAACGGGCGATACGATAGACCTCGCGAAGCTCTCGAAAGGTCTCGGCTGCCACTGTATCAGTATCTCCGCGCTGAAAGGCACTAACGCCGTTTCAGCCGCCGAAACGGCTATCTCAATCGCGCAAAGCGAGGACTCCCGCGACGCTCCCGTAAAATTCGGACAAACGGTAGAGTGCGCGGTAAGCGACATCGCGCATTTGCTTCCCGCGGAGATTCCGCAGTCCGAACGGCGCTTTACCGCTATAAAACTCTTTGAGCGCGACGAACTTGTCCGCAAACGCTACGGAACACTCGATTGCGAAGCGATAATCGCCGAGGTCGAGAGTAAGCTCGACGACGATTCCGAGAGCATTATAGCCAACGGACGCTACGACTATATTGAGAAGCTCGTACGCGCCTGTTTCGTGCGTAAACCGCGCGGAGCGTCAGCTTCCGACAAAATTGACCGCGTTCTTATGCACAGGATTGCCGCTATACCGATATTCTTCGCGGTTATCTTTCTCGTTTACTACATCTCGATAACGACTGCCGGGGCATTTGTCACGGACTGGACTAACGACGTACTCTTCGGCGAGATTATTCCGCCCGCTGTGGAACATTTGCTCGACCGCGCGGGAGCCGCCGAGTGGCAATCGGGGCTAATCCTCGACGGCATTATCGCGGGAGTAGGCGCGGTACTCGGCTTTGTTCCGCAGATGCTGATATTGTTCCTGTTTCTCGCCTTTCTCGAAGCCTGCGGATATATGGCGCGTATAGCGTTTATAATGGACCGCGTTTTCAGACGTTTCGGCTTATCGGGTAAGTCGTTCATTCCCTTTTTAATCGGTACAGGCTGCGGAGTTCCCGGGATTATGGCTTCGCGAACTATCGAAACCGAATCAGACCGCCGGATGACGATTATCACAACGACCTTTATGCCTTGCGGAGCGAAGCTCCCGTTCATTGCGCTCGTTGCGGGAGCGATGTTTGACAACAACGGCGGTATAGCGTTCTTAGCGTACTTAATCGGGATTGCGTCGATACTTCTTTCGGGCTTGATACTGAAAAACCTTAAACGCTTCAAGGGTGAGGTTTCGCCCTTTGTAATGGAGCTTCCGAACTATCATCTGCCCACCGCGCTGAACCTTTTCCGCTCGATGTGGGAGCGCGGCTGGAGCTTTATTAAACGCGCCGGCTCGATAATTTTGCTCTCGGCTGTTGCCGTGTGGTTTCTCTCGAACTTCGGCTTTGTGAACGGGAAGTTCCAAATGGTGGATAATTTGAGCTACGGGCTTCTCGCCACTATCGGCAATATGCTCAGCTGGATTTTTATCCCCGCGGGTTTCGGCGATTGGCAGGCTACCGTCGCGGTACTCACAGGTCTCATAGCGAAAGAGAACATCGTCGCTACTATCGAAATCCTCTATCAGGGCGATATGTCCGCGGGCTTCACGCAGGTTACCGCGTTTGCGTTCTTAGTGTTCAACCTACTTTGCGCTCCCTGCGTTGCCGCAATGGGAGCGATACGCCGCGAGATGAACAGCGGCAAGTGGACGGCTTTCGCGATAGGCTATCAATGCGGCTTCGCCTATGTGATTGCGGTACTCATCAACGTCGCAGGAACGTTGATTGTCAGATAGCAGCGGGCAGATATTAGATAGCAGATAGCAGATAGCAGATAGCAGATACGTTGGTTTGGACGAGGTTGCGCAAGAGGTCTATTTACAGCTTTATCGTTTTCCATTTGCCTTGGTTGTAACGCGCGAAGAACAGCAGGGTTCGTATAGCTTGGTCGATTATCATTGCTCCCCACGCTCCGATTAGCCCCCAGTGCAGTACGTCCACCATAAGCCACGCGAAAGTCGTCCGTAAGCCGACCGTTGTGAATAGGATTATCAGCGCGGTAACTCGCGTGTCTCCCGCGCCCCGCAGCACTCCGCCCACGCAGAATTGAGAGCATTGTATCGGCTGTATGACGGCTACCATATACATAAGCGTTACGCCGGTTTTCAGCACCTCCGCGTTAGCCGCGGCAGCTTCGGGAGTGAGCGGATTCGTCAGAAACAGCGACAGCCACTCTTTTGCGAATATTGCGAACAGCGCCGCGAGAAAGATTGAGATTAGCTGCGCCACTCTCCGGCAGGACGAAGCGTAGTGGTCAGCCATATCAAGCCGCCGCTTCCCGATACTTTGACCCACGAGCGAGGTCGCGGAGGTTCCGAACGCCTGTCCGTTCATAAGCGACAGCGACTGAATCGAGAGCGTTATATTGAACGTTGCGTAGCTGACGTCCCCCAGCCCCGCAACCGTCCGCGTAAAGATTACTACGCCGACCCGCATTACGAGCTGCTCAACCATTGCGGGGATTCCGACGTTGCAAATGCCGCGGATTGTGTTATTCTCAAACACAAACATATTTTTGAGGTTGATTTTGAGCCGCAGGAAGTACTTGCCTTTTGCCACATAGCTGAACGCCATAGCTAAGCCCACGGTCTGACCGATTACGGTAGCCGCGGAGGCTCCCGCAACTCCCCAGCGCGGGAATATCCATATCCCGTTGATTAGCAGATAGTTGAACACTATGTTAACTAGGTTCGCGACAATGTTGTATATCATCGCGGGTTTTGAGTTCCCCGTTCCGCGCAGTGCCGCCGTAATAGTCATCGACAGCGAGGGGATTATGAACGAAACCGTCTGGATTTGCAGGTAGATTGTCCCCTGGTCGATGATAGACTGCGAAATCTCTCCCGCCGCCATAAACGTCACCATAGCTCCCGCGAAAAAGGTTCCGAATATCATAACGATAACGGAGATAAGCCCGCAGAGAACAAGCGACTGACGGAGTATGGCATCGGCTTTATCGTTTTCCCCGGCTCCTCTCGCGCGTGCTATTATCGCGGTGGTTCCGGTATTGAGCGCCATAATGACGCTCATCATCAGAAACGACGGCTGCAGGACAAGCCCTACGGCGGCGATAGCGTCCAGCCCGATTGTTCCGACCATCATTTGGTCAACCATTCGCACTAAGCTCGACAAGAGCATTTCGGCAAGCGCGGGACCCGCGATTTTGACAACGTCGCGGTAGAGATTACGGCTCGTAACGTTCTGCGGGAGGACTTTGCGCTCCTTACGGCTCAATTTGAGGTTTGCGCGCATATCCTCTTCGCTTCCGAACGGCAAAACGTCAAGGGTGGTTTGTAAACCACCCTTGTTTGAGGTTTTCTCCGGCTGCATTATTTATAGAACCCGGGAACGGGTTTTTGTTCCGCGTAGACGGGATTTTGCGTCAGGAACGAGAAGAAACCCTCGAAAATCTGGGTGCGTACGGGGTCAATTTTCGTTTCCGCGGGATAAGCGCGGAGCATTGCTTCGTACTTATTTTTGATTCCCGGCGCAAACTCCGGATGCGTAAAGATGTAGAGGTCACCGCGCTGAACTCCGTTGAGTACGCGCTCTCCCGCTTCAAGAGCGGAGATAGTAGCTTTCGAGAAGTCGAGTTCGGGCTGCGGAGTAAAGCCCGCGGTCGGCGAAATTTCAGCGGGATTGACCTCAGGCGGCGGAGCAAATACGGGAATCTCGGCCTTATTGCCGAGACTCTCGGGACGTACTTCGTAAGAGGTTACGCTGAGATTCCCCTGAACGGGTCCCGGCGCAAATACGGAAGCGTCAACGTTAGTGCCTTTGAGGTCGCCCTTGAGCGTTTCGGTCATTGCGGCAATAGCGGCTTTCGTAAGGTTATAGAGCGTAGCGCCCGGAACGACCGACAAGCCCGATTGGCTCGAAGTGTTAACCACGTGAGCCGCTTCGCCGTAGTTCAGCATCCGCGGAACGAAAGTGACGATACCGTTGAGAACCCCGTGGATATTGACGCCCGTGATAAAGTCAATATCGTCATAGGTGGATTTCCAGAGCGGAACCATAGGAACCTCAACCCCGGCGTTATTGACGAGTAAGTGAACTTTGCCGAATTTGGCTTCGGCGTTGTCGGCGGCTTTCGCGTAACCCGCGCGGTCAGTTACGTCAAGCTCGATTGTGTGATGCGGATAGCCTTTTTGCTCGAACCAGACCGCGGCTTCCGCGAGAGCTTTCGCGCGTAAATCAACCAGGATTACGTTCATACCGGCGTTTCCGCAGGCCTGAGCGATTCCCTGACCGATTCCGCTGGCGGCTCCCGTTACGAACGCGGTCTTGCCTTTTAATACTTCCAGTGCCATAAGTGATACCCTCCTATTTTTATTTCCTACATTATACCACATCAGACACGGAATGTCAATCACATTCCGAAAGCGTCAATCACATTAACTTTTTTCAACCGGACGCGGTTTTTTCTTGTTGTTGACAAAAGGCGCAGAGTATGTTATAATTTAATATCGGCTTGTTATATATTGCTCACTAAACATACACACTTACATTTTTTCTTACGAAAGGACGCTTGCTATGTCTGGTATCGCCATTGAACGCGCCTCCGCGTTAAAGGAAAAGCCCGCTTCCGGCTCTCTCGGTTTCGGCAAATATTTTTCCGACCATATGTTTCTTCTTGATTACAGCACTGACAAAGGCTGGTACGACCCGAGGATTGTTCCGTTCCAAAACCTATCGCTTAGTCCTGCGGCTATGGTGTTTCACTACGCGCAGGAAGTTTTCGAGGGGCTGAAAGCCTATCGCAAAGCTGACGGCTCCGTGCAGCTTTTCCGCCCGGAAGCCAACATCAAACGTATGAACGATTCCTGCGAAAGGCTTTGTATCCCGAAGATTGACCCGGAGCTGTTCCTCGACGCGCTGAAAACCTTGGTCAGAACCGAAATCAGCTGGGTTCCCGGCGAGCCCGATACCTCGCTCTATCTGCGTCCTTTCGTTATTGCCACCGAACCTCACGTCGGAGTTCACGCGAGTTCGAGCTATATCTTTGCGATTATCGCAAGCCCCGTAGGTGCGTACTACGCGGAGGGTCTGAACCCTGTCAAAATCTTCGTTGAGGCTAAAGACGTACGCGCGGTAAAGGGCGGTACAGGTCAGGCTAAAACCGGCGGCAACTACGCGGCTACTCTCCGCGCAGGTCTAGAAGCCGAACAGCGCGGCTTCTCGCAGGTTCTTTGGCTCGACGGAATCAACCGCAAATACATCGAGGAAGTAGGCTCGATGAACGTATTCTTCAAATTCGGCGATGAGATTGCCACTCCCCGGCTTCAGGGCTCGATACTGCCGGGAATTACGCGCGACTCCTGCCTGCGGATTCTGCGCGATTGGGGCTTGAACGTTACCGAGCGCGAAATCGACGTCGCCGAACTCGCCAACTGCACGGAAGCTTGGGGCAGCGGTACCGCTGCGGTTATCTCGCCGATAGGCAAAATAGTCTACGGAGAAACCCGCTACAACATCAACGGCGGCAAAATCGGCGAACTAACGCAAAAGCTCTACGACTATCTCACAGGCATACAATGGGGCAGAATCGAAGACCCCTACGGCTGGACTTGTTCAGTGAACAGTTAACAGTGAACAGTGAATAGTCACGTAGGATTGGACGGGATGCTCAATGGATATGCTGCCGAACTACGAAAACGCCGTGATACCGATAGAGAAGCTGACGGGGTATTCGCTGAATTATAACCACCCTAAAAACAGAGGAAAAGCTCTTGCTTTTGAACTGGCATTGGGATTTAATTTAGCAAACTATCGTGAACTGATAACACAAGTACAGGAAAAACTTCCGCTATTCAAATCAGTTGCGCGCGGTACAAATAAATTCGGTCATCTATATCAGGTTATTTTAACTATTGACGGTGTAAACAACAAGCAAGCGGAAGTTCTTACAGCTTGGATAATAGAATACGGACAAAAAATACCAAGTTTGACAAGTATTTATGTTACAGACAAGAAAGGAATAAAACTATGATAGAGCAGTATTCGACAGTACAACTCAAAAACGGCAAAATCGCTATAATTACCGAAGTCCTCGAACGCGACGGCGAATTCGGCTATGTTATAGAGGTCATACTTGAAAACGGAGACTATGATGTTGAGCTTATAGAAAATTCTGACATCGAATTTGTCATTGTTGAGGTCAAGACCCCGCTCAGCGAATATATGCACAGCGATATGCGCGCAAAGGTCTCGGCGTAATAAGCCCGTACAGTGTCAATCGCGAAAGGAGCGTGGAAACTATGCAAACCTACGAGGGGTTTTTCGAAGGTTCGGAGTTTATCCCCTACCAAGCGGTGCGGATTCCCGAACATCGCAGGGCTATCGTCACCGTATTGGACGAACCCACAAAAACTAAGGAAGAGACTATCGCGGAGCAGGTTGCGGCTTTAGAGGAAATCTTTGCCGCTATAAAAGCTTGCGATGCTGATGAACCTCTGGGAGAAGAATTTGATAATATTATTAATCAACGCTTTACCCTCACAAGAGGTGCTGCGGAATGAGTTTATTTGCTTTAGATACGAACATCATCTCTTATTTTCTAAAAGATAACGAGAAAATACAACGACGTATCGCATCAGAAAAGTTCGAAGGAAATAAACTCATTATCCCCGCAATCTCCTATTACGAAACCAGACGCGGTCTGTTTGCAGTCAACGCGTCAAGGAAACTGGAAAGTTTCGAAAGTTTTTGTACTAAAAACAAATTAAGCATAATCGACCGCAGAGTTTTAGATGCCGCCATAGCGATACACGTTGCGCTGCGCCGCAAAAACCGCACTGCGGCGGACGCAGATTTGCTAATCGCAGCCGACTGCATCGCAAATGGTTACACTCTTGTTACTAACAACACTAAGCACTTCGAGCCGATAGACGGCTTAATATATGTAAATTGGATGGAATGAACCTATGTATCACTACTACAACGAAGCCGCGGAGTGCTTGCCTCGCTCTCAACTCTCCGCTTTACAGTCGGAGCGGCTCCGCGTCCAAATCAAGCGCGTTTATGACAATGTTCCGCATTACCGCAAAGCTTTTGACAAGGCGGGAATCGCTCCCGGCGATATCACGTCCATTGCGGATATTGCGAAGCTCCCGTTCACTACTAAGCAGGATATGCGGGACAACTACCCGTATGAGCTGTTCGCGGTTCCTATGAACGAGGTTGTACGCATACACGCTTCGTCCGGTACCACCGGTAAGCAAACGGTAGTCGGCTATACCCGCGCTGACCTCGCTGTCTGGGGCGAAGTAATGGCGCGTACTCTCGGAGCGGGGGGCGTTACAGCTTCCGACATAGGTCACATAAGCTACGGCTATGGACTTTTCACGGGAGGTCTCGGAGGTAACATCGGGAGCGAGACTATCGGCGCGGCTACTATTCCGGCTTCCGTGGGTAACACCAAGCGTCAGGTGACGATTTTGCAGGATTTCAAGCCGACGTTTATTCTCTGCACCCCGAGCTACGCGCTGACTATCGCCGAATACCTTGAGGACAACGGGATTTCCGCCGATACGCTCTCGCTCAAATACGGCTTTTTCGGTGCGGAACCCTGGACGGAGCAAATGCGCACCGAGATTGAGCGCAAGCTTCACCTGAAATCCTTCGATATCTACGGATTGTCGGAGATTATCGGTCCCGGCGTAGCCTACGAGTGCGAAGCCCAATCCGGGCTTCACGTCGCCGAAGATCACTTCTACCTTGAGATTATCGACCCCGATACCGGCGAAGTTCTCCCCGACGGTCAGCAGGGCGAAATAGTGTTCACCTGCCTCACTAAAGAAGCGCTTCCGCTGATACGATACAGAACAAGGGATGTCGGAACGAAAATCTCGGAGCCGTGCAAATGTGGGCGTACTCACGTTCGGCTCTCGAAACCTCAGGGACGTACGGACGATATGCTCATTATCCGCGGAGTGAACGTTTTCCCCTCGCAGGTAGAGGCTGTACTTCTCGACCTCGGCTATCTCTCGCCCTATTACCAGCTTATAGTTGACCGCGAGGGCAATCTCGACCGCTTAACCGTTCTCGTCGAGCTGACGGAAGAACACTTCACTGCCGAAATATCGCAAATCGAGGAGCTGAAGCGAAAAATCGCAGCCGCCGTACAATCAATGCTTGGTCTCGCGGTAAGCGTGAAGCTCGTTTCCCCGAAATCCATAGACCGCTTCGAGGGAAAAGCGGTTCGCGTAATAGACAACCGCGACAAAGCCTTCCGAGCAAGCTAATTAGCAGTGGTCAGTGTGTAGTGGTCAGTGGTCAGTA
>JAISLB010000067.1 GCA_031260685.1 Oscillospiraceae bacterium | reverse complement strand
GGTGAGCTTCCCCGCGGATAGCAAAGCGTTGAGTATTACGTTGATAACGGTAATTTTCGGCAAAACGCTCCCACCTACATTTCAGTTAACAGTGAACAGATAGCAGATAACAGATACGGCGGTTTGGACGTAGGTTGCGCTCACTGACCACTGACCACTGACCACTGCGCACACTGACCACTGCGAAAGCTGCTATCTGCAATAAATCATCAGCGCGGTAATATCCGACGGACTTACGCCGGAGATTCGCGATGCCTGACCGAAGTTTTCGGGACGAATGGCGTTCAGCTTTTGCCGCGCTTCGAGTCTTAGCGTACTTATTGCCGTATAGTCTATATCCGCGGGAAGCTTGCGGTTCTCGAGACGTTTGAACTCTTCGGCTTCGCGCTCCTGACGTTTTAGGTAGCCCTCATACTTGATTATCAGTTCCGCCTCGTAGCTTACTTCCGGCGATAGTCCGAGCGACAGCCCGAGCTGCGCAATAAGCGTATCGTAACTATTTTCCGGGCGTTTGAGCAAATCCGCAACAGACGTCCCGGGAGGAACGAAAGTAGTTCGCAAACGCTCAATTTCGCGCTTGATTGCGTCGCGCTTAGCCTCGAACTTTGCGTATTGTTCGCCGCTTACTAAACCCACGGCGTAGCCTATGTCACGCAGCCGCAAGTCGGCGTTATCGTGGCGGTGCAGCAAACGGAACTCGTTGCGGCTTGTCATAACGCGGTACGGTTCGGATGTTCCCTTAGTTACAAGGTCGTCAATCAGCACCCCGATGTAGCCGTCGCTCCTGCGGAGTATGAGCGGTTCGCGGGATTGCAGTTTGAGCGCGGCGTTGGCTCCCGCTATGAAGCCCTGTACGGCGGCTTCTTCGTAACCCGAGGTACCATTGAATTGTCCCGCGCCGTAAAGGTTCGGAAGCGCTTTACATTCGAGCGTGAGCGACAGCTCCGTCGGGTCAATACAGTCGTACTCAATGGCATAAGCAGGGCGCGTAATCTCGGCGTTCTCGAGCCCCGGAATCGTCCTAAGCATTTCGGCTTGTACATCGGCCGGCAAACTCGAGCTAAAACCCTGAACGTAGAGTTCCTCGGTGTTTTCGCCCATAGGCTCGATAAAAAGCTGGTGCCGGAGCTTATCCGCGAATCGCACTACTTTGTCCTCGATTGACGGACAGTAGCGCGGTCCGACGCCGTGAATAACTCCGCTGTACAGCGGACTGCGGTGCAGATTTGCGCGTATTACTTCGTGCGTCCGCTCATTAGTATACGTAAGCCAGCAGTCGATTTCGCCGGAACATTGCGGAGAACCGTCAACGCTGAAAACTTGGTGCGGCTCGTCTCCGCGCTGACGCTCCATTTTGCTGAAATCTACCGTTCGCGCGTTAACCCTCGGCGGCGTACCCGTCTTAAAACGGCGCAGCGTGCAGCCGAGTTCCGCGAGAGACTCCGAGAGCGGCTCGGAGTTGTGCATACCGTCAGGTCCCGAAGCGCGTGAAGCTTCGCCCACGATAGTTTTACCCTTGAGATAGGTTCCGGAGGCTATAACGACAGCGCGGCAGCGGTAGCGTTCGCCAAACTCGGTAGTTAGCTCCCACATTTCGCCTTTCCCGGAAATAGAAACTACCTCCGCTTGTTTAAGCCGGAGGTTTTGACATAATTCAAGCGTGTGCTTAATCGTTTCGCGGTAGCGTCCGCGGTCCACTTGGGCGCGGAGAGAGCGCACGGCGGGACCTTTCGCGGAGTTCAGCATCCGAAATTGCAGCCCGCACTTGTCAGCCGCGCGCCCCATTTCGCCGCCCAACGCGTCCAATTCGCGGACAAGCTGACCTTTGCCCGTGCCGCCGATTGCCGGATTGCAGGGCATATTTCCCGCCGCGTCAAGGTTTATCGTGAAGCAGATTGTATCGCTCCCAAGCCTTGCCGCCGCGAGAGCGGCTTCCGTACCGGCGTGTCCCGCGCCTATTACGGCTATATCGCAGTGATTCATTCCCAATTAAATACGATTCCCTCTTTTTGCAGTATCTCACTCGCCTGCTTGAAGTGTGTAGACGTTTGAAAAGCGTCGGGGAGCTTATTAGTGTTACGAGCACCCGGATGCGCCGCTGTCAGCACCGTATGACGCTCATTCGTGATGAGCTGCCCGAGTGCTTTTGCGTCATTCCCCCACAGCAGGAATACTATCCCCTGTTCAAGCGTATTGAGATACGCGAACAAGGCTTCGGAGATACCGAAATTCTTCCACACTTTCGCGTGAGTGCGGCTCCCGCCCTGTTTGCAGGTCAGGAACGTGTTCCAAAGCAGTACGCCCTGTGACACCCAGCGCGTCAAATCGCCGTCAACAACATCCGGACTGAATCCGTTCGCTTCGAGCGTATTGTATATTACGGACAGCGATTTCGGGAGCGCCCGCGCTCCGTCCTCCGTTTGGTACGGTACTGAAAACGCAAGTCCGTGAGCGTCCTCGGGGTTCGGATAAGGGTCCTGACCGACGATTACAATCCGAACGTCCGAGGGCGCGATAAGAAACAGCGAGCGAAACACGTCGATTTTCCGCTCGGGACAAAGCGAAGAATTCGCGTACTCCGAGGCAAGAAACGCGTCTATAGCTTCCCAGTCGATATCAAGCGCTTTGCGCCAATTGTAGAAGTTCTCTGTCATAAGGCGGTCCTCTCTTTGTTACAAAATATGTGCGGGGGACTTGATAGTTGCGCCGGCTTTCGCGTCCCCCGTATCTGCTGACTGTTTACTAACCACTGCACTATGCAGCTTTTTCAAATTGCGAGTTATACAGCTGAGCGTAGAAGCCGCCTTTCGCCATTAGCTCGTCGTGAGTGCCTTGTTCCACTATGTCGCCGTCTTTCATGCAAAGTATCAGGTCGGCGTTGCGGATTGTACTCAATCGGTGGGCAATGATGAAGCTCGTTCTGCCCTCAAGCAAATTGTCCATTGCGCGCTGGATAAGGATTTCGGTACGTGTGTCAACGCTCGATGTCGCTTCGTCCAGAATGAGGATTTTAGCATTCGCGAGAATTGCCCGGGCAATCGTCAGAAGCTGCTTCTGACCTTGCGAGATGTTTGTAGTTTCCTCGTTTAGTACAAGGTTGTAGCTCTCGGGCAAAGTACGCACGAAGTGGTCAACCTGAGCGGCTTTGGCGGCTGCTATAACGTCCTCGTCGGAGGCTCCGAGCTTGCCGTAGCGGATATTTTCCATTATGGTGCCGTTATAGAGCCAAGTATCTTGCAGAACCATTCCGAATTCCGAGCGTATATCGCGCCGCTTGTAGCGTGCGATGTCCTTGCCGTCGATAAGTATTTTTCCGCCCTGAATATCGTGGAAGCGCATAAGGAGCTTAACCATAGTGGTCTTACCCGCGCCGGTAGGTCCGACAATCGCGACTTTCTGACCTGCCTTGACAGTTGCGCTGAAATCGTGGATAACGGTTTCGCCGGATTTTTTCTTTTTCGGTTCGGCGTCCTCGTCGTCCGCTCCCGCGAGCTTCTTGAGCTTTTTCTTTTCGCCCGGGAACCCTCCGCCCGGCGGGAAGTCCGGCATTCCCTTCGGCTTTTTCCCTTTCTTGCCTTGCTTCGCGTCCATTTCTTCCATTTTCTTCTTCATTTGCGCGAACATATCGTCGTCCTCGTCCTCGTCTTTCTCTACGTATTCATACGCGAAGTTGACGTGTTCGAACGTTACGTCGCCCTCAATCGGGTTATCCTGAACGTTGTAGAGCGTATCGACGTCGTGTTCCTCCTCAGCCTCGAGGAATTCGAAGATACGTTCGGCAGCGGCGGCAATGCTCTGGATTTGGCTCGAGATGTTCGCAAGCTGCGTGATAGGCTGCGTGAAGTTTCGTATGTACGTTATAAACGCCTGTATGTCGCCGACGCTGATTTTCCCCTGCGTTGAAAGATACGCGCCGTACATACATATCGCTACGTAACCGAGGTTTCCGACGAAGTTCATCATCGGCATCATCAGTCCCGTCAGGAACTGCGCTTTCCACGCGGTGTTGTAGAGGTCGTTATTCTGCTTATCGAAGTCGCGAAGTACGCGCTCCTCTCCGTTGAAGGCTTTGATTACAGTGTGACCGGAGAAAATTTCCTCTACGACTCCATTGACCGTTCCGAGAAGCTTTTGCTGAGCGCGGAAGTACTTCTGCGATACTTTCACCATAAACAGCGTTACTATTACCGAGCCGGGAATCATCAGCAGCGCAATCAGCGTCAGCTGCCACGATATGGTTATCATCATCCACAGTACAACGACCAGGGTGATTACCGTGTTAATAGCCTGCGTAACGGTGGACGTTAGGTTCTGCCCTAAGGTGTCAACGTCGTTTGTCAGGCGCGAGAGAACTTCGCCGTGGGTCATAGAGTTGAAAAACCCGAGCGGAAGCTTGTTGATTTTTTCGATAATGGCGTTACGCAGGTTGTAGGTGATTTGCGTCGTGACGCCTATCATCGTTATGCCCTGAATGTAGGAGAAAATCATACTAAGCGCGTACAGACCGAGCAGAAACGCAAGCGTACGGTTGATATAGGCAAAGTCCCAGATTGCCTCGCCGCCGTTTGCCTGTGTCATTACCGTGCCGGCAAGCGAGGTTGTAACGTTACCGAGGATTTTCGGTACAAACAGTCCCAGCGCGTTCGCTATTGCCGACAGAATGAATACGAGAATGAGCTTCGCCATAAAGGGCGAAAGGAAGCCCAGCAATTTTTTGATACTCTTTTTGATGTTTTGCGGCTTTGCGTTATTATTACGCATAAAAGCCATCGGTCCTCCCGGACCTCCGCCACCTGGTCCCATTATGCAAGTTCCTCCTTTGTCAATTGACTTTCCGCAATCTCGCGGTATTCGGCGCAGGTTTCAAGCAGCTCACGGTGAGTGCCTTTGCCGACGATTTTTCCCGCATCGAGTACGATTATCTGCTGTGCGCTCATAATTGTGCTTATACGCTGCGCCACGATTAGTACGGTAGCCTTTTCAAGCCCGGTGTATTCCCGGAGCGCGGCGCGGAGACTCGCGTCAGTACGGAAATCGAGCGCGCTGAAGCTATCGTCGAAGATATATATCGGAGGTTTCTTGACTAAGGCGCGCGCGATTGACAGCCGCTGCTTCTGACCGCCGGATACGTTATCGCCGGACTGCGCGATTTCGGTGTTCATACCGTCTTTATCGGCATAGACGAATTCTTCGGCTTGTGCGACGCGGATTGCTTCGCGCTTTTCTTCTTCCGTTGCGTTCTCTTTGGCGAATTCGAGGTTTGAGCCTATATCGCCGGAGAACAGGATTCCCTTTTGAGGTACATAACCCAGGTTTGAGCGCAGCTCATTGACCGAAATATCGCGGATATCCACTCCGTCGAGCCGTATCGCGCCTTTCGTTACATCGTAGAAACGCGGGATAAGGTTAATCAGCGTAGACTTACCGGAACCGGTAGAACCTATAAACGCCGTGGTTTCGCCGGCTCTCGCGGTGAAATTGATGTCCGCGAGTACCGGACTTTCGGCGTCCTCATAGGAGAACGTGATATTGTCGAATACAAGCTCGCCCTTAGCGCGTTTGCCGAGGGTTTTCAGCTCAGAGCCTTTTTTGTCGTTAATCTTGGTGTTAGTATTGAGAACTTCCTCAATACGTCCCGCCGATACGAGAGCCTGCGGAATCATTACGAACATCATACCGATTGCGAGGAACGACATAATGATTTGCATTACGTACTGCATAAACGCCATCATCTGTCCTACCTGCAAGTTACCCGCGCTGACGAGCCTTGCTCCGAAGAAGATTACCGACAGCGTTGTGCAGCTCATAATGAAGTTCATCGTAGGCTGCTGGATTGTCATCATAAACTGAACATAGCGGTTAGTGTCGCGGATATTGCGGTTAGCTTCCTCAAAGCGTCCGATTTCCTGCTGTTCGTTGCCGAAAGCGCGGATAACCATCATTCCCGTCAAGCCCTCGCGGGTGACGAGGTTCAGCTTGTCGCGAAGCTTCTGCATAATCTTGAACTTCGGAATAACTTTCGAGAAAATCACCAGCTGCAATACAGTCAGCAGGATTACCGCGACGATTACCACCGGAGTAAGGCTCGGACTCGTGCGAACCGCCATAATGATACCGCCGATTCCCATTATAGGCGCGGAGCATATCATCCGAAGCCCCATCATCGCTACCATCTGTATCTGCTGAACGTCGTTCGTACAGCGCGTTATGAGCGTCGCGGTAGAGAACTTATCGAATTCAGCCGGCGCGAAAGTCTGCACCTTGGCGAAAACGTCGTGACGGAGGTTACGTCCCGTTCCCGTCGAGATTTTCGCCGACAGGAAGCCGTTGGCTATCGTGATTGCCGCCGCCAGCAGCGTTATCGCAAGCATTATCAAGCCGATTTTGAATATCGACGCTTGCTGTATCGCGTTCATATTGGCTCCGAGAGCTTTGTAAAAGACTTTTGTGAGTGAAATGCCCATTTCGAATCGGGTTTGCGGAGGTATGTCGTCAATGGGGTCCGTATTTTTTATCACGTGGCTCTTGTGTTCGAGCAAATCGCCCGCGGTAGCGGTATTCAGGTCGAGCATAAACGTCCGCGAAATGTGTACCGCGGCATCGTTGTAGCTTAAACCGACAGCAGCCAGACGTTGCTCGTCAAGCTCCGAAAGTATGTAGTCTTCCGCGGTGTTGAAACCCGGGAAATCCGACGGCACCTTGTCTGTTTTTACGTAACCGCTGACGTCCGCTCCGTAGCTCTCAAGGAAAGCGTACGCCTTACCGGGTATAGCCCGCGGGGCGGATTCGCTTATACCCCCGCGGATTATGCCCGTATCGACCATACTGGACATATACGTCGGGAGCATTAGGTCAGCCATATTCTGCAAGAACAGCAATGCTATCGAGCATATAGCCATCAGCAGAAAAGGCTTAAAATATCTAAGAATTAGTTTCAATGTAGGTTCCTCCTGCTTTATACGCAGCAGCGTTGAATTTAGAGGGGATTGCGGCCTCAATTCCGAGGAGCTTCGCTATCGCGCCGAGCATTACGATGTTCTGGTCCCTAGCGGAACCGAGTTCGGCTGCAAGCTTATACGCGGGGATAAGGATAGACTTTACACTTTGCGGAAAGTCGTGCGGATATTCGGCTTTCCCGAGAAGTACCGGCATCGGCAGGATTTCGCGCTCGTCGTATACGACCGTTCCGCCGGGTTTCAGCCACGGGATTGCGCGTATAGCCTCGGACTTTTCGAAGGCTATTATGTAGTCCGCTTCGCCCTCGGTAATGTTCGGGGCATAGACTTTATCGCCGTATTTGAGCTGAGTGAGGACAGTCCCGCCGCGCTGGCTCATTCCGTGGATTTCGGACATTTTAACGTCATAGCCGGATTCCGCGAGAGCGCTCGAGAGAAGCTTAGTCGTAAGAATAGTTCCCTGTCCGCCGACGCCGGTGAATAGCAGGTTCATACGCGCACCTCCGCTCCGATTGCGCCTGATTTGCACAGCTGCGCGCATAGTCCGCAGTTGTTGCAGGCGTCGGAGTCAGCTACGTACGCCTTACGTCCTAACGCGTCAAAGGCAAGCGAGGGACACGCGGCTTTCATACAAGCTTTACAGCCGATACATTTTTCGCTGTCGATTGAAGCGTGCTGACCGCTCCGCGCTTCTTTCAGCAAGGCGCAGGGACGTTTGGTAACGATAACAGTTACTCCGGTGTTTGCGATTCCGCTGTCGATTGCGGCGGTCATAGCCTGCAAATCAAGCGGGTCAGCAGTAAGAAGCCGCTCCGGTGAGAGTCCCGTCGCGAGTATCATACGTTCTATGCTGATTTTCGGAACTTCGTAACCCATAAGGTTAAGCTCTGTTCCGGCGTTTTCCTGATGACCGGTCATAGCGGTTATCGAATTATCGAGTACCGCCAGACAGACGTTGGCATTTTGGTGAACAGCGTCTACGAGAGAGTTATAGCCGCTGTGGAAGAACGTGCTGTCGCCGAGAATTCCGAACACTCTGCGCTCATCGCCTTGAGCTTCGAGAGCTTTCGACAAGCCGATGGGGATTGAGAAACCGCTCCCCATACATATCGCAATGTCGAAACCGTTAAACGGCGCGGACACGCCAAGGCTGTAGCAGCCGATATCGCCGACAGCCACAAGCTTATTCTTGCGTTTATTCATCGCGTAGTAGAAGCCGCGGTGCGGACAACCCGCGCAAAGCACCGGAGGACGCGCGGGAACGTTTTGCTCAGGCAATGAAAGCGTGCGTCCCTCGCCGAGTTTTACGCGTATGCGGCCCGCGTCGAGTTCGCCCTGAGTAAAGGTCCACGCGGTGATATAGGTGTTGTCATAGCCGAAGCCGCGCACTGTGTTCGCAAGATACGGTTCGCCCTCGTCCACTACGATGACGTGACCGTGAGCCTTGATAAACTTATCAACAAGCTTGCGGCTTAGGGGGTAGGTAATCCCGAACTTTAGAAACGCTGTTCCCTCCGGGAAAGCCTCTTTGCAATGCTGGTACGTCATTCCGGAGCAGATTACGCTGAATTCACCCTTACCGTCCTCAATACGGTTAAGTTCGGAGGAATAGGCATAGTCGGCAAGCTCCTTGAGCGCGTTCTCAACGGCAATATGGCGGCGTTTCGCGTTAACGGGAAGCATAGCGTACTTTTCGGGCTTTGCTTCGTAACTTTTGGGCAGCGTTTTAGAACGTTCGCCCGTGGCAACGAGGCTTTTGGAGTGGCAGACGCGGGTGGTCATTCTGAAAAGAACCACAAGGTCGAATTTTTCGCTAATCTCGTATGCCGCTTTTATGTAGTCAAGGCACTCTTGGCTATCGGAGGGTTCAATCATAGCGAGTTTGGCGTGGGGAGCGTACAGGCGGTTGTCCTGCTCATTTTGAGAGCTGTAACAACCCGGGTCGTCTGCGGATACAATCACAAGACCGCCGTTAACGCCGGTATAACCGGCAGTGAAAATGGGGTCAGCCGCGGCGTTTACGCCGACGTGTTTCATCGCGGCTAAAGCTCTAAGCCCGCCGATAGAAGCGCCCAAAGCGATTTCTACGGCGACTTTCTCGTTATTAGCCCACGTTGCGTAAATGTCCTGCTTGTATCTCGCAATATTTTCGAGGATTTCCGTGCTGGGTGTACCGGGATAAGCGGCGGCAACAGCGACCCCCGCTTCCCAAGCACCTCGGGCGACACTCTCGTCGCCGCTGAGGATGGTTTTGTTCATTTTTCCCTCTCCTAATATTCCGTCTGTGGATAGTATAACACAGCTTCAACCAGATGTCAAGTAGGAGAAAAAAGAACCTTTAACAAATACTAAACATATTCCGCATCTTCCGCGGCTTCTACGCCCCGCGGATATTTTCTATCGCGGCGGACAAATCGCCCGAGCCGAATACGTAGTTTCCCGCGACGAGTATGTCGGCTCCCGCGCTCCGGCATTTTGCCGCCGTTTCGGGGTTTATACCGCCGTCTACCTCGATTTTGCAGTTCAGTTTGTTTACGTCTGCAAACTCACGCAAAGCGCGGATTTTCTCTAGCGCGGAGTTTTGGAACGACTGACCGCCGAATCCGGGTTCCACAGCCATTACCAGCGCGACTCCGACCTCCGCAAGATAGGGGAATAACGCAGTTACGGGAGTTCCGGGCTTGAGCGATAGTCCGGCTGCCGCTCCGGCCGCGCGAATTTCCGCGAAAACTTTACGAAGCTCGGGCGCGGAAGCCGCTTCGACGTGGACGGTGACTATATTCGCTCCCGCAAGCGCAAATTTTTCGGCGTATTGCAGCGGGTTATCAATCATTAGATGACAATCGATGACAAGTTTCGCGTCAAAACGCCGCAAAGCCTCTAAAATCGGCAGCCCGAGGCTCAAATTCGGAACGAAGTGACCGTCCATAACGTCGAGGTGTATCATATCGGCGTTGGGCATTGCCGCAAGCTGCGCCCCAAGCCGCAAAAAATCAGCGGATAACACAGACGGCGCAACCAAACGTCCCCGCAGCTCTCCCCCGTAATTATTCATTATTCACTGTTCCTTATTCATTGTCATCGCGCCCACCGTTCGCGATCCCTATGGGTGCAGGAAGTCTTGTAGCCCTCGCCCGCGATGTGCTTCGCGAGTTCGCGGGTCATACAAACCGAACGGTGCTGACCGCCGGTGCAGCCTATCGAGACGTTCAGCGCGGGCTTGCCGCTGTCGCGATAGCGCGGAACCAAAAACGATAGGAACTCGCAGAATTTCCCGAGAGCCTCCTGCGATTCCTCGGAACCGAGGATATACTCGCAAACTTCGTCGTCCTCGCCCGAAAGCTTAGCAAGCTCCGGGACATAGAACGGATTCGGGAGGAAGCGCACGTCAAATACAAAATCCGCGTCAATAGGAGGCGCGTATTTATAACCGAAGGACATAAAGTTTACTGTAAACCCTCCGTCCTCCGCAGCCCCAAAAAGCTTCGTGAGCCGCAGCTGCAATTCCTGCAAAGAGAGTTCGCTCGTGTCAATCACGTAATCGGCTCTCCCGCGAACCTCCGCGAGTTGAGCGCGTTCGGTCTCTATCGCGGACGCGAGACCGGCTCCTACGGTATCCAAAGGGTGCCGCCTGCGCGATTCCTTGTAGCGTGTGACAAGATTCGGAGTGGCGGAGTCGAGATAGAGGATTTGGTACTGCATACCTATAACGTCAAGCTCTTTGAGCGTAGCGTCCAGACCGCTCGAAAAATTATCCCTCTCGCGAATGTCCGTAACAAGCGCGACTTTGTCATAACGCCCGTAGGACGAAAGACACAGCTCCGCAAAGCGCGGCATAAGCGCCACCGGCATATTATCCACGCAGTAATAGCCTAAGTCCTCGAGCATATCTGCCGCGCGGGTTTTTCCCGCTCCGGACAGTCCCGAGATTATCAGAAAGTTCATTTGCGAACCTCAAATATTGTCAGTTAACCTAAAAAAACAATTCTAGTTCGTTTCGCCTTTTTCCACAAAAGCCGCCCGTATGCAGTTTTTCCCCTCGGCTTTCGCGATGTAGAGGTTGCGGTCGGCCTCCATAATTACCTCGTCAAAAGTGTCTACATTACCCGGGATTGTGCAGGCTACGCCGATACTTACCGTTGCGCCGGTCAGTATCGTGGAATCGGTAATAGCCGGAACCTTAGTGGCTTCGACTCTAAGGCGTATGCGCTCCGCAATCATTTTCGCGGGTACAAGCTCCGTATTCGGGAGGATAACGCAGAATTCCTCACCGCCGTAACGAGCCGCGAAGTCAGTCTTACGGTGAGTAACAGAAACCGCGAATATTTGAGCTAAGGTCATAAGCAGCAAATCGCCCTGCTGATGTCCGTAGGTATCGTTATAATGTTTGAAATCGTCAATATCAAGCAGAAGCAGCGAGAACGGCTGACATTCGCGAAGCCCGCGCGCCCATTCGAGTTCCAGACGTTCGTTGAGCCCGCGGCGGTTCGCAATCCCCGTGAGTCCGTCCACGGTGGTCAAACGGGAAATCTCACGCATAGCGCCGATGATTTTGAGCTGGGTACGTACCCGCGCCTTAATAACCCCTTCGGAGAAAGGTTTAATGATGTAGTCCGCCGCGCCCATAATCAGCGCCGCTTCCTCGTTATCCTGCTCGGGGCTGGAAGTAACGAAGATAACGGGAATGTCGCGTGTCTCCGGCTGTTTAAGCAAACGCCGGAACACTTCATAACCGTCCATCTCGGGCATCATAAGGTCAAGGAGAATGAGGTCGGGACGATTCTTCGCGGCAATGGCAAGTCCCTCCGCCCCTGATTTCGCCGCAAAGAGCGAATAATCAGCGGATAGGATTTTGGACAGCGCCAAAATGTTTAGCCTAGAGTCGTCGATTATGAGTATGGCGTACTTATTAGTGATGTTCATAATGGAAAGTTGCATCCTTCCGGTAAGAGTGTGGGTACTAGTCAAATAACAGTTATTAAATAGCAAATATCAGAGCCGCTGTTTTTTCAATTGACAATTACAAGTGGTTTGAACGCGGGAGAAGAAAATATTATTTGTAGATATCACCGCGGGGACCGATGTCGATTATGTCAATTGTTTCCAGCATATGGTCAACGGAAAACTTCACTCTGTAGCCGCCGACAACGAGGCGAAAGCCTGAACGCCCCTGCATAGGAGCGACGTCACCGTCGGGCAGTTTATCAATAGCGGCGGCAATTCGCTCTCTTAAACGCTGCGGTATGGCGTCAAGGTACTTTTTGGCTTTTTTCCCTAGAATTATATTATAGCCCATATTCGTGCTTCACATCGTTCCAGTTGATGCGCTCCCCGCCATCCTCGGCTTTTGCCCGGTCGAAAGCGTTTATATCATATGCCATATTGAAAGCTTCTTCCATTAGCTTTTCAATTGTAGTGATTTTTCCCTTGCTTACTTCCTCCGCCAGCCATTTCCAAATCTCCGCAATAGTGTTTTCATCTAAAAAACTGAACTCGCGGGTCAGATTCTTAATTGCCCGCATTTGTTTTGAAATAGGCACAGCAGCCGTGTTAGTCAAAGTCTCCGTCATAATCCGTCCTCCGTCCCGCGCCGCGCACGGCTATCTGTTATCTGTTATCTGATAACTGTTAACTGAACTACTCCCACTCGATTGTCGCGGGGGGCTTATCGGTTATGTCATAGACTACGCGCCCTATCTCGCGAAGCTCGTTTGTTATCTTCGCGGACACTTCCGCCAGAAGCTCGTGGGAAAGCGGAGCATAGCGGCAGGTCATAAAGTCGTCAGTGTAGACGGCTCGCAGTGCAAGTACATAGCCGTAGCTTCTGTCGTCTCCCGTAACTCCTACGGCGCGCATATCGGTCAATACCGCGAAGTACTGGCTGGGACGTTCGGAGAACGGCAGCGCGTCAACAGCGCTCCTATAAATATAATCCGCTTTTTGCAAAATGTCAAGTCTTTCTTTTGTTATTTCGCCGATTATTCTGATTGCAAGCCCGGGACCGGGAAAGGGCTGACGTTCAACGAGATAGTCCGGAAGCCCCAGCTTCCTGCCTAAGGCGCGTACTTCGTCCTTAAAGAGTCCCGCGAGAGGTTCGACTATTCCGTCGAAGTCTATATCGTCCGGAATCCCGCCGACGTTGTGGTGGCTCTTGATAGTCGCGGCTCCTCCCGTAGAGCTTTTGCCCGATTCGATTACATCGGGGTAGATAGTTCCCTGAGCTAAGTAGGAAGCCGCTTCGCCGTGGTTTGCAGCTTCGAAAGTACGTACGAATTCCTCACCTATTATCTTACGCTTAGTTTCGGGGTCCGTTACACCGGCTAAACGCGAGAGGAAGCGTTCGCCCGCGTTAACCCGCGTGAAGTCCAGTTCGCGCTTAGAGAAAATGGCTTCAATCTGGTCTCCCTCGTCGAGGCGCATAAGTCCGTGGTCTACAAAAACGCAGCGTGCTTGTCCCGGGATTGCCTTAGCGAGAAGCGCGGCGCAAACGGAGGAATCCACACCGCCCGAAAGTCCGAGCAATACGTTCGAGCTGCCGACTTTGCGGCGTATCTCCGCACACTGCGTTTCGATTACATCATCTAAGTCGTAGTCGGCTTTACAGCCGCAAACGTTAAAGAGGAAGTCCGCGATAATCTCAGTCCCGCGCTCTGTATGAGCGGTTTCCGGGTGGAACTGCACGCCGTAAAGTTTTTTAGCGCGGTTCTCGTATGCCGCAACGGGACAGTTCTCCGTAAATCCCGTAATCTCGAAGCCCTCCGGAAGCGAGAATACGCGGTCTCCGTGTGACATAAGCGCCTGTATAGTATTCCCCTTATATGTGCAGTTGAAAACTCCGAACTCCGATTTTTCAGCGGGCTGAACGGTTCCGCCCGAATAGTACGCTATGAGCTGCATACCGTAGCAAATGCCGAGGATTGGGATACCGAGCGTCAGCAGCCCCCTGTCAAAACTTTGCGCCCCCTCCGCGTAAACGCTGTTCGGACCGCCCGTGAGAATCACGCCGTCCGGACGGAGGTCAGCAAGAGCCGCCGCGCTGATACGCCCCGGGTGAATCTCGGAATAAACCGAAAGCCCCCGAACCCGCCGCGCGATTAGCTCCTTGTATTGCCCCCCGAAATCGAGGACGACGATTCTACTCATAACTGAACCTCTCCTTCGTAGACTAAGTGCGCGTCGCCGGTCAGGTAGACCGTTTCTCCGTCGTATAGTACCGAGAGTTCACCGCCCCGAAGCGTTACGCGAACCTCGCTGTTCAGCTCACAGTAGCCCGCGTCTATCGCTGCGACCACACTTGCGCAGGTGCCGGTACCGCAAGCGAAAGTTTCCCCCGAACCGCGCTCCCACACCCGCATTTGCAGATGTCCCGCCTCCACGACAGTTACGAACTCGTTGTTATATTGCGGGAACTCCGCGCCGGACCGGTTGAGCGTTTCGTCGATATTAAGCACGCTCGGAACGAAGCGCACACGGTGCGGGTTGCCGACATCGACGTAGGTTACTTCGCCCTCCCTGCGGTATTGCGCGCTCCCCATATTTACGCGGACGGAGGACACTTTGCCGTTTTTCGTATTAACGCGAAGCTCACGAAGCCCCGCAAGCGTCTCGATACGCATATCGCGGGTTTTGACGATTCCCTTGTCGTAGAGGAACTTCGCAATACAGCGGATTCCGTTGCCGCACATAGCTCCCTCGCTGCCGTCCAGGTTGAACATTCGCATACGCGCGTCGTTTTCTTCACTTTCGGGCGGCATAATGAGGATTACGCCGTCGCTCCCGATGCCCTTGTGACGGTCGGAGAGAAACACGGAGAGACTCTCGGGACTGTTGATAGCAGCGGAAATCTCCGGCTCAAAGCAGTTGAAATATATATAGTCGTTGCCGCAGCCGTGCATTTTCGCGAAAGGTACCGACAAATGCTCCTGCCGCATTGAGTTCAGGTCTACCAGCTCCGTGTTAATCTCGCTGTAATTCGAGTAGAAGCTGTCGGCGACCGCGTTAGCGGTATCAAGCGACGTAAGACAGGGAATACCGAGAATACACGCCCTGCGGCGAATTTTCACAGCATCGGCGGCGGGGTCGCGCCCGGTGCTCGAAGTCGAGATTACGTAAGCCGCTTTGCCGCTTTCGAGCAGCGTCAGGCTGTTATGCCTGTCAGCTTCCGAAATCTTGTTAACGCGGTCAACCGGAAGCCCGCTCTCCTCGAGGGTTTTCGCCGTTCCGCCAGTTGCGTACAGCTCAAAACCGAGACGGTAGAACTTCCGCGCAATATCGGCGATTTCGGGTTTGTCATTGTCGCGAACGGTGAAGAATACTCCGCCGCCGCGCCGCATTTTGTTTCCCGCGGCTATTAGTCCCTTGTAGAGCGCTTCCTGCAAATTTTTGCCGATTCCGAGGACTTCTCCGGTCGATTTCATCTCGGGACCGAGCTGCGTATCAACGTCCGTAAGCTTCTCGAAGGAGAATACAGGCACCTTGACCGCGGTATACGGAGGTATCTTCGCGAAACCCGCGCTTAATCCGCAATCCGCGAGAGACTGCCCGAGACTGAGCCGCGTGGCTACGTCGCACATCTGAACCCCCGTAACTTTGCTGATATACGGAACAGTCCGAGAAGCCCGAGGGTTGACTTCGATTACGTATATCTCGTTATCGGCTATAACGTACTGGACGTTGACAAGCCCGCGGACTTTGAGCGCGAGACACATTTTGCGCGTTTCCGCAAAGATTGCGGCTGCCAAATCGTCCTCGATATTCGGCGCGGGATAGACGGCAATGCTGTCTCCGGAGTGAATCCCCGTGCGCTCAATGTGTTCCATAATCCCCGGAATAAGTATATCTTCACCGTCGCAAAGCGCGTCAACCTCAATCTCGCGCCCCGCGATGTATTTGTCGATAAGTATTGGGTTCGTCTGAACCTCGCGGAGGATAACCGACATATACTCGCGTATATCGTTATCTCCGTAGGCTATAATCATATTCTGACCGCCGAGTACATAGCTCGGACGCATAAGCACGGGGTAGCCGAGTTTAACGGCTGCTCCGAGAGCTTCAATTTCCGTGAATACTCCGAAACCGGCGGGACGCTTCAGCTGTAAGCTTTCGAGAAGCTTGTCGAAGCGGTCGCGGTCCTCGCAAATGTCGATAGTTTCGGCGGAGGTTCCGAGGATTCGCACTCCCCGGTCGTGGAGAGCCTGCGTGAGCTTGATTGCGGTTCCGCCGCCGAAAGCGGCTATCACGCCGTAAGGCTTTTCGATATCGATAACGCCCATTACGTCGTTAATTGTAAGCGGCTCAAAGTATAATCGGTCGGCGGTATCGAAGTCAGTCGAAACGGTCTCGGGGTTATTATTGATTACTATAACCTCATAGCCTAATTCTTTCAGCGCCCAAACGCAGTGTACGCAGGCATAGTCGAATTCTATGCCCTGACCTATACGTATAGGTCCCGAACCGAGCACGAGAATACGCTGCTTGCCGAGAGCTTCGCTGCGCTCGATAAAGGGCAGCGCCTCATTCTCCCATTCTCCGTCCTCCGGGACTTCCAGCGAATAGAAATAGGGCGTGGTAGCTTCGAATTCCCCAGCGCAGGTGTCAACCATTTTGTAGATAAACTTACGCTTAGGGTTTTGTCCGCTCTCAATCAGCTTAACTATCTTATAGAGGAACCACTTGTCAATACCGCTTATTTCGTTGATTTGCTCCGGCGGGAAGCCCCGCGCAAGCGCCTCGTAGATGTAGAATATCCTATCGTCAGTAGGTTTCTTAACGTGTTCGAGCAATTCGTCAAAGCCGAGTTCGCCGTATCTGCGCTCGAAAGTTCCGAAGCTTCCGAGTTCCGCGCCGCGCAGCGCTTTCGCGAGAGCCGACTCAAAGCTGTCGGAGATAGCCATAACCTCGCCGGTGGCTTTCATTTGGGTGCCGAGTTCGCGCTTGGCGTAGATAAACTTGTCAAAAGGCCACTTCGGGAATTTTACCGCTACATAGTCAAGCGCGGGTTCAAAAGCCGCGAAAGTAGTTCCCGTTACGGCGTTGCGAATCTCGTCGAGCGTGTAGCCGAGCGCAATTTTCGTCGCTACCTTTGCAATCGGGTAGCCGGTGGCTTTACTCGCAAGCGCGGAGGAGCGCGATACACGCGGGTTGACCTCGATTACTCCGTACTCAAAGCTCTCGGGGTTAAGCGCGAACTGGCAGTTGCAGCCGCCCTCAACTCCCAGCGCGCGGATTATCGAGAGCGCGGCGGTGCGCAACATTTGGTACTCTTTGTCCGAGAGCGTAACAGCCGGAGCGATAACAATACTATCGCCGGTGTGTATGCCTACCGGGTCAAAATTCTCCATAGAGCAAACTGTGATAGCGTTGTCAGCGCTGTCACGCATTACTTCAAACTCTATCTCTTTCCAGCCCGCGACGGATTTTTCGACGAGAATCTGATGAATCGGCGAGAGCTCAAGTCCCGTTTTCGCAATAGTCCGAAGCTCCGCCTCGTTTGCGGCTATACCGCCGCCGCTCCCGCCGAGAGTATACGCGGGGCGAACGATAAGCGGATAACCGGCTTCCGCGGCAAACGCTAACGCGCCCTCAAGAGCCTCCGCGGTGACGCTCGGGATAACCGGCTGCCCGATTTCCGTCATAGTGTCCTTGAAAAGCTGTCTGTCCTCGGCTTTTTCGATAGCGTCAATAGGAGAACCAAGGAGCGAAACGCCCATTTTTTCCCAGAAACCGTCTTTTGCGAGCTGCATACAAAGCGTCAGTCCCGTTTGCCCCCCCAAACCCGAGAGTACGCTGTCGGGACGTTCTTTCTCGACAATCCGCTTGAGAGTTTCGGGAGTGAGCGGCTCGATATAGATTCTATCGGCAATATGCGCGTCCGTCATAATCGTTGCGGGGTTAGAGTTGACGAGAACAATCTCGGCTCCCTCATCGCGGAGAACTCGGCAGGCTTGCGTTCCGGCATAGTCAAATTCAGCCGCCTGACCGATTACGATTGGTCCGGAGCCGATGACCAGAACTTTTCTGATGTTGTTATTACGCGGCATATTTACCTCAATAAACAGTTAACAGTGAATAGTGAATAACAGGAAGCGAAAACGACTTATTACTATTCATTGTTAATTTCGCGCAGGCGCGCGAGTACATCGGCGTAGCCCTCCAGTACTCCGCCCAAATCGCGGCGGAAGCGGTCCTTATCGAGCTTTTTATTCGTTTCGGCGTCCCAAAGGCGGCAGCTATCGGGCGAAATCTCGTCGCAAAGTATCAGCGAACCGTCGGAGGTACGTCCGAACTCCAGCTTGAAGTCAATCAGCCGTATACCGCACTTAGCGAAAAGCGCGGTCAGCAGCTCGTTAATCCGCAGCGCCTGCGAAGTGAGCCGCGCAATGTCCCCGTCCGAGGCTAAACCCAAGGCGTAAATATGGCTCGGGGCAAGCATTGGGTCTCCCAAAGCGTCGTCTTTGAGCGAAAATTCCACAACAGTGGATTTCAGCGCGGAGCCTTCCTCAACGCCGTATTTCTTTGAGAAGCTTCCGGCAGCTACGTTCCGGATTATCACCTCGATTGGGATAACGGTAACTTTACGAACCAAAACGTCCGTCTCGCTCAAAACTTCCAGCAAGTGCGTGTCAACATCGTTTTCCGCGAGATAGCCGTAGAGAAGATTTGAGATGGCGGCGTTCAGCACCCCTTTGCCCGGCAGCGTGTCGTGTTTTTCTCCGTTACCCGCGGTAGCGTCGTCCTTGAAGTGGATACGGTACGTGTCAGGCGCGGAATCGTCAAAAACCTGTTTTGATTTGCCTTCGTATATCGGCTTCATAGCTGCCCTCCAAAAAAAATACAATTGATAATAGTTATTATACCTCTTGCACAATCAAAAGTCAAGTGGTATAATGTAAGTGATTCAAATATCAGTATCAAATATCAAATATCTGATTAACTAAAACAAAGGGGGAAGGACATATGTACAAATTTAGTTTGGTTTCGCCGCGTATTTCACGCTACCGGCAGAGGGTCCGCGACAGAGTAATCATCGGGGACGCTGAAAAGTCGGTCTTTACGGCGGAAGCTATTAAGCTCTACGGCAAAATCGTACCTATCATCAAACGTCCGCTTATTACTAAGTACCTTTGCGAACGAATGACTACGCCGATTTTTGAAGACGACTACTTCGCGGGTTCCAAGGGTAAATACTTCGCGGGTTGCTCGGGAGTTATGTGGGGCGCGCTTCCTCTCGCCGAAATGCCCGAGGACTGGTACTTTGACTATACCGATAATATGTGGCATAACAAAAGCCCCGAACAGCGGCTAGCTATCACTCCGGAGGATTTAGCCGCGATACAAGATTCCGGCGGAGCCTTATGGGAAAGCACGGATTCTCAGGTCGGCGACGCTTGGCTCCCGGACGGAGCGGAGGACTTTTTCGCGCTCGAAGCCAGCGACTACGGAGACCCGGGACGTCCCGGCGTTCTAAGCCTTCACGTCGGTCACTTAACCCCGGGCTGGGGCAAAATCCTCAGCCGCGGCTATGGCTCGATACGCAAAGAGGCGCAAGACTTCCTCGATTCTCACTCCGGAAACATTCAGGGCGAAGCAATGAAAAAATATATGTTCTACAAGAGCATTACAATAGTCTGCGACGCCGCGGCCGCGCTGATTTCGCGCTATGGCGAGGAAGCGGCGCGTCAGGCGGCTCTAGCCGACCACCCCGAACGTAAAGCCGAACTTCTGCAAATGGCGGATTCGCTCAAATCCCTAAGTACGGAACCCGCTCGTAACTACCGCGAAGCTTTACAGGCTGTACTGCTCTATCAGTTGCTGCTTGCCTACGAGCAGACTATGCCGGGACCCGCTCTCGGGCGCTTCGACCAATACGCGTGGCCTTACCTCAAACGCGACCTCGACAGCGGCGCGCTTACGCGGGAACAAGCGCAGGAGCTTACGGACGCGTTCTTCCTTAAAGCCAACTGTTACTATGAGGGCGGTTACGGAAAAATGGCTGAAACGGCGGGAATCGGCAACACCTATCAGCATACGACTATCGGCGGGATTGACCCTGACAGCGGCGAGGACTCCTGCAATACGCTGTCATTTATGGTGCTGGAAACTATCGGACGCTTAAAACTTCACGACCCCACGGTCAGTATGCGCGTTCACCCGGGTACTACGGACGAATTGTGGAACTGCGCACTCGAAACCTCAAAACTTGTCGGCGGACTTCCGCTCTTCCAAAATGACGAAGTCATCATTCCCGGGCTTCAGAAAGAGCTCGGCTTCACGCTTCGCGACGCGAGAGATTACAGCATTATCGGCTGCCAAGAAATTGTCGGAAGCGGCTGCGACTTCCCCGCTCCTAACGGCGTAGGCGCGGCTCACGCCTCGCTCTATTACGGCGTAGTACTCGATATGGCGCTCAACAACGGCGTTAACCCGATGAACGGCAAAAAGGCTCCGCTCGATACAGGCTTCCTCTATGATATGACCTCTATTGACGAGGTCAAAGCAGCCTACGCAAAAATGTCCGGCTATCTACTTAAATGGTACGTTACAATCAATAACTACGCGGAATACCTCGCGGGCTACAATCTGCCCTACGCAATGCTCTCGATGTCGATGCGCGGCTGTATGGAAAAAGGTCTCGACTGTTCGAGCGGCGGCTGCGACTATAACAGCTACGGCGGTACGGCGACGGGGCTTGCGACTATCGCTGATTCTATCGCGACTATCAACTATATGTGTTTCGACAAAAAACTTTGCACCACCCGCGAACTCTACGACGCTTATATGTCAAACTGGGAGGGGAAAGCGAACGAACTGCTTCGCCAACGGATTCTCAGCGACGTTCCGCACTACGGCAATGCCGACCCCTACGCCGATAACGAACTGAAATGGGCTGCCGACACCTACTATCAGCAATGCAGCGAGTGTTCCTCAATCCGCAGCAAAACGTACAAAGCGGGAATGTACGGAGCCGCGGATCACGTTCAGCAGGGCGAATGGACCTGGGCTACTCCCGACGGGCGCAAGACCGGTACGCCTATCGCGGACGCTATCAGCCCCGCGCAGTCCCGCGACGGCAACGGTCCCACGGGGGTTTTCAACAGCGCGGTTGTATTCGACCATACGAAATTTATGGACGGTATGGCGCTCAACCTCCGTATGCACCCAAGCGTACTCTCCGAGGAAAGCGGTATCGCGAAGCTCCGCGAGATGACTAAACAATATTTCGCTGACGGCGGCTTAGAGTGCCAATATAACGTGGTCGATACTGACACCCTGCGGGCGGCGCAGGAACGTCCCGACCTCTACCGTGATTTAGTCGTCAGAATAGCCGGTTACTCCGCCTATTTCGTGGAACTCGGACGCAGACTGCAAGATGACATAATCGCCCGCAACGAAAACGTTATCTGAACACGCATTACACTAAAAAAACCTGGGGACGCGTTCTAAGCGCGTCTCCCGGTTGCCATCGCTTCGCGGGCGTGTCTCGCAATCAAGCCGCGGACTGCTTCGCGCTGTCCTAAGCCCTCCGCTTCGCAGCTTACTTCGAAACCCGCTGTTTCGAAGCGTTGTTTCCACGAGCTTTCAGAGTTACCCGCCATATCGCCTAGGACGTGTTTACCGGCGCAAATCAGCAACGGACGCAGAAGCGCCTTTGAGAATCCCGCGGCTCTAAGCTGTCTGATAACTCCCTCCGGTTCCGCTTTCCCCGTAAAACTTCCGACAAAGCAGTTACCGCGGCATTGCTCCGCGAGAACCCTCCTAAGCCGCAGATACGCGGAATCGGCGGGATGCACGCTCCCGTGACCTACGTACACCGCGGCTGTATCGCCCGGCACTCCCGCCGCCATAATCTCCGCAAGCTCCGCGCAATCCCCGTCGGAAGCAATCAGCGGCGCGGCAAGCGCGAAACGCCGAAAGCGTCCCGCAAGCTTTGCGGCTTCGGCGGCTGCTTTTTTGTATTCGCGTCCGTCGATGACGAACGTGGGCTGAACTACGGCTTCGCGAATCCCCTCCGCAAGCAAATGTCCGAGAGCCTCCGAGACCCCGTCGATTCGAGCTTCGCCGCGTTCCGCGAGTTTCGCTCTGATAATCCTGCTCGTGAAAGCTCTGCGGACTTCGTAATCGGGGAATTCAGCGGCTAGGCTCCTCTCAACCGCGCCGAAGCTCAGTTCGCGGTTTTCGTCCCGGCTCGTACCGAAGCTTACGACCAGCAGCGCCTTAGTTTTCATCGCAACGCTCCCGAACGCGCGAAGCGTTGCGCGGCTTCGAGAGTTGCCGACAGTTCGAACTCTCCGTGAGCGGCTCCCGCAAACCACGCTTCAAAGCGCGACGGCGGCAGATAGAATCCGCAATCCAGCATAGCGTGAAAAAACGCCGCGTAATCCTCCGCGCTGCTTGCTTTCGCCGCGGAATACGAATCGACGCTCCGCGAAGTGAAAAATACGGTCAGCAGCGAACCTACGCGGTTGACCGCAGCCTTTCCGCGAAAAATTTCAGCCAAACCCCGCGCGAGTTTTTCGGCGTAAGCGTCTATATAGCCGTAGACTTCGCGGTGTTCCGCGAGATAACGCAGCTGCGCAAGTCCCGCTGCCATAGCTATCGGATTGCCCGAGAGCGTACCCGCCTGATAGACTTCGCCCAGCGGAGCTACACAGCTCATAATCTCGCGCGAAGCTCCGAAAGCTCCCGCCGGAAGTCCGCCGCCTATTATTTTCCCAAACGCGTAAAGGTCGGGCGTAACGGCGTATTTTTCCGCGGCTCCTCCGGGGGACAAACGGAAGCCCGTGATTACTTCGTCGAATATCAGAAGCGTCCCGTGAATTGAGCACAGCTCCCGCAAACCTTTGAGAAAGCCCGCCGCGGGAGCTACAACGCCCATATTTGCCGCCGCCGGCTCGACTATTACCGCAGCTACCTCGCCGCGGTTTGCGTCCAGCAGTTTCTCAACGCTTCCGAGGTCGTTATAGTTTGCGGAAAGCGTTAGAGCCGCCGCGGACTCCGGAACCCCGCCGGAATCAGCCGTTCCCAAGGTCAAAGCGCCCGAACCGGCTTTCACAAGCATCGCGTCACTGTGACCGTGGTAGCAGCCCTCGAACTTAATCAGCTTGCAGCGTCCCGTGACGTATCTCGCGACTCTCAGCGCACTCATTACAGCTTCCGTACCGCTCGAGGTCATACGCAGCATTTCAAGCCCCGGAACGAGCGACGTCATAAGCTCCGCGAGTTCGACTTCCGCGCGGCAAGGCGCACCGTAGCTCAAGCCCTTAGCCGCCGCGAGTTCAACAGCCTCGCGGATTACGCGGTGATTATGCCCGAGAATCATCGGTCCCCACGAACCTACGTAATCTACGTAGCTTACGCCGTCAACGTCAGTCAGCCGGCAGCCCTCCGCGTGAGAGATAAACTTCGGAATTCCCCCGACCGCTTTGAACGCCCGGACGGGACTGTTGACCCCGCCGGGCAATACGAGCTCCGCGCGTCTGAATAAGCTTTCGTTCATCAAAGGTCTCCCCGTCTGACCGCGTTTGCAAGCTCCGGAGCGAAATAGCTGATAAGTATGTCCGCGCCCGCTCTGTACACTCCCGCGGCGGTTTCCAGCATTAACGCGTATTCATCGCCGTAAGCAGCTTTCGCGGCGGCTTTAATCATTGAGTATTCGCCGCTGACGGAATAAGCCGCAAGCGGCAGATTCGACGCGGCTTTGACCTTAGCTATTACGTCCATATACGCCAGCGCGGGCTTAACCATAAGTATGTCAGCACCCTCGGAAACGTCGAGCGCGGCTTCTTTAAGAGCTTCGCGGGAATTGCCGTAATCCATCTGATACGTCCCGCGGCCGCCGAATTTGGGCGCGGAAGCCGCGGCTGTTCTAAACGGTCCGTAAAACGCTGAAGCGTACTTCACAGCGTAGGACATCACGGGAATACGCGAAAATCCCTCCGCGTCCAAAGCCGCTCGTACAGCGGCAATCTGACCATCGCACATAGCCGACGGAGCGACTATGTCAGCTCCGGCTTTCGCGAGTGATACAGCCGTTCTGCCTAAGAGTTCGAGCGTAGCGTCGTTGTCAAGCTCACCGTTTTTGATTGCGCCGCAATGTCCGTGAGCTGTATATTCGCAAAGGCAAACGTCCGCGATAAGCAGCAGCTTCGGAAAGTTCGCTTTTAAGCTTCGGAGCGCGTTTTGAGTTACGCCGTCATCGTCCCAAGCTCCGGAACCTTCGCCGTCTTTATGCTTCGGGACGCCGAATAGCAGCAGCTTGTCAACTCCCGCGGCTATGCAGTCGGCGGCTTTAGCGCAAATTTCGTCCGGCGAATAGCGGTATTGCCCCGGCATTGACTCAATCGCGCTGACTATCCCCGAACCCTCAACCGCAAACAGCGGATAGACAAGGCTCTCGGCTGAAACCCGCGTCTCGTGCGTTAACCTGCGGAGAGCTTCGGAGTTGCGGAGCCTGCGCGGTCTGATTGTAATATTCATATCCGTTCTGTCTCCAAAAGTTTTACCGCGCAATCGCATAAAGCCGCGAGAGTTGCGCTTTCAGCGGCCGCGATTTTGGCGAAATTGTACTTTGCGGCTTCTTCGGCGGTTCGCGGACCTATGCACGCCGCCTTGAATTGTTCGCAGTTTCCGGCGGATTCCGCAAAACCGCGTACAGTTGACGCGCTGGTAAAGGTTACGCAATCCGCGGAGCTTAAATCGGCCGCTTGCGGAACCGCGCTCCGCGTCCGATAGAGCGGAAGCGACGCTCCGAAGGTCAGCGAAACGTTCTCCGCGCCGAGGTGCAGGATTCGCTTGGCTCTGATTGTCCGCAGCCCCTCCGCCAATGCCGCCGCGCCGTAGGTTTTAGGAACGTAATCAGCACGCAGCCCGAGCTTTTTGAGTTCCTCCGCCGTAGAAGCCCCCACAGCGGCGATTTTGAGCTTCGCGAGAACCCTCGCGTCCAGTGAATTTGCGGATAGAAGCGCACCGAAAGCCGCGGCTCCCCGCGGACTGGTGAACACGAGCCACTCAAACGCCGAGAAATCAGGCAATCTCGCGGGCAGCGGCTCCGTGACGATACAGTGATACGGTATAACCTCCGCGCCGAGTTTGCGAAGCAGCCCGCTCAAACGTCCCGAATCCTCGCGGGAGCGCGTAACGACAATCCGTCTGCCTTTGAGCGGTAAACGCGAAAAGCTGTCGAAGTCCGAGCTTAACGCGCAGACGTCTCCGATGACGAGGATTGCGGGACTTTCAAAACTCCTCGGAACGTTTGCGAGTTCCGAAGCCGTCGTGAGCGTCTTACGCTGAAAGCTGCGCGTACCGTGTTCGATAACCGCGGCGGGAGTATCCGGCGGCAGTCCCGCGGCTAATAAGCCCGACGCGATTTTCTCCGTGAGTACCGCGCCCATAAGGAATACGAGAGTTCCCTTGGTCTGAACGAGAGCCGCGTAGTTGATTCCGGCTTCGCTTCCGGCTTTTGTATGCGCGGTGATAATATGCACCGAAGCCGCGTAACCGCGGTGAGTTACGGGAATTCCCGCGTACGCCGGAACGGAAAGCGCGGAACTAACCCCCGGAACCACCTCAAAGGCTACTCCGTGCTTTGCTAAAAGTTCCAGTTCTTCGCCGCCTCTCCCGAACAGAAAGGGGTCGCCGCCTTTCAAGCGCACTACATTCTTACCGCGTTGAGCCTCGCGGAGAAGCAAGCGGTTGATATCCTCCTGCGGGATTGCGTGGCTGCCGCTCTCTTTCCCGGCGTAGATACATTCCGCGGAAAGCGGGATAAGTTCGAGGATTTCGCGGCTGACAAGCCTGTCGCAAACTACCGTGTCGGCTTCCCGCAGCGACTCGAGACCGCGCAAAGTGAGAAGTCCCGCGCTCCCCGGTCCCGCGCCCACGAGCGTTACTTTTCCGTTTCCAAACATTCAGCCAATCTCCCCGCAAGTTTTACGGCTTCGCTCTCCGCGTCCTGCTCCGCGGCAATCGCGCTGCCGCACTTACCGCTGTACATAGCGGTGATATTGACGGAACCGTTTTTCAGCTCCGCGTAAACTCCCGCCGGAGCGAAGCAGTCCGCGCCGAGCTTCCGTATAAACGCTCTCTCCGTTGCGGCGCACTTAGCCGCGTTTTCATTGCGGAAAGGTTCCAGATATCCCGTGTCGGTACCTGCCCGGGACTGAACCGCGATAATCCCCTGACACGCGGCGGGAATCATCTCGCTGATTTCGAAAACGCGGCTGATACGGTCCGTAAGCCCGAGACGCGCAAGTCCCGCGGCAGCGAGAATTATCCCGGAGTATTCACCGTCGTCAAGCTTGCGGAGTCTCGTGGGGACGTTACCGCGAATCGGCGCAATCCGCGCTTCCGGACAGATCCGCGCATACTGTACAGCTCTCCGATTGCTGGAACAGCCGACAGGCTTCGACAAATCCTGCCGCGATACGCACTGCGGTAATACGAGAACGTCACGCGGGTCGCCGCGCAGTGAGAACGCCGCAATCGGCAGCTTCGGGTCGTCCTCGCCCGGCATATCTTTACAGCTGTGAACTCCGATATCGCCTTTACCGGCAAGGAGCGCGGCTTCAAGCTCCCTGACGAATACGCCTTTGCCGCCTATTTCATCGAGCGGACGGTTCTGAATTGTGTCGCCAGCGGTATTTATCAGTATCAGCTCAAAAGTCAGTCCCGCGTCGTAACGCCGTATCGCCTCTATAACCATTTCAGCCTGTTTTACCGCGAGTTCGCTGCTGCGGGTCAAGATTCTAATGGGTTTCATAACTCCTCCAATTGCCCTAGCATTTTTCGTATGCGGCGCGCTGTTTCCGCAACCAGACTATGCTCTCCGCTCCTTGACACTATGCCGATATTGAGCCTGTCGCTGACGGCGGAAGCCGGAAACCAAAAGGTCGATTCCTCCGGAGAATCCGCGACGCTTGCAAACACCCCCAAGTCTTTCGCAAGCCGCGCTATCCCGCGGTTGACCGAGCGGTCGTTAACCGCGGCTACCGCTAAAAACACGCCCTCAAGGTCGGACGCTTCAAAAGCGCGGGCTTTGCAGACCGCTCCGTCTATATGTTCGCTTATATTGGGCGCGACGACCGTTACATTCGCGCCGAAGCTCAAAAGCGCCTTAGCGCGTCTGGTGCCGATTGTCCCCGCGCCTATTACCACGCAGTTTCTGCCGCTCAAATCTATAAACAGCGGAAACCTCGGAACCTCGCGGTAGCGTACGCGGTTATTGAGCCAGCGGAGAAATTCCGCGCAGTATTTGTCCTCAATCACGGCAATTTGCGCTAAGGCTTCGGCGTTATACGCCCGGAAGCCCTCCGCGCTTTCGCTGAAATCGTCCATATTTATCAGCGTCAGCCCGGGAAACGTTTTGAGCCGCCTGTCAGCGTCATAGGGAACCGCTAAGTCCGCTAAGAACACCGGCTTACGGGATAGCTCCGCGAACTCGTCATAGGTAATCGTAAGCTTCGGACTGGCGGTCGCGCTGAAAACTAAGTCCGCACCGTCAATCGCCGCGAAACGTTCACCGTAGGGGATTGCTTCGCAGCCCTCCGGAACCTCCGCGCCGCCGTGTTTGTAGGTTCTAACGGTGACGGTAACTTTGCAGCCCTCCTCGAGAAGCAGTCCCGCGCAGAGTTTTCCCGCCCTGCCGCTTCCTATGACCGCGGCGGTTTTACCCTCGAGAGTTCCGAAGCGTTCACGCGCCCTGAATATCGCGGCGGCAGCGACAGACGGCGGAGTTCCGACAAGCCGGGTTTGCGTACGCGCGGCTTTGCCGCAGGTTACGGCAATGCGGAACAGCGTTTGGAGGATTCCGTCGGAGCTTTTAACGTTACGGGCGTTCAGCGCGGCAGTCTTTAACTGCGTGAGAATCTGCTCCTCGCCCGGGATTTGCGATTCCAGTCCGCAGGCTACGCTGAGCAAGTGCCGTACGGCGGCTTCCTCCGTAAGCGTAACAAACGCGTAGCCCGCGGAATCCAGTCCCGCGGCTTCGCAAAGCAGTTCGGAGGGCTGCGCTTCCTCCTCCGAAGTTATGTACAGCTCACAGCGGTTACAGGTCGAGAGCAGTACGCAGCCCGAAACCCTCGGGGCAATCGCGGACATAAGCTCCGCCGCTGCTTCGTCGGAAAACGCGAAATCACCGCGCACTCCGGCGTTTGCGCTTTTCCAGTCGATTAACGAAACCGCGAGTCTCAAAGGTCGTTCCTCCGCGATATTGCCGACGGCTCCTTTACTATCACAAGCGTGAAATACTCCGAGACGTCTTTGAGCGACTCCGCTCCGCGCGAGATGCGCTCGTCCGTCATCCCGCATTTTGTAACCGCCGAAACGTCCGCGCCGCGTTGGCTGAAACGCTCGGACAATAGCGGGAGCGCCTTAATCTGCTTCATAAGAACCTTTGTAACGGGCAAATCTATATATTCGTCGGGAGCCGCGGAGGGCAGAATCAGGAGCGGCTCATCGTCTTCGCAAAGTCCCTCTCCGAGCGCCGCGGCAGCCGCGCAGAAGCTCGTTATTCCGGGGATTGTAACAGTTTCATATCCCAGTGCCTTGACGCGTCTCCTGATATAGAGAAACGCCGAATAAACCGAGGGGTCGCCGAGGGTAACGAAAGCCGCGCTTCGTCCGGATTCCAGTTCCTTTGCAATTGTGCAGGCGGTAATATCGTAAGCGCCGCCGATGACGTATTTATCGGACGACATAGGCGACGGACAGTGCAAAATCTCCTTGCCGTGAATATAAGCCGCGGCAATGTCGAGAGCTGTATGCCCATTTTCACGTTCTGGGGCGGCTATAACGTCCGCCTTTGCGAGGGTTCGCACAGCCTTAATTGTGAGCAGCTCCGGGTCGCCCGGTCCTACACCCACACCGTAAAATATTCCTTTCATAATGTTCCTCCTATAATACAGTTGACGCATACCGCGCGCTTTGTCAAGCGCTGCGGCTGTACCTGACGCAAGCCTCCGTAAAGCGTTTCGCGGCGTTATTCTCTCCCGCGAAACTTATATGCGGATAACCGGCGTAAAGAGTTTCGGTAGCGTGGACCGAAAGCGCGAAACCCGCGCCGCCGGGTTTTGTAAGCTCAAAATCCGAACCCTCGCTGCCGCTTTGTGAATAGTGAAATTCGTGGGCGCGGAGAGTTTCCCCCTCCGCGCAGAGTAGGTTGTCCCGCCTTGCCCTAAGCTCGAAATAGCCGAAGCGTCCGAGCTTATTCGTCATTCTCGCCGCGCCTTTGATAACCCCCGC
>JAISLB010000017.1 GCA_031260685.1 Oscillospiraceae bacterium | reverse complement strand
GCCGCACTGAATTTGCCGAGCAGCAGCGTTCCAAAACTTTGATATTGCTTGAGGTCTGCGGCAGTTTCGCGGGTTCCAAGCACGCTCTTGAAATAGTCGGTTTTGCGGTTCAGCGGAGTTACCGTTTGGTAGAGCGCAACGCTCCGCTTCATCTTAGCGCGGCTAGAAAAATGCGTCGCGGCAACCGATAACGCCGCAAGAATCAAGAACAGCGGGCTGATAGCCGTGATAATCGCCGCGCTCCCAGCCGCGTTGAGGAAAAATGTAAACACAGCGGACATCGTGAGTATTGCGTTTATAATCCGCTTATCGGCGTTGTCCATTGCTTTCTCGAGCTTGTCGTAAAACTCGGGGTCGTCAAATTGTTCGCTGTCGATTCGCGTAATTTTATCAAGCAGCAGCTTCTTCAAGAGCTTTTCGGTGCGGAGATTCTGTCTGCTGTTGACTTTTGTCTGCAGCGGGTTGATTACCACCAGCGTTATCAAAATCAAAATGCTGTATCCGATTGCAACTGTGAGCATATACGACAGCGGTTTATGAGCCATCACCGCGTCAATGAGAATTTTGAGGACGATAGCCTGCGCAGTCATACCAATTGAGCTGATAATCGCTGCGAGAAACTGGAACGTTGTACCGAGTTTGTCAGCTCTCCACGCAAAGCGGAGTATGTAGCGTACGTTTTTTAGCATCACGACACCTCCGCTATTACCACCGTAATCGCGTCCTTGACAGCTTTCCACTTTTGCGGCAAACCGTAGTTTACCGGCGCCGGGTCACTTGCAATCGTGAACGTGCCGTCAAGCGCGGACAGTGAGCCGTACAATATTAGTGCAAGTTGAAACGCGTTACTAATAAGCGCCGCCTTTATCCGCTCTTTGTCAGTCTGCTCACGGAAATTTTTGTCGAATACGCTTAGATAGCAGTAAGCGTTCTCCATAGTCTGGTTGCTGCCGGGAAGTTTTTTCACAAGCTCGTAAGCCTTTTGCGTTTCTCCCGCAGCTGAATAGGCGCGGACGAGCATACTCTCCGCTTCGCTGCGTATTAGACTGTCCGTAGAGCGTCCCAGTACCGTTTCGAGAAGCTTTATCGCGGTTCGCTTATTTTTTGCGTCTTCCTCAGCTCCGTAGGGACTAGCCGCCGAAGTCAGGCGCGAAGCGTAGCGAACCTGCGCGAGGTCGTTATGCGGGTAGTCCTCCGCAATCCCGCGCCAGCGTTCGAGCGAGTCCAATAACGCTTCCAGCGATTTCGCGGCAAACAATCCGTCGCCCTCGGTGTAGAGAGCGTCGGCAATACGTTCCTCTTCGAGCTGTTTCGACATTCCGAATAGTTCGTCGAGCGTTACCTCGAAGTAAGCCGCAAGCTTCGGTAAAAGCTCCGTATCGGGATAGCAATCTCCGCGCTCCCAGTTTGACACGGATTGCGGAGATACTCCGAGCAACGCGCTAAGCTCCTCCTGCGTAATGTCGCGTCCGCGCCGAAGCCGCTTGAGGTTTGCGCCGATGTTAATGGTCATAGCTGTGTCCCCTCCCTGTTGCCTGATAGTTCCGGCTGCCGTAACTATAGAGTAACACATCTCCGAGTGAAAAGCAATAACAAGTAAATTGAGTTTTTTTCAAATTTAGCTTGAAAAACAGCGCAAAAAAACCTCACTTGCCGTTTGACGGCAAGTGAGGGCTGTATTATCGTTAACGATTAAGCGGTACTAAACCATTATTTGCTTACCGCACGATATATTTTCATCGCCGCTTTGAACCATAAGGGTTCCATACGTTTAACTACGTTCGCTAACTCACGGCGTATCTCAATCTTTTGCGGACAGTGAGATTCGCACTGTCCGCATTTGACACAGTTGCTCGCGAGTGCGTTAACCTTGCGATTCGCGGCGGTGGTAGTAATATACATCGGCAGCGCCGGCATAAAGCCGTGTGCGAAGCGGGCGTTATAAGCAGCGAAACAACCGGGGATATTAACGCCTTTCGGACAAGGCATACAATACGCGCAGCCGGTGCAGGGAACCTTATCGGTTGATTTGAAAATTTCGATAACTTTATCATATGCGGCGCGTTCGGAGTCCGTGACGGAGTTAGCTTCGGAAACGTCCGCTATCGCAAGATTTTCGTCAAGCTGACGTTGTTCGTTCATTCCGGAGAGTACAACAGTGACCTCGGGTTGATTCCAGAGCCAGCGCAGTCCCCATTGAGCGGGACTTCTGGACGCGTCGGCTTTGCTGAAAACGTCGAGAGCGGCAGCTGATAAGCCCGTCGCAAGCTTTCCGCCTAGGAGCGGTTCCATAATTATTACGGGAATGTTCCGCGCGGCGGCTTTTCGTAGTCCTTCGACCCCCGCTTGGTTTGTTTCATTCGCGTAGTTATATTGGATTTGGCAAAAATCCCAATCGTAGGATTCGAGTACAGCTTCAAACTCCTGACGCGGACCGTGGAATGAGAACCCGAGTTGCCGCACTTTGCCGGAAGCTTTCTGCGTTGCTATCCACTTTTCGATTCCCCACGCACGCAGCTCGTTCCACTGCGCGAGGCTGTTGATATTGTGCATAAGGTAGTAATCAACATAGTCCGTTTGAAGCGCCGCGAGTTGAGCGGCAAAAAACTTGTCAAAGTCCGCGCCCGATTTGCAGTTTGCGATTGGGAGCTTAGTTGCTAAATAAATTTTTGCGCGGAGCTTATTCTTTGCGAGTATAGTTCCGAGAGCAGCTTCGGAACCGGGATACATATATGCCGTATCAAAGTAGTTCACACCGCGCTCTATCGCGTTTAGTACGAGCTGTTCGGCTTTTTTGAGGTCGATTCCCGCAACTCCGCGTGAGAACCGCATACAGCCAAAGCCAAGTACCGAGAGCTTATTGCCGGAGCGTTTGTCCGTTCTGTATTGCATAATAATCTCCATTCCTCCGCCCCGCGGAAAGACTATACGCGGTAAAAGCATACCGCGGCGCCCGATATCTATTCCGATATCATTATAACACACGCTTCCTACGCTTGTCAAGTCTTGACAAGTTTTGCCGAATATGATATAATTATGCAATTATATTACTTAGGAGGAAAAAATACAATGGCAAAGCGAATTCTAAGCCTCGCGCTAACCCTCGCGCTGGTACTTTCCTTAGCAGCTTGCGGAAAAACCGAAACTCCCGCGGCTACCGCAACTGCTCCGCCAACCGAAATTCCCGCTGCGGCGACAGTTGCGCCCACGGAAACTCTCGAAGCTACCACGATACGCCTCGAGAAACTCGACGGCTCCGGGACGCTTGAGAACGAAGCCGGCAAAGCGCTCACGATTCTTGACGGAATGCAGCTGTTCAGCGGCTACACAGTCGGGACGCAGGACGAAAGCTACGCGTATTTAAGTCTCGATGCGACTAAAGCGCTCAAGCTAGACGCCGTAAGTTCAG
>JAISLB010000174.1 GCA_031260685.1 Oscillospiraceae bacterium | reverse complement strand
TTATGGTTTGTAGGCTGTGTTGTGCAAGATGCCGGCTGTAATAGTCTGAGTTCCCCAGTTTATTGGTTCTTTGCTGAAAAGCGTATAACCCTCGCTGAACTGTAATATAAAGGTAAAACCTTCGTCAAGAATTTCGCCGTTGGTATTTATAATCGCTGATGTTTTATCGTCCCGCGAGCCTGTTTGGGAAATTACCGCAACACCACCATTGAAACCACCGTCAGGACGATACCCGTCAGGTATTTCAAGTTTATTGCCGTCCTTGTCGATAAGAACAAAGCTGTTATTTTGATTAAGAACAAAAGCGTACCCGCCGCGGAAAAACGGCACCCCATTACCATAATCATAACTGCTGGTGTCTTTGCTTGGTCCAAAAGTGTATTGCGGCTCCAAAACCATATTACCATTTTTATCAATAAAGCCCCACTTTTCATTAAGCAGTACAGCCGCAAGACCCTCACTGAACGGAGCAGCTTTGTCGTAGATAAATGGTATTACAGCGTTTCCGTTTTTGTCAATATAACCACTCTTACCGTCCTTAGACACAGCCGCAAGCCCCTCGGTAAAGCCATATACCACCGCTTCATTGACAAACATTGTGACTCTTTTTTCGCCGTAATTATAAGGCGGTGTATCATACTCAAAAGGAATTACCGTATTTCCCGATTTATCTATAAATCCCCATAGTCCGCCTTGATTTTCTTGCACAAGAGCCAGTCCCTCACTAAACGGATATGCCATATAGTATTTTGCGGGTATTACTACAGTGCCACTTTCGTCTTTATAGCCATTGGCTAAATCCTCGTCCTCAAATACTGTAAGTCCCTCGGAAATACCTGTTATAACTCTTTTCGGTTTTGCGGAATCAACATCAAAACGGATACCCGACGTATCCACATCAAAATTCCCTTGTGTGTCAAGGAAACAATAGCCTTTTTCGTGTTTTGTGGGTACGCTCCCATCTTCAACCGTGACTAATATGCGACCATTATTAAATATGTACTCGGGCATTGTCTGACCGCCGTTATAAACATTTTCAAGGTACTCAATAACAATCGTCGGTTCTACGACTACTGCGATATCCGACGCTTGTACCGCGCTGCTCTTTGCTTCTGCTTGCGGTTCGTCGTTTGCCGGTTCGTTGTCGTTGCTGCTGTCGCCGGGTTTTGCTGTTTCCGCGGATTTACCGCTGTCCGAACCGTCGCTTGAGCTGTTGCCGCTGCTTGTGTTGCTGCCGCCGACTGCTTCGTCTTTGCCTCCGCAGGCTGCGAGTGAGAGCGTAAGTGCGAGAGCCAACGCAAGGGTTAGTATTCGCCTAAACATTGTTTTGTCCGCCTCCGTAATTTTTAGAATGTATGTATATTTTACTACAATAAACGACATTTGTCAAGCGTAACGTTCCCCTTAGACTTCCCCGGGAGTTTGGTCGTCTGCGGCTTCCGGCTCGTCCGACTGGATTTCGAAAATTGAGTTGATTTCCTGCGCTGTTTCGTCGCGGTCGCCTGAAAGAATGTACAGCTCCATACGGTTGACGTTCATACGAAGCGTCGCGGCGTGTTCGTCGGTAATTTTGCCGCTGTCCAGAAAATCGTGAATAACCTGACGCTCAACGTAAAAGCCCATAAGCATAGCTTCGTAGTATTCGTTATCGTATAAGGTTTGCAGGGTTTTTCCGAATACGCCGTCGTGTATTTCGTCGTAAATGTCGTCTCTGTCGCGTATAACCCTGTTAATGATTTTAGCCGGAAACCTGTCAGAGTTGCTTTTGGCGGTGACGACGAGCATCTCGCTTTCGTCGCGGAAAAGCGCCAGGAACTCGTTTTCCTGTTCCAGCTCGTCAATGCGCTCGGCGATATGCTTTTGCGTCTGGCGCTTGTGAAAGAGACGCTCGGGCCGCTTAGTCCACAGCGTAGACTGAATGGCGGCGCGGCTCAAATCCCCGCGGTATACGAAAAATAGCAGTCCTATCGCGTTGCGGTATGTATGGTACGAGATAAGATTTGCCTGATAATGTTCCTCAATGACCGCTTTCTCAACGCGGAACAGTAACTGCTGCAAGTGGTGGAGTTCCCGGCGTTCCTCGGCTGTGAACTCGGAGTATTCTATTTCGTCTATCCTTCGCTTATATCCTAAGAGTACGACGTCCTTTAGCTTAACGTCGGGACGTTTGCGTAAGCGGTCGATTACCTCTCTCAGGACGCGGATCTGAACGTCGCTCTCGCTGACTTCTTCCTCTTCCGCGTCGTCCGCTATAAGCGGCAGAACGAACAGCGCGACAACAAGCGAGAGGATTATCACTCCCGCAGTGATAAACATTAGGAGCGGACGCTCCGAAAAACGTTCGCCGTTGCTGTAATATATCGGGAGGGCGAAAGCCGCCGCGAGACTGACGGTTCCCTTTGCCCCGGATAAGGTTATCAGCAGCACGTTCTTTAGCCGCCCCGATATGCGTACGCTCTCATCGCGTACTAATAACGCCACGCTTATGAAGCGTACAAGCCATACAACCAGCGTGATAAGCAATATCGGCGCAATCAGCATTACTTTTGAAATGCGCGGGTCGTTCCAGACGCTGGTCACTATATGCGGCAATTCCAAACCGAGCAGCAGGAACACAATGGAGTTAAGACAAGAGGACAGCAGGTGCCAGATACTCTCTTTCGCTATGCCAACCTCCGCGGAGATTGATTCCGCGCGTAGATTTTTTGAGGTTTGGCGGATTCCCGAAACTACCGCCGCGATGATACCCGAAACTCCGATAAATTCAGCCGCGGCATAGGTCAGGAACGGCATAATCAGCTCAACCAGAATATACGTTGAGGTCTGACGTACCGTGACGCGCTTGAGGATTTTTATAACGTACTGTTCCGCGGAAGTCAGCAGATATCCTACGAGAAAACCTCCGAGCGTAACCCACAATAAGCTTAGAGCGGCCTTGGGCGCGGAAAAACTCCCCGAGATTAACGCGACCGAAGCGAAGCGCAGCGCGGTCAATCCCGAAGCGTCGTTAATGAGTCCCTCGCCCTTGAGAATGTTCGTAATCCTCTCGCCGAAGGTAAAGCGAGAGGAAAGCGAGGATACGGCTACCGCGTCCGTTGGTCCGAGTATTGCGCCAAGCGCGAAGCAAGCCGCGAGAGGCGTCAGCGGCAGCAGCAGCTTTACCGAAAAACCCACCGCGAATACAGTTATGAATACAAGCAGAAACGCCATAATCATAACCGGGCTTTTGACTTTCCAGAGCGAAACGAAATCCGCTTCGTCAGCGTCGCGGAATAGCAGCGGGGCGATAACAAGCGATAAGAACAGCTCCGGGTTAAGAAGTAGCGGTTCTTCCAAAAGTATAACGCCCATAATGCAGCCGAAAGCTATCAGGAGCAGTGACAGCGGAAGTTTTGGGAATAGATGGCTCAAAACGTTTGAGGCGACTATCGCAAATATTGTTCCGACAACGATTGCGGTTATCTCCATTTGGTCACGCGGCTCCTCTCAACTAAATTAAAAACGCGTATCACTCATAAAACCGATAACAATTATATCACGAAAAAGCTCTTTCGTCAACGCCTAATTTGACAGTTCCGCCGAAAATTTGGCGCTTGACTTTTGGGCGTGAAATGTGGTACAATATGGATAGGAATAAGACAGAAGCGGAGGACAAAAGATGTACAGTGTTGGAGAAATGGTTTTCTACGAGAATACGGGCATATGCCAAATATCTGACATAACAGATAAAAAGACGGAAGAGACGGGCGAAAACCAGCTGTACTACGTGCTTAAACCGCTGTATGTGGATTATACCATTTCGGTTCCGGTCGGTTCCGGCAATGTGTTTATGCGTCCGATTATCTCGAAGAACGAAGCCGAACGTCTGATTGACAGTATTCCCGCGATTAAGGTTAAGCCGAAAAAGTATACCGCGGTTGGGGAACTTGATAAATATTACAAGTCGTACTTCACAAGCCACAAATGTGAGGATTTGCTGGAACTGACGGTATCTATCAACGCCAAGAAAGTTCAGTCGGAGAAAAAGAAGCGCTGGCTCGGGGTTATTGATGAAAAGTATAAGCGTAAAGCCGAGGATATGCTCTTCGGCGAGTTAGCAGCAGCGCTCGAAATCGAAAGGAGCGAGGTTCCGGACTATATAGCGAATAGAGTAGACAGTGAGCAAAGCGGCGCGAAGTGATAAGCCGCTCGGCACGTAACGTCCGCCGCGGATATGTAATCCTCCGGCGGCGTTTTTGCGTTCTCCGCTGTGCCGCGCGGAATGTTGAAGTTGGTGAAATAGTGGGCTTGACAAATTTATTAGGATAATGTATAATGGTAAAAAATGTGTGAAAAGGTCTACAAATGATATAGCGTATAGTTCAATCCTACATATAGCCGTTCAACCAGATATATTCTAAGCCGGGAGGTTTCCGACTATGTCCATACGGGTAAAAGTCGTCGCCATAATTTTTGCGGTCGCCTTTATTGTCGTTGCTTTCAGCACTGTCGTGGGTCTGATTTTCATTCAGGACGGGTTTGAAAAAACCACCGAGAACGATATGTCGGAACTTGCGGGTGTAGCGGACAAGCTAATCAGCTCCAAAATTGATTTGGTCAAAGCTGACGCTCAAACTGTCGCGGAACGGATTGCCGGATTGCCTGCCGGCTCCGGACTGCAAAAGGTTATGCGCAGCCAGCTGGAAATCTATCCCAATTTTTTAGCCTTGACTGTCGCGGACAGCTCTGACATTATCGGAACCTACGGAGCTGCTAACCATAGCATCTCTCACGAAAAGCTTCGTACTAATATATACGTTCAGCGCGCTTTCGGCGGTGAGTCTGTTATTTCCACAACGGACTTTGACGAAGCGGGCGAGCTGATAATCTACGTGTGCGTACCGGTTGTTGATTCCGGTCATATACTTGTCGCGAGCATCTCCGGTATGTTTTTCAGCGATTTGCTCTCGGACGTTAGGATTTGGGAAACGGGTAACGTCTTTATTCTTGACAGCGAAGGCATAATCATTTCGAATATCCGTACTAACTATGTTCTGGAACGCCGAAACTTTCTGCAATCTCTTTATGACCAAAAAGACAAGCGGGTCAGCGAAGTTCTAGGGAAAATGACTGAGGGCGGCAAAGGCTCCGGCAAATACTCTCTCGACGGCGTAGAACGCGTTTGCACCTTTATGCCTGTCACGACGTCGAAAGTGGGCTGGACTGTGGGCGTTACGGCTCCGCTGTCCGAAAGTCCGCTTCAAAACGTTCGCAAAGGGCTGCTTATAACCGGCGTGATGTGCCTTGTATTGAGTTTGATTGCGGCTTTATTCGCGTCGAAAGCTATTGAGAAGCCGTTTAAGGACGCTGTCTCCGCTAATAACGCTAAGTCCGATTTTCTCGCGAATATGAGCCACGAAATCCGCACTCCTATGAACTCGATTATCGGTATGAGCGAACTTGCGCTTAGGGAAAATCCCTCCTCCGCGGTTGAGGAATACATTAACGAAATCAAAGCCGCGGGGACTAATCTGCTCTCGATAATTAACAATATCCTTGACTTCTCAAAGATAGAATCGAAAAAGATAGAGCTGGTTAACGCTCCGTACCTCTTTGCCTCGCTGATAAATGACGTGGTTAACTTAATCCGCGTACGGATAGCGGAAAAGCCGATAACCTTTATCGTAAACGCCGACCCGAATATTCCGAACCAAATCATCGGCGATGAAGTACGTGTGCGGCATATAATGGTAAATCTGCTCAGTAACGCCTGTAAATATACTAACGAGGGCTTTATACGAATGAGCATCACCGCGCGGTTGGAAGACAGCGAGACGGTAATTTTCAGCTTTAAGGTTGAGGACAGCGGAGTCGGGATAAAAGAAGAGGACGTGGCGCAGCTGTTCAATAAGTTTACGCGCGTGGATATGAATAGGAACAAAAATGTTGACGGCACGGGACTCGGGCTGTCAATCACGCAAAGCCTGTGCAGAATGATGGGCGGCGATGTAACTGTTTCGAGCGTCTACGAAAAAGGCTCGACTTTTACCGCGAGTTTTGAGCAAAAATACACCGAGGGCGACAAATTCGCGTCAGTGGAAAACGCGGTGAATAAGCGCGTCCTGATGCACGATATGACGCGGCTCTCGGCTGATTCTCTCGAATATACGCTTACCTCGCTCGGGGTTAATGTTACGCGCACCGGGAATGAGACCGATTTCATCAACGAACTTTCAAGTAATGAATATGACTTTGCGTTTTTCTCCGGCGCGGTTGATGAAGTTGCTTCTGAACTTGCCGAAACGCTGCAGCTGAAAACCGAGCTTGCGTCTTTATTGGCTGTCGGCGAAACTAACAACAATAAGGGCAGCAGCATAATTATGCCGGCGTTCGCGATTCCCGTCGCTAACCTGCTGAACGGAGTAACGCTTGACAGAGTTCACAGCAAGAGCGAGATAAACTTTACCGCCCCTGACGTTAGGCTTCTGATTGTTGACGATATACGCTCGAACCTAAGCGTTGCGAAAGGTCTTATGTCGCCTCTCGGCGCAATCATCGACACCTGCCTGAGCGGTAAGGAAGCGATACGGCTTGTACAGGAACACGACTACGATATAGTATTTATGGACCATATGATGCCCGAAATGGACGGTATCGAAGCTACCGCTGCTATCCGCGCCCTTGACGGCGAAAAATACAAAAATTTGATTATTGCCGCGCTGACCGCTAACGCTATAAGCGGTATGAGAGAAATGTTCCTCAAAAACGGTTTCGACGATTATATTCCGAAACCGATTGAGATGAAAACCCTCGTCGCGCTGATTAACCGGCGTATTCCCGAGGAAAAACGTATTTACAGAACCGCGAATCTTCTGGTCGATTCGTCTCACTTAGAGGATTTTACGGATATAATTCAAATTAACGGCGTAGATTCCGTACGCGCGATAAAGCTGATGGGCGGCTCCTACCCTGCTTATTTAGAGGTTTTGGCGCTTTTCTGCGCGGATGTCGCGGAACGTATTCCAAGCCTTGAGAATACGGAACATATTGAAGATTCCGAGGAAGATTTGAAACGGTACATCACACAAGTTCACGCGCTTAAAAGTGTTTCGCGCTCAATCGGAGCAGCCGAAGTGTCGGCGATGGCGGCAAAACTCGAAGAAGCGGGAAATAAAAAAGATTTTGAATATATTTTACAAAACGCGGCTGAATTTGTTACCGCCCTAACAAAACTTACCGGGGAAATATTACTTGCATTTCCCAAGAAAAATACCAATCCGGACGCGGGTACTCTTGACGCGGAAAGCTATTCGGAACTGCTGACCGCGCTGGAATCGAAAGCCGTTAAAGAAGCCTACGCGCAGCTCGAGGCTTTGCGCGCGGAAGAATACGACGAAAAAACCGCGAGAGCTTTAAGCGAAGTTTCGGACGCGCTGCTGATGTTTGATTTCGAAGCCGGTATAGCCGCGCTGACAAATTTAACGCAGCAAAATAAATATTCGGAGGATTACTAATGGAAAAAGAAATTGTGATTCTTGTAGACGACGACATAGCTAACCTGAAAATCGGCAGAAACGCGCTAATCAGCAATTACGAGGTTTATACGGTTCCGTCCGCCGCGAAACTGTTTGAGTTACTCGCGCAGATAATTCCGTCGATTATTTTGCTCGATATAAATATGCCGGAAACCGATGGCTACGAAACGATTAAAATCCTCAAAGCGCAGCCCGAAACCGCGGAAATTCCCGTAATTTTCCTGACGGGTAAAAGCGATGTTGAGAGTGAGCTGGAAGGCTTGAAACTTGGCGCGATTGATTATATATCGAAACCATTCGCGACTGATTTGCTTAATAAGCGCGTTGAGCTTCATTTATCGCTTGAACGCCAGCAGCGGCTTCTGAAAGCTAAGGACGCCGAACTTCGCGGTTTTAATGAAAATTTGCAGCAAATGGTGGAAATAAAAACCCGCAATATTTTTAATTTGCAGATTTCGATATTACGCACTATTGCGGACCTCGTAGAACGGCGCGACGGCGACACCGGCGGTCACATTCTCCGCACCCAAGGCTATCTGCGGATTTTGCTCGACGCTATGACGCGCCTGAACCTCTACCCCGAACAGATGAAAGAATATAAAGATTCGGAATTTATTATTATATCTTCGCAGCTTCACGATGTCGGGAAAATCGCTATTGACGATTCGATACTTCGGAAACCCGGTTCGCTGACAGTACAAGAATTCAACGAAATAAAAAAGCACCCCATTTTCGGCGGTGAAATTATCGACACAATGATGGGTAATATTCCGTCGGATAATGATTTTTTGCTTTACGCAAAAATATTCGCGGAAACTCATCACGAAAAATGGGACGGTTCCGGCTATCCGACCGGCGCGAAAAATGAGGAAATCCCGCTGCTGGGGCGTGTTATGGCGGTTGCCGACGTATATGACGCTCTCGTTTCGAAACGTCCGTATAAAAAGCCGTTTTCTCACGAGGACGCCGTAAAAATAATCTCCTCGGGTAGCGGAACTCACTTTGACCCGCTTATTGCTCACGTTTTTGAGCAGGTGTCGAACGAATTCCGCAGTATTTATGAAGAAAAAGCCGCAAGCTGAAAAAAGGATTGGTGAAATGCTATGCCGAACGCTTACAAATCGCGTATATACTCAAATGTTCTTGCGGAATTCGGATATTCCGAAGCTGAAATTAGCGCAAAAATCGAGCAAACTTTTTACGATATTTTTCTCGGCGAAAACCGTTTTTATTTTGAAGTAAACGACGGGGATTTCCGCGGGGGTTATATGGTAGACACCGGTAACGACGATGTTCGCACGGAGGGGCAAAGCTACGGGCTTATGCTTGCGGTTCAGCTTGATAAACGTGAGATTTTTGACAGGATTTGGGACTGGACGCTGCGTTATATGCACGTTACCGCGGGCGAGAATTCCGGATATTTCGCGTGGTCCTGCAAAAAAGACGGGACGCGCAACTCCGAAGGTCCCGCTCCCGACGGTGAAGAATATTTCGCTATGGCGCTTCTATTCGCCGAACGCCGCTGGTCGCATACGCCTTATGGGGACGCCGCGCGGGACATTCTGCACGAAATGGTTCATAAAGTTCACGAGCCTATGTTCGACCCGGAGACTAAGCTTATTCGCTTTGTCCCTAACGCTCCATTCACTGACCCCTCGTACCATTTGCCGCATTTTTACGAATTATTCGCGGAATACGGCAATCCCGAGGATTCGGAATTTTTCCGCGAAGCCGCGGCACTGTCACGCGAATTTTTACAAAAAACTTGCGACCCGAAAACCGGTTTGAACCCTAATCAGGCGCAATACGACGGTACCCCAACCGAGTGGCAGGGGAACCGCAGCTATTTTTACTCTGACGCTTACCGCACCGCGCTGAACATCGCGCTCGACGGGGAATGGTTTGCGGCTGACCCGCGGCAGCAATCGCAAGCTTCCGCGATTCAGGCGTTTTTTGAGGACGAAAAACAATTCGATTTTGTACATTCCGTTGAGGGCGAAATTATTGAGCCGCAGTTCCGCGAACCTGACGCAAGCGATACGGGTATGCTTCACCCTCTTGCGCTCAAAGCCACTACCGCCGCGGCTTCGCTTGCTTCCGGCGGAGCGTTGAGAGAACTGTACGCAAAACGTTTTTGGGCGCTCGAAACCCGCAGCGACAAACGCCGCTACTACGATAATTTACTGTATTTCTTCTCGCTGCTTGCCCTCAGCGGACATTACCGAATTTTGTGAGTTTTGAACGTGCTTTATCTGCGCCGCCGCTGCTTCGCGCTTTGTGTGAGAATTCGGTCTATTTCTTTCGTGTCGCTGACAATTTCGTCGGATTTTTCAGTGAAGAGTATTCCGTCCAGGTGGTCAATCTCGTGGCAAAATGTAGCCGCGAGAAAACCCTCCGCAGTTTGCGTAACGGGATTTCCCAAACGGTCGCGCGCCTCCACCGTAACTTTCTGCGGACGTACTACAAAGCCCCAAGGCGCGCCGGGAGCTATCGAACCCTCGAATACGCGCTGTGTCGCTTCGCTTTTCGCCGTGATTACGGGGTTGACGAGCTCGGTCTTTACCGTGTCGTCAACGAGAATAACGCGCCGCAGGATACCGATGTGCGGAGCCGCCATACCGAACCCTCCGGAATCACGCAGGGTTTCTAACATATCGTCCAGCAAACTCCAAAGCCGCTCGTCGAATTTTTCGACCGGGCGGCTGATTTTCCGTAAAATCTTATCGTCAAAACGAACAAGCTGACGTATTGACATTGGCTTTACCTCGTTACAATACTTGACAATTTTCGCGCCCTGTGGTATAATACGCAAAAACGATAAGGAGGGACGCGATTTGTCTGCGTTATACCGTTGGAAGTCCGAACTATCCGCTGACGAAGTCGTCGAAAACCTCATCGAATACAACGACAAAAAGAATAATCCGGACTGGTGGTACTTTTGGCACAAGCCGCTGGACGGCGGCAGCATAAAATTCAAACTGGAATACACGCATTACTTCCGCAGAAGTCCGACCTACCGCGTTTCTTACCTCAAGGGAACTATACGCGAAACCGAATACGGCTGCGTGATAGAAGCCGAAAAACACTTCACAAAGGAGAATCTCGCGATATTACTTCAGATTGTCAGCCTCTTTGCTTTGGCAATCTGCGTGATAATCGGCGACATCATAGGTCTTAAGGACATCACAATCATTCTGCCGATAATATTTTTCCTAATTGCGGCGGCTGAAATCCTGTGGTATCTGCGGACGCGAAAGGATGCGCTGGAACGCGACCGGCATTTGCTAATCGTAAATTCCGCCGCAAAAGCCAAATATAGCCGTTCGGCTATGGTTTAGCCGTTTTGGGCTGCTGTATTCAGCTAAGTACCGCGAGCGCGACTGAGAACGCCAAATCCTCCGCTAGCTCCCGCGATTCCGCCTCTACCATTACGCGGATAAGATTCTCGGTGCCGCTTGCCCTGACGAGTATGCGTCCGTCGCTGCCGAGTTTGCTCTCCGCTTCGGCTGCGGCTTCGTTGAGCGCGGGGGAAGCTAACGCCTGCTCCTTTGTGATTCCCGCGGGAAGCTCGACATTGCGCAGAACCTGCGGGAATGTGGGAATATCGCTCACAATGTCCGACACCGGCATATCCGTCAGCGTAATAGCGTTGAGAAACTTCAGCGCGGCAAGCTGACCGTCCCCGGTGGTGGCGTCGTCGAGAAAGATTATATGCCCCGATTGTTCGCCGCCGAGAACCGCTTTGTGTTCAAGCATTGCTTCGAGGACGTTTCTGTCTCCGACAGGCGTCGTCAAAATCTCTACTCCGCCCTCCGTGCAGTATTTTTTCAGCCCGAGATTCGACATAACGGTAGCCGCGATAGTATTCCCGGGGAGCTTACCCTCTGAAAGCAAATGCCGCGCACAGATACCGAGGATTTTGTCGCCGTCAATGACATTGCCTTTTTCGTCGCAGCCGATAACCCTGTCCGCGTCTCCGTCAAAGGCGAAGCCTACGTCCGCGCCGAAACGCAGTACGGCTTCGCAAAGAGCCTCGGGCGAGGTAGAGCCGCATTTGTCGTTGATGTTCAAACCGTCCGGGTTATCGTTAATTATGTGCAGTTCGTCTACGAAATGCTCAAAAACTTTGTATGCGGTAGATACAGCGGCTCCGTTAGCGAGATCTAGCACGACCTTAACGCGCCGTCCCGGTCTCGCGACTGACCGCAGGAAAGTTATATAGCGTTCGAGATGAGTAATCCCGCCCCAAAGCACGTGACCAATGTCCGCGTCAACTTCCATAGGCATTGCGCCCGTCATATTCACTAAGCGTTCGATTTCGTCCTCGATATCGTCCGAAAGTTTGAAGCCCTGCGAGTTGAAAATTTTAATCCCGTTATGCTGATAAGGATTGTGCGAAGCCGAAATCACAACACCCGCGTGGGCTTTAAGTTCCGTGGTAATATGCGCGACAGCCGGAGTGGGGACAATCCCGAGCCGCATAACGTTCGCTCCGCTGGCACACAGTCCCGAGATAAATGCTGTTTCGAGCATATCGCCCGAAATGCGCGTATCCTTGCCGATGACAAAAACGGGACGGGTATTGTTTTCCGCCGCAAGCGCCATAGCAGCCGCCTGACCCGTTCTGTACGCAAGTCTGACGTCAAGCTCAATGTTGGCAATCCCGCGGATACCGTCGGTACCAAATAATCTAGGCATAGTCGTATATCTCCAATTGGTTTAGTTTACATAATTATAGCACAAACGGAACGGCTTGTCAAGAAGCAGCGGAAACGCCCACTTTGCCTTTGATTCCGGCGGCATAAGAATCGAGCGCGCGGTTGATAATTCTTTCCGTCGGAAGCTCATACTCCTTTGCCTTTTTTTCAAATATTTCATAGAGGTCTTTATCGATTGATATAACAACCTCTTTCTTGTCATAATGAACATACGGATTTCGCACAGCCTTGGAAAAATCAATTTCTTCCAGCATTTCGTCTATATCAGGACCTTTAGATGTAACTATCATAATGTCAGTTCCTCCAGTATTCTTTTTCTTCTGATTTTGTTGATTTACGCGCGGAAATAATTCTGGTGATATTTTCGTTCCGAACACAGTGACAAACAAGGAGTAAGTTTTGACTTTTTGAAATTCCAAGCAGCTTAAACCGCTCTTCCTCAATTGAATGTGCCTCGTCGGCTATCATAATCGCATAGTCGTCATCAAAAACTGTTTTTGCTTCTTCAAACGATACTCCGTGTTTTGCTATATTGCTTTGGTTTTTGTTTTCGTCCCACTTAAAATACATTCTCCAGCGTCCTCACTCCATTGCAATCTGCTCGTTTCTTTCCGGCGCAATCAGTCCCAGATGTGTGTATGCTTTTGCCGTTACGCTGCGTCCTCTCGGAGTGCGTTTTAGGAAGCCCTGCTGCATTAGGAACGGTTCGTAGACGTCTTCTATTGTAACCGTTTCCTCGTTTACGGTCGCCGCGAGAGTGTCAAGTCCTACGGGACCTCCGCCGTAGTTTGTGATAATATTTTGCAGGAGCCGCCGGTCGATGTTGTCAAGCCCGAGTTCGTCTATATCGAGCTTCGTCAACGCTAAATCGGCTATTGCCGCGGTGATTACTCCGTCGCCTAAAACCTGCGCAAAGTCGCGGACGCGGCGAAGCATACGGTTCGCAATCCGCGGAGTGCCGCGGCTGCGTTTGGCTATTTCCGCTGAACCTCCCGGCTCTATCGGTATTGCAAGTATATTCGCGCTGCGCTCGATTATATACGTCAGTTCCGGCACGTCGTACAGTTCGAGTTTGAGAATTACGCCGAACCTATCGCGGAGAGGTGCCGAGAGCTGTCCGCTCCGCGTAGTTGCGCCGATTAGCGTGAAGCGTTTCAGCTCTAAGCGTATCGAGTTTGCCGAGGGTCCCTGACCGATTATGATGTCAATCTCGCAATCCTCCATTGCCGGATAGAGGATTTCCTCAACTTGCCGGTTCATACGGTGGATTTCGTCGACAAATAGAATGTCGTTTTCGTTGAGGTTTGTGAGAAGCGCGGCGAGGTCGCGGGGCTTCTCAATCGCGGGTCCCGAAGTTTTGCGGACGTTTACGCCCATTTCGTTCGCTATTAGCTGCGCAAGCGTAGTTTTGCCAAGCCCCGGAGGACCGTGGAGAAGTACGTGGTCAAGCGGTTCTCCGCGCTGCCGCGCTGCCTGTATGTAGACCGCGAGATTCTCCTTAGCTTTTGCCTGTCCCGTGAATTCCGCGAGGAGCTTAGGACGGAGCGAAGCTTCGCCCTCGTCCTCCGCTGTATACGCGGAAACGGTGATAGGTTCGTCCTTGAGCGGCTTTTCGCCGTAGGTAATAGCCATAATTACAATTTATAACTAATAATGAATAGTGAATAATGGGAAACCTTACTATTCATTGTTTGCTATTTTCGCTCCTTATTATTCACTATTCATTATTCACTGTTCACTGTCCCGAGACTGTTATTCCGCCGAATACGAACCAGGGGGCTGAACCTCCGCCGTCCTCTACTGTTTCGCTTGAGATTCCCGCTATGTTGTTCAGCATTGCGAATAGGTTGCCGCTTATCATCGTTTCCGTCAGTGCGTCGGCTATTTTGCCGTTCTTAATGCGGAAACTCATTTTCGCAACTCCGCTGAATTCACCCGAGGGGGACGGCGAACCACCCGAGAACTGGTTAATCAGTACGCCATCCTCTATTGACGCTATAAGCTCCGCAAGCGGCGTTGTCCCCGGCTCGATGATGTACGAACTTGTTGCCTTAGCGCGTTCGTTGTTTGTCTTGAGCGCACCGTATTGACCCAGCTGGAA
>JAISLB010000101.1 GCA_031260685.1 Oscillospiraceae bacterium | reverse complement strand
CGTTTGAACAAAGCAACGTGCGCGTCGGGATTTGCTCCCGCGTCCACAAGTGAAACTTCGTCAACGCTCAAGTTTATTAGCTTTTTTGCCATTGGGGAGTTCTCCTTTCTTACGTGTCTGCGGCGCGTAAGTCCACACCGTCGATAATCGCCGTAAGTGTGTTAACCAGTCCGTCCAATATTTCAGTTAACAGTTTACAATTAACAGTAAACAGTTACGGGGGCAGGATGAGAGTGGTGTTCCAGTTCGGCTATGTCGATTATGTCCTCTTGCCAGTCCTCGATTACTTCGCCGTCCGCACGTACGGACACATTTGCCCAGCCGAAAGCCTGCCGCTTGTCATCGTCTGATTTTGAGATTATTACGCCGCGCTTCGCCACGGTTGGTGCGCGGATTTGCGCGAAAGTTATTGCGCTCATAGGGTGCTACCTCCTGTTTTTGGGTATGAAAAAACCGCCCTGCGTTGTCAGGACGGCTTGCGATATTGTGTAGGTAGGCAGGTCAGTGAAAAGGCGTTATCATATCCCTCGCCCGACTATGCGAATACAATTTTTGTCAGAGCAACGCGAGATATACTTTGAACCGCGAGTTTCAAAAATAATCGGCTTCCCGCAACGCGGGCAGTTTTCAGTAATTTGCCCCGCATTGTTCAGTTGCTTCATTGCAGCGAATAACGCGGTTAGTTCGCGCTTATTAGGTTGGACCGTCCGTGTGTTCATACAAAATCCCCCTTATGAAGTCATTGTGAGTAATTGTTACTCCAGCTTCCCTTGCACGTTCAAGAGCGTCTAGTATCAAGTAATACCTGTCTTCGGCAGATAATCCGGGCGCAACCTTTGCCGCAGTGTAGCTTGCCCTAAATTCGTCTACCCATTCTCGTGCTATTGATTGGCTCTCTGGCATTTGTCCGGCGAGTGTATCCTCAGCAAGATAAAACCTTCGAAATGGTCTATGCCCGTAATATTCGTGCGCGAGAACCGCACGTGCTGACATCAAATCTCGAGGGTGAGTTGAGCCGGAGTCCAAATCCGGAAGAATATTGCCTTTTATAGATATTCTGTCTGTATTAGGGTAGTAACTCGTACCAAAGGCATACTCGTCATTAAAGATAAAAATCTTTTTGTCTGCTCCGATAGCTGCTATATCGGCTTCGAGAGATGTAATTTCATCGGCAGTCAAAAGCCTGCTGGACGGCTTACGCAAGCCGAGAGCCATTTCGCGCGGTTGAGTTGTTATCATCTCGTCACTCCCTGCGTCTATTATAACATTTTGCTCACCGTTTGTCAACCTATTTTCACGGGTCGACGCAAACACAGGCGGTGACACCTCCTCGTAGGCTATGGAACAGCGGCAATTGGGGTGAGCGGGAGGTATTAGCGTTGAGCCGTACCGCGTCAGACTTTTCCCCTGTTGATAGCTGAATTCGGAGTCCATATCGACCGTTTCGCCGTCAAGTCCGTTACAGATTGAACAGGTGCGCTCGTCGTCGGCGGTGACCCAAACCTTTCTGACTACGCCGAGGTAGCCCTCGGCTTGCGCTTGTTTCGTTCCGTTGTATGCGCCTGTACGCGCTATTGTCTTTTCACACTAAAACAGAAAAAACGGCTTCGATAAAACCGCAAAGGCGTAACGACGAGCATCGCGCCTTAGATTATCTGTATTACAGACACGCTTTGTAAGTTTTTCTTGCCGCGGACGAAAAAGAGCTTGTAATTTGGGCGCGTATGTGTTATAATCTGTTTGTATACAGTTTTTGATGTTGAAATTGCCTTTTCAAGGAGGACACCAAAATGAAGCTCAGTTTAAGAACGCTTATAACTGTCGCAACCATCGGCGTTGTAGTCATTTCCGTTGCTTTTTTGTCTGTCGCCAATCTAACCGCGATATACAATGACAGCACAGACGATATGGTTCAAACCATTAACTCTGAGCTGAAGATTTTCAACACAATCATCTCGGAGACACTCGCGAGTTTTCACCGTGAGCTTGAGATAGCGGCTCAAAACCCCGTGCTTCACGACGAGAATTTACCGCTTGATGAGCGCAAACGTCTCCTGCAGCTTTCTGCCGACAAGAGCCATCTGCTTGACCTCGGAATTGCGGATGTTGACGGCTCGACCTATTCCGCTACCAACATTTACGACCGGGACTATTTCAGCGCGGCGATGAAAGGTCAAACCTACATATCAAGCCCGCTTATCCGCAAGACTAATAACTCTGTTGTTATAATGGCAGGCGCACCTTTAGCTGACGGAACCGGCGTTATCTACGGCGGTATATCCTACGACCTGTTCAGTGCTTTGGTTGCGAAACCTGCGTTCAGTACGGACGGCTACAGCTTTATTCTTGATAAGAACGGGACGATTATAGCGCATCCTAACGACGAGTTTGTGCGCAACTTCGCTACCTTCGACAAGCTTACGGGCGAAGATGCGGAGCTTTACGGAGACTTCGCTCCTGTCGCTTCCGAGATGAAGTCCGGACGCAGCGGGACTGCTTTGGTTATGAGCGGTGACAAGGATTACGAAGTATCCTACGGTCCTCTCGGCAACGCTGAAAACTGGACGCTTGCGGTCGTAGTTTCACGCTCTGAGCTAATGGCAGTGTACAACGGTGCGCTTCAAACGAATCTCATTATCGCGGCGGTTGTTATCATTATTGGCTTAATCATAGCGTATCTTCTCGGCCGTTTCATCGGTATTCCGCTGAAGATTATTACTTTACGCATAAAGGCACTTGCCGAGGGCGACTTAACTACGGAAGTTCCGACTACTCGCTCAATTGTAAGAGCGATTGACTACTTATTCGGCGCAACGAAAGATATGCAGACGCACTTTAACCTATACATAAACGATATTGAGAAAGTGCTTAAAGCGATGTCCGAAAAAGACCTCACAGTCAAAAGCAGCGTTAAATACAAAGGCGATTTTGCCGCGATTGGCTTTAGTCTGAGGGATATTTCCAGAAACTTACAGGAAGTCTTTGCCGAAATCAGCGATATTACAAATGACGTAAAAACCGGCGCGCTGACTATTCACGCGGCTTCTGAAACGCTGTCACAGGGAACCTCCACACAAGTCGGAAATATGATGTCGCTGGAGAGCAACATCACTATCGTGGCGAACAGTGTTCACGAAACCTCCGGAACTATCGTTTCCGCTACGAACTTTACTAAGACTGCCACCGACGAAGCTAACGCCGGTAACGACAAGATGAATACGCTGCTGACATCAATCCGTGAAATAGAGACGACCTCGGGCGAAATCCAAAAGGTGACAAAAACGATAGAGGATATAGCCTTTCAGACAAACATACTCGCGCTGAACGCCGCGGTAGAAGCCGCGCGGGCTGGTACAGCCGGTAAAGGCTTTGCGGTAGTCGCGGAAGAAGTCCGGAGCCTTGCCACAAAATCCGCCGAAGCTGCGAAAAGCACCACAGCGCTGATTGAAAATTCTCTTACCGCGGTTAAACACGGCACGAGCGTCGCAGATGATACCGCACAGGCTTTATCCTCAATAGTCGGTACGATACACGAAGTTAACGCGCTGATGGACCAAATCGCAGAAAGCTCCGTTACTCAATCCGCCAGCTTGCAGAATATTACTAACAAGCTCGGCGACATTTCCGGTATAACGACGAATAACAACGCCGCCGCGGAAGAAAGCGAGAGCGTTGCGGAGGGCTTCAACCTAACCGCGGAAGAACTGGACAAAATTATCAGCTCGTTCAGGCTGTCAAACGGTATCGGAACATCAGCCCGCAAAGCTCTGCCGCCGGGCAAACGTTAACGGCTGCTGTACAGCGGCTGTGTCCAAAATTATATGACAGCTTATAATGACATCTACAAGCGAAAGGCGTGACAATGGAAAAATTTGTAACAGTAGCCTCGGTGATTCTGATATTGGTTTTCGGAGCGGGTCTCACGGTGATTCGTCCTGCCGATACTGTCAGCACTCTAATAGTACTTATGTTTGCTTTATACGCGGCGTTTGGAGTATTCGTCTTTATACGGCAAATGGTAATTTTTTACAAAAGACGTCATTCCTGATTTGCGCCTGGATACAGCCGCGGCAGTTGCGCTTTTTGTGAAGTTTTAGGTAACAGTTGATAGAACATCGCGGGGCGGGGGTTTTCCCTGCCCCGCGGTTCGTCTGCGCGTTTTGCGAATTGCGGAGGAAACCTCTTGCAAAATGCTCGGGTTTGTGGTATACTGTGTTTATTATGGATATTAAAGAACTTATACGCATTACAGAACCATCAAGGCTTACGCCTGTCACACACTCTTGCCGGACGCTCGTTTGCGGAGGCGGGATAGCGGGTATAGCCGCCGCGATAGCGGCTGCCCGGGAGGGCGCGGACGTTATCCTCCTTGAACGTGAATACGGACTCGGAGGTATGGCGACGCTCGGGCTGATAACAATCTATCTGCCTTTATGCGACGGCGAAGGACGGCAAATCTCGTTTGGGCTTGCCGAGGAGCTGCTGCGCCTGTCGATAAAGCACGGTGCGGAGGATTCGTACCCGGCGGCTTGGCTTGACGGAGGAACGCACGAGGAAAAAGTCAAGAACCGCTTTCTGACGCGATTCAATCCGCACTTCTTCGCGCTTGCCGCCGAAGAACTGCTCTTATCGCTCGGAGTTAGAATACTCTACGGAACTGTCGCCTGCGGGGTTAGCAAAAGCTCCGGAGGTGCGATTAGTCACGTCCTTATTGAGAACAAATCGGGGCGAAGCGCTATCGAAGTTGAGAACGTTATTGACTGCACCGGAGACGCCGATGTCTGCACGCTTGCGGAGGCTCCGACCGCCCTGTACGCTGCGGGTAACGGTTTAGCCAGTTGGTACTACTACCTTGAAGAGAACAACCCGGAGCTGAAGCTCAAAATGTTCGGGCTTGCGGATCTCATCCCCGACCGCGAGTACGACAGAACTACGCACTATGACGCGGGCAAGGTGCAGACGATAGCGGGAGCGCGTTTCTCGGGAGTGGACGGCGCGGAACTCTCGGAGGCTGTCATCGCGGCTCACAAATCTATGTTTGCGGATATACTGCAAAGCGGCGTTGTACCCGTCAGAACGTCGTCGATTCCGCTTGTGCGTATGTCGCGGCGATTGTCCGGAGCTGTCACACAAGATATCGATACCGACCGCAAGTTTCTTGCGGACAGCGTCGGTATGACACCCGACTGGCGCAAACGAGGTCCAGCGTTTGAGATTTCATACAGAACGCTCTACACAGAAAAAGTACCGAATCTGCTTGCGGCGGGACGCTGTATTTCGGTTTCGGACGAACTCTGGGACGTTACTCGCGTTATTCCGCCCTGTGCCGTTACGGGCGAAGCGGCGGGAACCGCGGCGGCTATGACGAACAGCTTCGCCGCGCTTGACATTACGAAATTGCAAACTAAATTACAATCGAACGGAGTGAAACTACACAATGGCTAAATACTTAGATTACGGCTTTGAGGGACGTTCGGCAATAGTAACCGGC
>JAISLB010000064.1 GCA_031260685.1 Oscillospiraceae bacterium | reverse complement strand
CTATTAACTATTCATTATTCATTGAGTTAACTGCTCCTTGTGCCAAGCCGAAATTTTCATCAGCGGCAAATTCGGAAACCCGCTGTGTCCGTCAACGTCAATTATGCCTATTTGCATTTGTCCTCCATTCTTGCGATATAACGCAAGAATGGAGGACAAAAATTATGCCGCCGCCGCGATATTTCACTCTGTCAAAAAAGTGACTGTTGCAGTCTTGCAAAAAGTCACCGTTCACAAAAGCCCTCCGCGCTCCCGCCGTTTTAACGCCCAAGAAGCCCGGTTTGCCCGTAGTCCGCTAGCTGTGCCGTAAAAGCAAAAAGCCGACAAACCCTGCTACTGTCTAGGTTTGTCGGCTCTCTGTGTTAGCGGCTCCGTTGTGTGTTGTGAGTTTTTACTTTGTACACCGTGGTTTATTACCGCAGGAAAATTGAGTTTCACGCAGATTCGGGAGTAGGTTCCGGAGTTGCGGCTATCTACGTGAAATATTCCGGAGGTGCAGTTTCCGGAGGTTTCGGAGTGATTTCCGCTGTATCCGGAGTTGCTTCCGCCGTTGGTATCGGAGTTGCGGTTATTGCCGCGCTTGCGGTTGAAATCGGCGGTTCTATGGTTATTATTACAGGTATTTTGTCCCAAAAAGTATATACCGCGGCGGCGAGAACCGCCAAAATTGCTAGCAGAAACAGTGCAACGAGCGGAGCGCGCGATTTTTTCTTTTTCACGGCGGATTTCCGAGCGGCTTTCGCTGAATGTGACTTTTTACGCTTAGCGGTGGCTTGCGGAGAAGCTGAAACTTTCGCGGGACTTGATTTTTTACGCGCAGCAGCGATCCGCGGTTCGGCGGCAAGGCGAGGAACGCTGCGAACCGTAGTTTTCTGCGGGCTGACATCGCGGAAAGTAGCTGCTGCGGCTTTTTCTATCGCGGCTGCCATTGCCGCGGTATCTACCGCTGCGCTTTCACGTGATAGTTCAGCCGCGGTCTGCGAAAATTCACCCGCAAGAGCCGCCTTGAAATCTTCCATTTGCTGGAAGCGGTCAGCCGCGTTTACTTCGAGCGCTTTCATTATCGCGTTATCTATGTGCGGAGCAATCCGGATTCCGGACGCCGATATTGAGCGTATGCTGTCCGCGTCAATACGTTCGAGCGATTCCGGCGGCAGCTTTCCGGTAATACTTGCGTAGAAACACGCGCCCAGCGAATAGACGTCGGTGAATGGTCCCTGACGGCTTTTCCGCAAATATTGCTCCTTAGGCGCGTAACCGGGTTTCAGCACGGTATCAAGCGTCTGGCTCTTTTCGCCTAAGCTATATTGCGCGGAGCCGAAGTCGAGAAGCTTGACCTCGCCGTTTTTAGTAATATAGATATTGTCGGGGGTAACGTCGCGGTGAATAAGCCCGAGTCTATGTACCGCCGTCAGAGCGTTCAGCACGGGTTTTAGGACGCGCAGCGCATCCTCCGGGCTTACTCTCCCTCCCTTGTTTGCTATATATTGTTTGAAACTAACGCCCTCGATGTATTCCATCACAAAATACGACGTATTGTTTTCCTCGAAATAGTCGAGAATTTGCGTAATCCCGCGAACGGTTGAAAGACTTGCAAGCGTCCGGGCCTCCTCCGTGAATTTTTCTTTTCCGTAGGAGAAATTTTCGAGCTTATCGCCGGACATAAGCGTTACGAGCGAAGTTCCGGGGCTTCGCATTGAAAGCGTTTCCGGAAAATACTCCTTGACAGCGGCTTTTGTGCCGGTTTCGCCGTCAAGCGCAAGATATGTAATACCGAAACCGCCTTGTCCGAGTACACGTCCGACAAGATAGCGCGAGTTCAGCCGTATTCCCTCCGGCAGCGCAAGCGGGTACTTTACAGCGGAACTGCCGTTAGTATATCCGCATTTCGTACAGGTTTTTTCCTGCTGTTCCGTGAAACAATTGTAGCAGACAGACATTATCGCATTCCTCCTAATATTTTACAATCAGCGTTGTTTGCCCAATTGTCAGCTCCGAACCGCTCCGCAGCTTGTTAGGCGCGTGGATTTTCATACCGCCGATTGACGTTCCATTGACGGAGCCGAGGTCTTCAACCCAAATAGTATCGCCGTTCAGATAAATCCGCGAGTTCTTAGCGTCCGCGCCGTCATCACGCAGACGAACATCGCAAGCTCCGGAGGTCCCGACAAAAAGCTCGCCGGATAGCCGCTGTTCAAAGCGCTCTCCATTCTGCGCTCCTCCGGAAATAACAAAGGTAAGGAGAATACCGCGGCCCCGGCGTTTTTTCCCGCGGATTCGGCGAATTGCAATAATCATAATAGTTCCGCCGATGATAATTGAGAGTGTTGCCGAAAAACGTACGAGTATGGTATTGGGTTCACTCTCGGGCTTGGGCGGATTGACAAGCTCCGGAGCGGTCTCCGCGGCTTCCGCCGAAGCTGAAAGCTCCGGGGCAGCGCTAACCCCCGGTGCCGGAGTAATCTCAACGCTTGCTGCCGCTTCCGGAACCGCACCGCCGGGAGAAGCCGCGGTAACTCCAAGCGCGGGAGCGTCCGTAATGTCAAATGTGTACGCGGATTGACCGTCAAGCAAAATGCTAAGCGTAACCTCGGTACCCCGCGCCAAAGCGGGTAACGCGAACCTCGCGGCATAGAAACCATTTACGTAGCGCGCGACTTTATCCGCGAGAGTTACCGCGCTTGAATCGTCCGCGGTAAGTTCGCCGTATACGCCGTTTGTCAGCTCCGCGAAGTCCCGCATTGCCGCAGAGCTTTGACTGTTGACAAGTACCGAATGTACGATAACCGGAGTTGAAGCCTTGAGCTTTTCGATTACTCCGCCGGAATTTGCACCGCTCCGGTTGTCCTCTCCGTCGGAGATAAGAATTATGCTGAACAGCTGTCCCGCGCCGCGGCTCTTTTGATTGTAGTATTCGGCAGCCTCAATAAGCGAATCGTATACATTAGTATAATCCGCGTTGTATTCAACGGAACCTATCGCAGCCGATAGTTCGTCGGCATCGGAGTATTCACCGATAAACGAGTATTCATCGCCGATAGTGGCAAAAGCGAAGGAGAGCTTGCCCTTGGCGGAATCCCGGAAACGTTCGAGGAACAGCCGCACGGAATCCGTATATTTGTCCATACTGCCCGATACGTCCAGCAGAACGAGATACGAAGTCGCCGGAAGCATTTCCGCGGCGCTCGCGTTTTTCTCCGGATAGATAATTTTATCCCCCGCTACGACTACCGCCGATATAGCGGAAGAGTTTACGGAGTCAGGAAGCGCGGAATAGGTATAGAGCTTGCCGCCCTGCGCAAAAGCCGAAACTAACGCGGCTTTGTCCTCCGCGGCGGAGGTAGCCGCCGGAAAAGTTAACATAATAGCAAATAGAATACAGAAAAGTTTTTTCATAGCCGGGTACCTCATAAATACAGGTTGACTGTGATTGATTTTTCTCAAGCGTCCCACTGGTAGACGTCTAAATCGACTTTGCCATCCTCCCCGAAGCGTACTCCTTCTTCTTCGAGAAGTACACGCTGCATATCAAGTCCGCCGAATATAAACGCGGGACTGACTTCGCCGAAACGGTTCAGCACTCTATGGCAGGGGATAGAGGAATTGTCAGGATTGACGTGCAGCGCATAGCCTACAACGCGTGACCAGCGCGGGTTTCCGGCAATCCTCGCGATTTGCCCGTAAGTCGCGACCTTGCCAAGCGGAATCCGCCGGACTATTGAGTAAATATGCTCAAAGGTGTTCATCTTATACCTCATAAAAATACGCGGACATTCCCGCCGAACGTTTTCGTACGCCCTCTATTATACCACGCTTGACAACATAACGCAACGTTGAAAAAAAAGCTTGCAATTTGACAGGATTTGTGATATAATGCTACAAGGTTGTTGCGTGAATAGTGACAAAGAAGAATAATACTACGATAGGGGATATTTTTATGGCATATGTACTGCATCGCCGCGCTATACCGGTGATAGCCGCGGTCTTGCTGATTGTGATACTCGCCGGTTGCTCACAGCGGGGGGCGCAAGACTCCGAAACTCCGCCCCCGGCTTCCGCTTCCTCCTCTGCTTTGCGTACCACCGCAGCCGGAGAGCCGCTTTTCTCAAACGGCAATTTTAAGTTTATACAATCCTACGAATCGTCTCCCGACGCGTGTAAAGTTAAACTGTCAGTTGAGAATCGCGGAGGGAAAAACGCGCTATTCGCTGATGTTTCCGCGGGCGGTACGCTGTATCTCGCGATTGACTCATCGAGTCTCCTCGGCGCGGAAGTGGCGAAACTCCGCGCAATGGAAATCGACGTGGAAACCACGAGCGGCGGCGGAGAATTCTACGCGGTTTCAGGCACGATTACAGCCTTATCAGGCGCGGAGAGAGTTCAAAGCGCTCCCGACCCTTGGAGTGTCTATCTCGCGAACAAAAACCCGAACATCGCTCATATTAACCTTGATTACGAAACAGAATATATGGTTCCCGACGCGTACAATATGTTCATTTTTACGAAAGAGGTTGACAACGCGGCAGAAGCCGGTCTCGCGCCGACTAATCTATATATTCTCGATATACGCTTCTTTGACGAAGCCGGCAACCAACTGGCAGCCGACGTTAACGCGGGTTTCAACGCTCCTGAGGGCTTCGGAAAGCCCGACCGTTCGAATCTGCTTGAAGTTGCGGACGAAACCGTAATCGGCGGCTCGTCGGGAAGTTCCGCGGGAGGTTGGGGTCAAGCGGTAACGATAACGACAACTCACGGCGGCGGAGCGTTTGACGCGTCCGTGATAGCTTCCGGCGCTGTCGTCACTGTATACTACGCATCAGAGCTGGCTCCCGAACTCATACTGCAAAGTTGGTCCGGCGGTGAGGGCTGGGTCAAGGTAGCTCCGGCATATGTAAACGATTCAGGCACAATTGCGCAATATACATATGATGATATTATAACCGCATTCAACTCCGACGATATAGCCGGACTGCTCGACCAAATCTACATAGGAGATTGCGGAGCAAAACTTGACGTATTCTCAGTATCAACCGGAGAAGGAGGTAGCGCCCAATGAAGCTGAAACAACTACTTGCGCTGTGTTTAACCTGCGCCTGTTTACTAACGCTATTCGCTTGCGGAGACGCCGCTTCCCCGCAGTCCGACGCTATCGGCAGCACCGCTCCGACTTCCGCTACTCCTAAGCCGAGTACCGCTCATTACACCGAGGACGGTAAACGCATCATAACCATCGGAACTTGGGGTACGCTTGCCGACGTTTTCTACGTTTCAAAGCATACTGACATCTACGACGACACTTCGCTCCCTACGCTCGATGCGGATTATCCGGACGACGACGAAGGTCAGGCGGCGCGCACTGATGCCGAAAGACGTATAAACATTGCTCAAATGCGGCTCAACAAAATCCGCGAGATTGAAGAAAAGTACAATGTTGTCATTGAGCTTGTAAACCTCACATTCGCGGGAATTCAAGAGAGTATACGCACATCAATTCCGGAGGGAATACCGGACGTGGACATATACCAGGTTGACAGCCAGTTCGGAATCCCGGCGGTTCTTAGCGGCTACGGAGTAGCGCTTGAGGATATCGGCTTAGCCGAAACGGACGTTTTCAATAAACAAGCGGTTACGAAAAACTTACAGCTTGCGGGTCAGGATAAGTCGTATCTCTTTAACCAATCGCAAAACGGCGGTCTCACGGCGCGTCCGCTTGCGTTCAACCTTACGATGATAGAAGCCGCCGGCTTAGAAAATCCGCAGGATTTGTATGACAGGGGCGAATGGACTTGGGAAGCTTGGGAAGAATACCTCAAAGTGCTGACGGTTGACACCGACGACGACGGTACGCCGAACGTCTACGGCTACGGAGGTTACTGGACCGATTTGCTTCGCAACTTGCTCAAATCTAACGGAGCCGGTATAGCGACAGGCGAAACACAAACCTTAGACTCAAAGGAAACCCGGGAAGTATTCGATTACATTCATAAAATCTATACCGCCGACAAGACTGCTCGTCCTTGGGACGGAGCAAACTGGGAAATTAACAATAAACTCTACGCAGAGGGCGTCTTAGCGTTTTGGATTGGCGCAGACTGGATATTTAACGAGCAGGGCTATACCGGGCTGCCCTTTGAAATAGGCGTGGTACCGTGGCCCTGCGGACCCTCCGGCAAACCTGAAACCAACTACGCTTCCGACTCCGATTCTACGTGGTATATGATTCCGCAAGGCGCGGAGGACCCCGAATTTATCTACAACGTTATCTTCGACTGGCTCAACTGGTACGATTATGACCTTGACATCGCGGTAGACTACTCTTGGGCGCGTGAACGCTATATGTCAGAGCGGAATTTCGAATACGCGCAAGAGATGTCCGCAAAGCAAGGCTTTGACCTATGGGAAAGTCTGTCAAAAACCACTAACTTTTCGCTCGTATTCCTAATGCAAGGTTCTCAGGATACGCAAGCGCTGATTGACCAATACGCTGAATCTTACCAAGCGGCTCTTGACACTTACTTCGCGAAGTGAGCACCGAAATAAAGGAGGTATAGCTGTGCGCCGTTACCACAGATTTCTTTTACTTATACTGTCGCTCGTTATGACGGCGCAGCTTGCTTCCTGTACCGGCGGTACGTCTGCGGTTGAACCCTCCGCGGACGAAACCGTCAGTTTCCGCGACGTCACCGGTATTACGCAAGAGGAGATAGACGCAATAGAAGCGCTTGCACGTCAGACTTCGTTTTTTACTTATGGTATGACAAAAAGTACGGAGTGCTTCGACGACCCTTCGGCGGGAACCACTATGGGCTTCTCGGTACTTATTTGCAAGTGGCTGACGGACTTTTTCGGAATCCGCTTCCGTCCGGTTATCTATGACTGGAACGTATTGCTTGACGGCTTAGAAAGCGGCGATATAGCCTTTTCCGGCGAAATCTCCTCCGCTATGACAGAGGTTGACGGTTACTACACTACTGACACCATAGCGGAACGCCGAATTATGATAGTGACAATGGAGGGAATAGCCCTCACGCGGAGCCGTGTTGCGAACCGTACTGACCACCCTATGCGCTACGGCTTTTTGAACGGTACAAACACAAGGCAGATTGTCGAACCGTTTCTAGCGGGAATCGGCGATTTTGAAGCGGTTTCAGTTCTCAACTATACGGAGGCTTACCAAAAGTTTTTGCTCGGTGAGATTGACGCGCTCCTTATGGACCAAACTGTCGAGGGAATTTTCTCGTTCTACGACCAGTTAATTATTGAGGATTTTCAGCCGATATCCTACAATAACGTATCAATAGCAACGCAAAACAAGCGTTACGCGCCGATTATTTCAGTTATCCAAAAATATATTGAATCCGCGGGAAGCTACAAGTTCCGCGAGATGTACGCAGAGGGCTACGCGGATTATCTCGGTTACAGTTTAGTTTCGGGACTGGGCGACGCGGCGCTTGAATTTATAGAAACGCACACCGCCGAGGACGCGCCTTCGGTACAGGCGAAAATATCCGCCGACGATTATCCCGTAAGTTTCTATAACGAAAAAGAGGGCGAATATCAGGGAATAACGATAGACTTACTCAACGAAATATCGCTTATCACGGGGATAAAGTTTGAATTCACCGAACAATTTGACTCGAACTCCGCGGAACCCGCATTGCCGTTTGTTTATACCGGTGTTATACGTACTCCCGGAGTTACCGACGAACTGACCTTTAACCGTAATCCGTATCAGGTGGATTATTACGCCTTTATCTCACGTTCGGACTTCCGCGATGTCACTTACTCAGATATTCCCTATCTCAAAATAGGTTTATTGGAGGGCGCGGCAATCTCGTATACCTTCAACGAGATGTTTCCGAACCACCGCAATGTTATGGTTTATCAAAAGTCGGACGCAACAATAAACGCGCTTGAAAGAGGCGATATCGACCTATTGCTCGGGACGCGGAGTACGATGCTTGACCTCACTAACCACAAGGAGCGCACCGGTTTCCGGGCGAATTTGGTTCTTGAACGTCCGTACGAAGTGTACTTCGCCTTTCCGCCCGTACTTGACGAAGATGGGAATTTGTACACTGCGGAACTGTCGCAGATTATCTTACGCGCTCAAGACCTTGTAGACACAGATATGATAGTAGACGGCTGGACCCGTCGAGTGTTTGACTATTCCGGAACCGTCGCGAAAGCCCAGCGTCCGTTCTTTATCGGTCTTGTCATATTGATGTTCATAATTCTCCTTATGGCTGCCATAGTAATAATCCGCAACAAACGCAGCGCGATAATTCTTGAGCAAACCGTTCAGGAACGTACAAAAGAGCTGACGCACCGCACGGAAGAACTCGAAGTCCAGACGGAAGCCGCGCAGGTGGCTTCGCAGGCAAAGAGCGAGTTTTTAGCGCGTATGAGCCACGAGATTCGCACTCCTCTCAACGCCGTAATAGGAATGACGGAGATAGCTCACCGCGCAAATAATCTCGAAAAAAAGAACGCCTCACTTGAAGAAATAGCCGCCGCTTCGCACCATTTGCTCGGGATTTTGAATGACGTTCTTGATATGGCGAAAATCGAAAGCGGCAAGTTCCAGCTTTCGAACGCGGACTTTGAGCTTCGTACCGCGCTTAATGAGGTTGAGAACATAATTGAGCAACGCTGCGTTGAGAAAGATATAGCGCTTGAAGTCAATTTCAAAGAAATCCCCGATTACGGAGTAATCGGCGACAAACTTCGGCTAAAACAAATACTGATAAACCTTCTCGGCAACGCTGTAAAGTTCACTCCGGTGGACGGGACAATCAGTTTCCTCGCGGACACTGAAGAAGCCGGGAATTTACTGCGCGTACGCTTCCGCATTATTGATACGGGAATCGGTATCTCGGAGGAGCGCATAAGCCACCTTTTTAACGCTTTCGAACAAGCTGACAGCTCAATCGCTGTACGCTTCGGCGGAACCGGGCTGGGACTTTCAATATCGCAGAATCTTGTACAGCAGATGGGCGGCGAAATTACCGTTACAAGCATCGAAGGTGAGGGCTCGACGTTTGAGTTTACGATTGATATGGAACGTACGCACTCCGAGGACAGCGCTCACGCAAACTCTCAAATCAACATAGAAAACGCTGATTTCAGCGGTAAACGTATTCTCCTTGCCGAGGACATCGAAATCAACCGAATGATTATAATTGAGCTTTTAAGCGAAACTCACGTTCAGGTTGACGAAGCGGAGGACGGACAGATATCGCTGGATAAATTCTCCGCAAGCGAAGAAGGCTACTACGACCTGATACTAATGGACGTACAGATGCCCAATATGAACGGATACGAAGCTACACGCGCAATCCGCGCCTTGTCCGAACGTCCGGACGCTAAAACAATACCGATTATCGCGCTGACCGCTAATGCCTATAAGGAAGACATTGACCGCGCTCTTGAAGCCGGAATGAATAGCCACCTCGCAAAACCGATTGATATCAGCGATGTACTCAAAAAGCTCTCTTTCTACTTAAATTAACGCATATAAATAGTGGTCAGTGGTCAGTGATTAGTGGTCAGTGGTTAGTATTCTAACCGCTGACCACTTTCGCGCTATTCACTGCTGACCACTCGCTGCTGTTCACTGACCACTAACCACCACGTCTCGCTGATTGCTTCCCACGTTCCTCCGTATTCTCTTGTCAGCACGAGCGTACGCACATAGTCAGATTCGGGAATGTCGTAGAGATTGGTGCTGAACGCTATCGTAATATCCTTTGCGTCCCGCATATAGTCCGCGTTTGCGTAGTAGTCTTCGCGGAACAGGGTACGGACTTTTGCGTCGTCTTTATAATACTCACGTGCGGCGGCATAAGCGGAGGCGAGTTCATGTTCGTAGTTCAAACCGGTCAAGCCGTCGCCTGTATAGACGCTTATTGGGAAGTGTACGCCGTCAGCGTCGCGGAGAATCGCGTCAAAGCGCTGCGCTTCGTCGTCCCAGCCCCAGCTTGCGACCGTAACCCCGCTCAAATCGTACTGACCGTAGTAATCAATAAGCAGCGCGGCTTCCTCCGGGGTAAACGCGGGCATATCGTCCGGATACCACTTCTCGAAGCCCCCAAGCGACTTATGCGCCAGCAGCTCAAGGTAAAGGTCGAGAGTGTCCCGGGCGTACGAATTATACCGCGCAAAGGGACAATACAGCCGAGGAACGGCGTCTTGGAACGAGATATAGAGCGATACGCTGACTCTGTCGTAAACCTCGGTCGTTCGGTCGTAGGCAATGCCGCAGACCCACGTGTCCGGGAGCGTTTCGTCCTCCCGCAGATTGTCAATGTACAGTTTCGAGCGGTCAAACAACAGGTCGAATGCGGCTATCGCGTCCAAATCGCCGATAATGTCTTTGCCGTTGCGCAAAGCGTCAATATAGCTTTGAGCAAGCGCGGAAGCTTCGTAAGCGCGGTAGTTCCCGCCGCTCCCCGCTTCGTAGATTACGTTGATAACGCCGCTGCTGTGTTCCTTGCCGTCTGCGTCTGTAGTTACCGCCCAGATGTGACCGAGAAAACTTAGCGGGTAGTAGTCCGCAATCCGCAACGAGTTCCCGGTAACGAAACCGCTGGCAGACGGCGGATTCTTATGCGGTATTGACCACTTGCTGTCAAGCATAATGTGTTCCGCAGCTTCGGAACCTGCTTCCGCGTAGTAAGTCCTGACGGAGATTGAACCGTCGGGGATTTTGACCGCGATGTAAATCTGCTCCGGGAGCCGTATATAGCCCGCGGTATCACGTTTGAGTGCGCCCCCTAAGTTCGCTTCGGTAACATCAATAAAACCCGCGAAGTCCGGAGTAAGCGCGTCCCCGAGGTTCGCTTCGGTGATTTCGGGGTTGCTGCCGTCATAGTTGTACAGCGTAATCTCCGGTACAGCAGCTTCGGGAGCGGCGGGAGCTGTACGCCCCGCCGCCGGCGACAGCTTCAGCGAACGCACTATTTCCGCAAGTTCGGTCTCGTCTGTACAGTCGTAGTCGAGTTCTATCGCAACATAGCACGACAGCGCGATGTCGTAGGCTAAAATCCCGTAGTCACAGTAGAAACCGTCGGAATCACGCTCACGGAAACGCTCAAGCTCCTCCGCGGGGTACGAATGTTGCAGAAAGTCCGGAGCGTATGCTACCAAAGCTTCCGCAGCTCCCGCAGTGTCAGTTGCCGCCCAAATGCTATCGTCAATATTCCAACGATAGCCGGAGCCGGTAGTCAGACCGCCGAACAGCGCGCGCGGGTTCTTACTCTCCGCAAAAGCTGAAACGTCCGCAAGCTCAACCATCGTTATCGCGCCGACAATGTTTTTCTTTGCGTCTACGATATTTCGCTGCGAAAGAAGCGTATCTGTAGCTGACAGCTCAATCTCGCGGTATTTTCGCTCCGCCGGACGCAAGCCGCTGATTTTCAGCCCCTCGGGGAATCTGTAGCTTAGGTTAACGCCGTTGCCGAACTCCGCTACAGACTGCGAGTTTGCGGCGATGTATTCATCGTGGGTCAAACCCCTGCGGTAGCGCACTCCCCAATCGGTATAGAGAGGTACTTCGGACGATAGAAACACCAAGGTGTCATTGTCCTCAATCCTAAATCGGCAGGCTTCCGCGCCGTCTTTGAGGCCATAGGCTTCTTCCTCCTGCGCCGTCTTAATCTCGGCGTAGACTACCACTTCATCGCCCTCAACCGCAAAACGGTAACTCTCGGGACCTCTATAGCTGCTAATCATCGGGAGCGGCAGCGTAGCCTTTCCGCCGGCTTCGAAACGTACGAAAGGCATATTGCGCAGCGGTTTCGAATCGTTGTCCTCAACCAACATATACGTACCCTCAACGCCGCTGTCCTCCGCGGTATTCACACGGTTCAGCGCGAAGCCGACAGTCAGTACGATAACAAGCGCGACAGCCGCGATGATAAGAACTTTCGGGCGCTGTTTGAATTTCAGCACGTTGACGATTCTGCCTTTGACGCCCTGTTCACCGAAAGCCGGAGGAATCGGCAAGCGGCGGCTTTTCGTCCCAAGTTTTAACAGCGCGGACGAATACTCGCGGCGTATGTCAGCTCCGTAGCTGCGAAGTACGGCTTCATCGCAGGAGCTTTCCATATCGCGTAACATCAGGAAGTACGCAAACCACACAAGCGGATTGAACCAATGCACCGCAAGCGCGATAAACGCAGCAACCGAAACCAGATAGTCCCGCCGCCTGATATGCGTGCGCTCGTGGTCGATGATATAGCCATAGTGCGAAGCGTCAAGCCCGGCGGGAACGTAAATCTTAGGATGTACGAAGCCAAGGACAAAGGGCGTAGCCGCGCCCTCACTCTCGTAGATGTTGCCCTCGAGCTTCACGGCGAATTTTACTTTGCGTTTCAGCCGTAGATAGCTGAATACCGCGTAGAGCAGCATTGCGGCAAGTCCCGCGAGCCAAACGCTTGCTCCGTAATTCTCAATCCAAAGGTCAAGTTCGCCGACGATGCCGTAACTTGTAGTTTGGTAAACGTACTGAGAGGACGAAGCAGAACCCCCGGACTGTGTAAGCTCCGGTAAGTCGTACTTTATCCCCGGCTGCCAGTCAATCAGCGTGACTTCGCGCTCCGCCGCGGCATAGAGCGATTCCCGGGCTGCCGTCAGCACACTCTCCGAATCGGGCAATACGCCGACGGGACTTTGTATCGCGACCGGACAAACCAAGCGGAACAGCACTACAGCCCAAAGAGCGTAGCTAATCCACTTAGGAGCGCG
>JAISLB010000156.1 GCA_031260685.1 Oscillospiraceae bacterium | reverse complement strand
CGCCCTTTTGGTCGAGACGCTGGAAGGGGTCGCTCTCGAAAATCTTGTTAGAATAGTAAGAGGGGAGGAACTTGACAGCGTCATCACGCGAGAAGCCGTAGGTCATTTGCGTCAAATCGTTTGTGCCGAAAGAGAAGAATTCGGCTTCCGTAGCTATTTCGTCGGCTAAGAGAGCCGCGCGCGGGATTTCAATCATCGTCCCTACGTGGTAATCAAGCTTAATGCCGCTGTCTGCGATAATTTTATCCGCCGTGGAGGTTACGATGTCCTTGACGAATTTCAGTTCTTTGATTTCGCAAACCAGCGGAATCATTATCTCCGGAAGTATGTTCGCTCCGGTTTCTTTTTTGACCTCGAGCGCGGCTTCGATAATAGCCCGGGTTTGCATAGCTGCGATTTCGGGGTATGTAACCGGCAGGCGGCAGCCGCGATGCCCCATCATCGGGTTGGCTTCGTGCAAGCCGACGATAGTTGACTTCAAATCGTCGTAGAGCAGATTAGCCCAAGCGTCCGCGGAAATCCGCATCCCCGCTTCCGTAAGTTTTGCTTTTGCGTCGTCATATAGCGGCGCCATATCCTCCGCTAAGGCTCGAATCTCGTCATCAGTATGCGGTAGGAACTCGTGAAGCGGCGGATCGAGCAGCCTGATTGTGACGGGCTTTTCGAGCATAACTCTGTAAATCCCGGCAAAATCCTCACGCTGGAACGGCAGAAGCTTTGCAAGCGCGGCTTCGCGCTGTTCGGCTGTTTTTGAGACTATCATCTCGCGGATTGCGGGAATACGCTCATCGTCAAAGAACATATGCTCCGTGCGGGTAAGTCCTATTCCCTCGGCTCCGAGCTCTATGGCTTTTGCGGCGTCTTTCGGAGTGTCGGCGTTAGCGCGGACGCGGAGCTTGCGGACGTCGTCCGCCCAGTTCATAACGGTTGTGAAGTCTCCGGTCAAATCCGGCTCAACCGTGGGAAGTTTGCCTATGTAGATATTTCCGGTGGTTCCGTTGATAGATATAAATTCGCCCTCTTTAACGGTTTGACCGCCGATTGTCAGCGAGTGCGCGTCATCGTTGATTACGAGGTCCGAACAGCCCGATACGCAGCAGATTCCGGCTCCGCGGGCTACGACAGCCGCGTGAGAGGACGCTCCTCCCCGTGCTGTGAGTATTCCCTGAGCCGCGTACATTCCCGCTAAATCCTCCGGCGAGGTTTCAAGGCGTACAAGCAGTACTGGACCGTCTTTGGAGTGTTCGACAGCGTCTTCGGCGTTAAAGTAAACTGCCCCGCAAGCGGCTCCCGGGCTGGCGTTCAGACCTTTTGACACCGGGGCGGCTTTTTCCTCCGCGGTTTTGTCGAAAACGGGGTGAAGTACAGCGTCAAAGCTTTGCGCGTCAATCAGCATTAAGGCTTCATCGCGGGTACGCATATTTTCGGCTACAAGCTCCACGGCAACTCGGAGCGCGGCGTTCGGAGTACGCTTGCCGTTGCGCGTTTGTAACATATACAGCTTGCCTTTTTCGATTGTGAATTCCATATCCTGCATATCGCGGAAGTGGTTTTCGAGCTTTAATGAAATCGAAACGAACTCTTTATAAGCGTCGGGCATTACCTTTGCGAGTTCATCGATAGTTTGCGGGGTGCGGATTCCCGCTACTACGTCCTCGCCCTGCGCGTTCATAAGGAATTCGCCGTAAAGTTTCTTTTCGCCGGTAGCGGGGTCGCGCGTAAAGGCAACACCGGTGCCGCTGTCGTCGCCCATATTGCCGAATACCATAGATTGAACGTTGACGGCTGTTCCCCAGCTCCCGGGAATGTTGTTTTCACGGCGATAGATAATAGCGCGTTCGTTATTCCAAGAGCGGAAAACCGCTTTGATAGCTCCTAGCAGCTGCTCTTTCGCAATTGTCGGGAAATCCGTCCCTTGACTGGCTTTGAAAGCCGCCTTGAATTGGTTTGCCAGTTCCCGCAAATCGTCCGCTGTAAGCTCCGTATCTTGCTTTACTCCGCGCAAGGCTTTCATCTCGTCGATTTTTCCCTCGAATAGCTTTTTGCTGACTTCGCAAACCACGTCGGAGTACATCTGAATGAAACGGCGGTAGCTGTCCCACGCCCAGCGCGGGTTGCCGGATTGCTTCGCGATACTCTCCGTAACCTCCTCGTTGAGACCGAGGTTGAGAATAGTGTCCATCATCCCCGGCATTGAGGCTCTCGCGCCGGAACGTACCGAGACGAGGAGCGGGTTCGCGGTATCTCCGAACTTTTTCCCGGTCTGACCTTCGAGAATGGCGATATACTTGTAGATTTCGGCTTCGATATCAGCTGCGATAACTTCGCCGTCGTCCCAGTATTTGGTACAGGCTTCCGTGGAGATAGTGAAGCCTTGCGGTACGGGCATACCGAGGTTAGTCATCTCCGCGAGGTTTGCGCCTTTGCCGCCGAGAAGCTCACGCATACTTCCCGCGCCCTCGCTGAATAGATAGAGATACTTTTTGTCCATAGCTGCGGTCTCCTTTGACTTGACTAAAATATATATATTGTATACTTAACAGTTTAACACATTAATTACCTGTATTGTAACATCAAACTGCAACTTTGTCAAGAGGAAGCTGCAGATAATATCCAACATACCTGACTTTTTTTATCAAGTGCTCCGCGGCAATAAAACACTTGACAGGTTAGCGCAGTTATGTTATACTTACGTGGTATATTATGCGTGTTGCTTACGTGTTTTCGTGACGCAATGCCTATTAAAGGAGACCGTTTACAATGAAAAACCTTTCCATCAACAAAAAACTCTTTCTCGGCTTTGGAATTGCCTGCGTGCTAATGATTATATTCGGGGTAGTGACTTTTTACACGTCCGTTACCCGAAACGGAGACCTTGACAAACTGAACGAGCTTACAAACTTCCAGGCGGAGATTCGCTTCGTTAATACCGACGTTTTGTCCGCTACCGTTGAACTCCGTACTGTCTATACCTCCGCTGACGGTAACGACGACGAATACACAAAGGCGCTTGAATATCTGGCGTCGGCTAAAAAACATCTAGCCAAAGCGAGTGAACTCAACGCAGCTAAACTAGACGACGATTACGATGATGAAATCGCCGCGATGACTAAGGCGCTTAACGAATTGGAAGTTGCCAACACCAATATACAAGCCTCAAACCAGAGCGTCCGTTCTCAATCCGCCGCTTTCGTGGCTAACGGCAAAGAGACTACGCAGTCCGCGGTAAATTTTGTGGAATACTTACTGAATAACCAGCTCGAGGCAAACGCTTCGCTTGTAACCCACGTTATGGGGGGCGGAGATTTCTCCGGCGATATATCGACATTCACCAGACGTTCGGGCTTCTTACAGCAGGGCATCAGCATTGACGCGGAAATTGCTGAACTTCGTCTGTCGGGACAAACTCTCGCGGCTGACCAAGACTTAACTGTCGCCGGAGACATTAAGACGCGTCTTGACGCTATCAATACCGCTCTTACTACATTGTACGAAGCGACACAAACGGAGCGTACGCGCGCAATGGTGGATGAAATCCGCGCAGCTATGGTAATATATCAGTCGGAAGCGGACAAGATTATCGCGGAAGTTACAAATAATCAGTCTTTGGTAAGCACTGCGAATAGCGCTGCTGATTCCGCTCTTTCCACCGCGACCGCATTGTTTACGCAGATTAGCGACGAGGTTAGCGACACTCTAAGTTCCACGATAACTACATCAACCGTAACGATGTCGCTGATGATGATACTTATTATCGTTGCGATTTTGGTATCGATAACGTTCGGAGTCCTTATTGACAAGGCGATTACGGTTCCGCTGGGTCACTTAGTGCGTTGGATGGATCAAGCCGGAGAAACCGGAAATCTCGTATTCTCCGATGCTGACAAGAAGCTGCTGAAATCTATCGGAGAAGAGAAAGACGAAGTCGGCGAGTGTGTACGCGCCTTTGAAGAGCTAATCGACCAGTTTATTTATTACAGCGATAAGGTTACCGCTATCGCAAACCGCGACTTGACGCAGTTTATCAAAACTCTCGGCGACGATGATACTATCGGACACGCGCTTGTCGGAATGGTGTCCGAGTTAAGCGGAATATTCGGGGAGATACGCAGCTCGTCAGACCAAGTAACGCTCGGAGCCGGTCAAATAGCCGACGGTGCGCAGACACTGGCGCAGGGAGCTACGGAGCAAGCCTCCGCGGTTGAACAGCTCTCAACGACTATCAGCGAAGTCTCCACGAAAACTATTGAAAACGCGCGAATGGCTAATCAGGCAGCCGAACTCTCGAGCCAAATCCGTGACAGCGCGCAAAAGGGTACCGCTCAAATGGACCAAATGATGACCGCTGTCCGCGAAATAAATGAAGCCAGCTCAAACATTAACAAGGTTATAAAGGTAATCGACGACATAGCGTTCCAGACGAATATACTCGCGCTAAACGCCGCTGTGGAAGCCGCGAGAGCCGGCAGCGCGGGAAAGGGTTTCGCGGTAGTCGCGGAGGAAGTTCGTTCGCTGGCGGCAAAATCCGCCGAAGCCGCTAAGGACACGGGAATCCTTATTGAGAGCAGTATTGAGAAAGCCACCTTCGGCGCAAAAATCGCCGACGAGACTTCGGCGTCGCTTTCGGAGATAGTCGGCGGAATAAACGAATCTACCGAGATTATCCAAAATATTGCAAGCGGCTCCGAGCAGCAATCCGAGGCAATCAGGCAAATCAGCATTGGAATCGACCAAGTAGCCGACGTAGTCCAGCGCAATTCGGCGACTGCGCAGGAATCAGCCGCAGCCAGCGAAGAAATGAGCGGTCAGTCCTCGATGCTGAACGAGATGATAGGACGCTTCAAGCTTCCGAAAAGGAAATCGGTCGGCGGTAAGCCAACTCAAGCCGCGCTTCCCAAAATAACCGCGTCCTCGCAAGTCAGTCCGGCTGTGAGTACAGTGTCCGGAGAAATCTCAAACGACAACTTCGGTAAGTATTAGCGCGCTGAATAATCAGGATATTGCGCTGTTGACAACTGTTGTAAAATGTGGTACAATGAAAGTTAGTTAGCAGTCCGCGAAATGGATATAGACGCGGACATTCGTATCGGTTATTATTACCGCGGAAAAGGAGGCGACATTTTGAACCTGAAAAATCTGTACAAGTATGCCGCAAGCGACTTTATGGGTTATTCCCGTCCTAACTCCTATGAGCTTGTGGGCAAGAAAATCGACCTTACGTTTGACTCCGGGCGTAAGACTACGCTCACGCTCAAGCGTTCCCCGGCTCTTACGGTCACACTCTCCGACGGGCTGAACGACCAAGCCGCGGAGTGTCTGAAAATCGGCGGCGGCATTTTCCTCGTTAACTTCGCGATTGTCCCTTGGGGGGCAACGTACATTCTTGATTACGCAAACGGACTTGTAACTCACATTGTAGTCGGCGGTGACGAGCCTATGGCTGATTACGGCTATATTGACGAGTTCGGAGCAAAAACGGAGCGTCACGCGCTCTCGGACGACTTAGACGGTAACACTATCGACTGGACGTTTTCGCCGTCAATTACCGCCCGCGTTAAATATTCGGGCGGCGCGGCGAATATCGCAATCCCGAATATGCCGCCGGTTTCAATCCCCGGCTTTAAGGCTGTGCGCATTGCAAATGGCATTTATTTCCAGTTTGGGCAAGTCTCTTTCGGCCCCGCAAAGGTCGGTCTTTTCCTCGCGAGCGACTTCACTACGCTGCTCTTTGACGGCGATTTGTTTGGCGTACCCGGGCTTCCGGCGCTGGGTACGGTCGGCGGTTGGGGCAAGATTATTACTTATGAGGGCTAAAAGTTTCTCTGACGGAGCCGTTGGTTCTGCCGAGTAATAGTTAACCCGTAGAGACTGGAGATATACTATATGAACAAAACCACAAGCAAGCAAGCAAGCAAGCAAGCAAGCAAGCAAGCAAGCAAGCAAGCAAGCAAATTATTTGGATAGATTGGGCGAGAGGGATATTGGCGCTGCTCGTTGTGTTCGGACACGCGCTGTCTTGGTTTCCCCCAAATGACCAATCTAGAGGCGAGGGCGCGTCCGTACTCTGGCGCATTATCTATTCGTTTCATTTGTCCGGCTTTTTCGCGCTGTCGGGCTATCTTGCCGGATTGAAAGAAGCCGAAGCGGCAAATAAGCTGGGATACAGCATTTTGAAACGTTCGCTATCTTTGCTGGTTCCAACCGCTGCGGTCTGCGTAGTTCCGTTCGTTATCAATGTCCGAAAAAGCGGGAACTTTTTTGCCGAAATATTTTTAGTAGCGCATCATTATGCTTGGTTTACTGTTGCGTTAGCGGTTATAGCGGCCGCAAGCCTGCTGCTGAACTATTTTATAAAGCGGCGCTTCAGAATTGTCCGGGTGATTGTGCCGATAGTGCTTACGTTTGCTGTAAGCTTGTATAAAGCAAATCTTGCGTGGCTCATAAGCTATTGGGTTATATATGAAGCCGCGGCAATAATCGCGACGCTGAAACCCGGAGTTAAAATGAACGTTGCGGCAATTCTTACGGGCTTGATATATCTGCTTGTTTTACCTGTGTATCTGCGAGCCGGCTGGTCGTACCTTGAATGGCGGACAAATATTACACTGGGGCTTTCATTCTCAATTGCGTTTTTAGTGCTGCTGCCCAAAGTAAAGTTTCGAAAGACTGACGGGGCAATCGTTTTAATAGGTAAGCACTCTATTCAAATTTACTTACTTCACGCCTTGCTGAATAGTTTAAGCGGATTTAAGTTCAACGTTTATAACCCCATCGTGACTATAGCAATTCTTATGGTTATAGATACCTTTATGCCAATCGGAATATCGCAGATTATGGAAACTCGCAAATGGTCGGATTTTATATTTCATCCGATGAAATATATTAAACTTAAAAATAATGACTTGACAACAGAAGCGTTTTCGGATAGAATATAGCTAACGTCGTTGTATTGCGGCGTGAAATCTCGGCGTCTCCGGATTGTGTCCAATTCATACATTATAGAAGGAGTTACCACTATGGACCTACGAAATTTTTCCAAGGCAGGCGGAGCTTTTCAGTACACACCGCCCAGATGCTACGAGCTGGCAGGTCAGAAATTTGTTCTTCAAATGGACGACGGCTACGACATCCTCCTCAACTTCCTCAGCAGGGACACACTCGAGTGGAACTACGTTAACAAAGAACCTTCCGCTCCGCAAACTGACAAATACGAATGTCTCAAAGGCGACGACTTGATTTACCTCGTCTCGTGGAACCTCGCGGGGGTCGATTTCAAGAAACGTCAGAACTTTACGTTCGTAATCGACCTTGAGCAGTATCTTGTTACGCACCTCATAGCGTCCGTTGGACGTAATCCGCGTTGGCCGTATCTGGTTGATACCGATTTTGTATTCGGCGCTATTCAGCAAGAGGGCGTTGAGTACAAACATTATCCGCGCCACGGCTTCTCGAATGATATGGTCGGAAACGTTGTGCAATGGCAGTATTCTCCCGATATGGCGACTGTTCACTGCTACTACGCGCCTAACTGGTATCGTATTACGTACCCAAAATCCGCTCAGGCTTCGCAGGAAGCCGCCGCGACGACCGATAACTTCAACAGCTTGGTGTCCGCGCTTCCCAGTTCCGACGACCCGTCACATCTCGTGAAAATTAAGGACGGCGTATATCTGGTCTCCTGTACTGAGCAGAATATGGAGAAAATTTTAGGCGCGAAAGCGATGTTCCGCTCTGATACTCTTTGCTTCCTTGATAACTATAATCACGTTTATGACGTAGGTCGCGGCTTCGGAACGATGACAATGACGAATCCCGAAACTCAAGAGGAAACCGATTCCGACGTTTTCGTAATGATTGGCGCGTACGGCAAGATTCAGGACCCCGAATTATACAAAGATGTTCTCGAAGCTAAAAACCCGTATTTAGTGTAGAAAAGGAGTATGTTTATAATGTTTTTCAATAATTACAATCCTCTTACCACGGAGATAGTATCAGAAAAGCTCTCGAAAAAAACTCGTCCGGAAGCTGCTAAATACTGCGGCGCGCTTAGCGGTAAATCGCTGAAGATTAAGCTTACGGGCGAATTTGCGCCGACACAGCTTGATTATACTTTTGCGTCTGACGCTGAACTTACAGTAGTTGAAAACGGGACTTCGTACACCGCGCCTTATGGGGCAATCTCACTCGGCGACATTACGGTGTTCTCGCACCTTATCCCCGATACCCAGCGCGGCTGGCACGTTGTACTCGACCGCAAAACCGAGCTTGTAACCGCGTTTGAAACGTGGTTCGGCATTTCGGTTCCCGTCGGCGGCGACTTGTTTGGTATGCGTCAGCCGACTCACCACCGCGACATCCCGCGCGAGATTCAGCGTCACTACCACTTTGGTTACGTTGACAGCGGTAAAGAGGTTCCCGAAAAACTCCATACAACGACTAACCGGCTTGAGGGACGCGGACTGCACTGGAAATATTGCTGCGGCAGCGAGAACCTTACGTTCTTCCCCTCTGTCGTATGTTCGCTGACTACGTGGCTTGACGAACCTCAGGACGCGGTTTCCGTAACGTACCCGTCGGACTATATTCGTATCAACGATGAGTATTACATTTACGCAAAATGGGGCGTGGAATTCGGCGGCGAAATGTGGCTCGAAGTCATCGACCTGTTCCATTTGGAAGCCGCCGGATTGAAATTCGGCTTCGGCAAAGACGACGAACTCACCTATGAGCTTCACAACGCCGAACTCACGGTAACGGGCGACGCGGCTCACCTAGAAACAATCACGGTGAACGGCGACAAAGCCCCCCCGATGGCAATGCTCACCGGCAAAGGCGCCCGCTACGCGTATCGTCCGCGTGATATGGACATTCCGATGACGAAAGAAGAAGCGTACGAAGCTGCAAAGACAACGCGCATTTTTGACTTCGGCGGTCCTAACATAATGATGAGCGGCAACACGCTTCCGTTCACAGATTTCCTAGTCGGTAAAAAGTTCTCGCTCAGCTATGACAAGGTGCAGACTCCTTACGCCTGGAGCGAGGGAAACCGTCCGGACAATTTGATTCAGGACTTTGAATATGACGTAGTTTCGAAAGAAACGCTTAAATGGCGCAAACCCGGCGGCGAATGGCACGAAGAAAAATACGTCTGCTTTGAGCCTGCGCACGATATCTACTTCTTTTCGCATATGGTTACGGGCGATTCGCAATTTTCAAATGTGGCGCAAGCAGTTGACTTCTCAACCGGTCTCTCAACCTGCGTATGGGGACGCGTCGGGAGCTGGACAAGTCCGTGGGAAAT
>JAISLB010000135.1 GCA_031260685.1 Oscillospiraceae bacterium | reverse complement strand
AAGTTTATATAACAAATCTCGCTTAGGATGTATCAATTTTCATCCGGCAATTCTTCCGGATTGGCGCGGACTGGGTGGTTGTAATATTGCTATCCTTGAAAAACGTGAAGTATGGGGAGCAACAGCTCATTATGTTAACGAAAATATTGATACTGGTAAAATTCTCGGAGTATTTGATTTCCCATTTGACTATTTAACAGAAACCGCATTTACATTGAAAAACAAAACAGAAACTGTTATGTGTGAATTATATCGCGATATTATTTCCGAGATATTATTAAACGGAAAAGTATCCCGGAGATTGATTGTCAATGAAGGCGGTAATTATTTAAGCAAGAATCAAATGCTTAATTTAATGCGAATTGACCCACTGATTGATGATGTCGATTTGAAAGTTCGCGCTTTTTGGTTTCCACCGCACTCCGGTGCTTATCTTGAGATTAACGGCATAAAATATACGCTTGTAAATGATAAAATATTATCACAAATAGCACATATTAAGGATTAGGAGTGATTGATATGCAAATTGTCTTACTTTCCGGTGGATCCGGTAAACGATTGTGGCCGCTGTCGAATGAAGCAAATTCCAAACAATTTCTGCGGCTTCTTAAAAATGACGAGGGTGCGCCGGAGTCAATGGTTCAGCGTGTTTGCCGTCAAATCAGGGAAGTCGTACCTAAGGCTCAATTGCTCGTTTCGACAAATTTTTCGCAAAAGGACGCTGTCCAGCGTCAGTTGGGCGGTAAAATTGATATTTGCGTAGAACCGTCCCGCGGGAACACTTTTCCCGCTATGGTTCTCGCCGCGGCGTATCTGAAATTCGAGAAAAAGCTCGACGATTCGGCTCCGTTTGTAGTATTGCCGATTGATGTTTGTGCCGATATTGAATATTTTTACGCGCTGAAAGAAATGGAAGAAAAGTTATTAAATTCGGACAATAATATTGTTTTGCTAGGTGTTACGCCGACTTATCCGTCTGAAAAATACGGTTACATTTTAACGCAAAGTGAGACTGTCAGCGGTTTCAAAGAAAAGCCGAATGTTGAAATTGCCGAAAAGCTAATAGCTCAAGGCGCACTTTGGAATTGCGGAGTATTTGCGCTTCGCGTCGGATATATTTTAGAAATTGCGAAAAAGTTTATCAATTTTGAAAATTATGCTGATGTGCTTGACGGTTTTTCAAAATTGCCTGTAAACAGTTTCGATTATCAGGTTGTGGAACACGAACCTCAGATCGGAGTTGTCAAATACAGCGGAAAATGGAAAGACCTCGGAACTTGGAATACACTTTGCGAAGAAATCAGTGAATTTTCAAAAGGTGAAAATACCATTATCGCCGAGGGCAGCGAAAATACGCACGTGCTGAATATGCTCGATAAACCGGTAATTGTGCTTGGAATTTCAAACGCTGTGGTAGTCGCAAGCCACGACGGAATTTTGGTCAGCGACAAAGCTCAGAGCTCACTTATGAAACCGTATGCCGAGAAATTTGAATTGCGCGCAATGTATGAGCAGCGAACTTGGGGGAATTACCGAGTGCTTGACTATATTCGCGAAGAAAATGGTTCGTCATTGACAAAACGGCTCCGAGTAGAAGCGGGAAAATCAATTAGTTACCAATATCACAATCAGCGCAGCGAAATTTGGGTAATTATCAGCGGCGAGGGAATTGTAACAATCGACGGTGTCAAGCAAGTCGTAGAAACCGGAAGCGTTGTCAAAATCCCGCAAGGTACCAGGCACAAGTTGTCAGCCGCAACTGACATCGAATTCATTGAGGTACAATTAGGCAGCGGTGAATTAGTCGAAAACGACATTGTGAGAGAATAAAATCTTTTTGCATTGTTAGGCAGAGTATGTTATAATATTGGCATAATATAGTAGGAAGTGCTGCGTATGAAAAAGCTAATCCGCACGTTCGGCAATATCCTGTTTCTGCTGAAGCCATACTGGCGGTACGCTAAACCGCTTGTTTTGCTGTGCGTATTGTCAGACTTGATCCTCTACCCTTTGCGCGTGGCTGCGGAAACCAAAATAGCGCAAGCGGTAATCGAAGCGGCTCAATCCGGGCAAGGGGCGACGCATATCGCAATAGTCGCGCTGTCATATCTTTCGGTGGTATTGATTTTTTGGGTGGTCAGACAGGCTCGTCAATTTCTGTATGAAGCTTGGAAAATTCGACAGCTTCACGCAAATATGGAGCGCGAAGTTTACGAGCAAGCCGTCAAAACCGATTTTCATTACGTTGACAACCCCGCATATTTTGACAATTACAAGCAAGCTGTAGAAAAATATACGGAGACCGCGGTGGAAACTTTTGAATTAGTAACAGAGCTAATTGCGAGTATTTTTGTACTTATAACGGTAATCGGGATTATGGCTACTACGTCATTTTTTGCCGTGATTATTCCTCTCGCTGGTATTATTATCGCGTCTGTTTTCAGAATGAGGCTCAACAACAATAATATAAAAATGTATCAGGACATAACTCCCTACGGACGCCGAATGAGCTACCTCACGCGGCTTTTGTACACTAAATCCGCAAACAGCGACCTGCGTACCACAAATTCTGCGGACGCAATTATGAAAGGCTTTAATAAAGCCCGCGATGATACTGTAAATAATATTAAGTCGTATAGTTGGAAGCAGTTTTTCAACGGGAATATGATACATTTTGCTGACCAGATAAGCGTATTTCTCGTTCTCGTTTACGTGGCGGTCGGGCTTGTGAGCGGTCGGATTGCGAGCGTAGGCGTATTTACGACCTTGATAGCCGCGACGCAAGCGATGGGCGGTGCGCTGACAAGCATTTCATATTATATAACGGACTTAATCGCTAAGACACAGTACGCCGAAAAAGTCCGCAATTTCTTCGAGCTAAAATCCGAAATCGAACCGCAAACCGGTGGTGTTGCCGCTCCGGAGGGTGCGATGTCGCTTGAACTCAAAAACGTATCGTTTACATATCCTAACAGCGACTTTGCGCTACGCGACATCTCGCTGACAATCAAGCCGAATGAGAAAATCGCAATCGTCGGGGAAAACGGCGCGGGCAAAACTACGCTTTCGAAGCTACTCCTCCGCCTGTACGATATTGACGGCGGCGAAATTCTTTTTAATAACACGGAAATAAAAGACTTCAATCCGCACGAACTCCGGCGCAAAATCGGCGTAGCGTTTCAGGAGCCGCAACTCTACGCGCTGTCGGTTCGCGATAATCTGCAGGCGTACAATTCCGCAAGCGATGACGAACTGCGCGAAGCGCTGAAAACGGTAGGCTTAGACATAGACCTCGACCGCGAAGTTACACGTGAATTTGACGAAAACGGCGTGTTACTTTCCGGCGGTCAATCGCAAAAGTTGGGGCTTGCAAGATTGTTAATCGGTGATTTCGGCTTACTGTTGCTCGACGAGCCGAGTTCCGCGCTCGACCCGCTTGCGGAATACGAAATGACAAAGCTGATGTTTGAAAAATCGCGCACAACGACAATTATGGTAGCTCACAGGCTCTCGACAATCCGCTACGCCGACCGAATTTACCTAATCGCGAATGGTTCAGTAGCGGAGCAAGGCACTCACGACGAGCTAATCGC
>JAISLB010000050.1 GCA_031260685.1 Oscillospiraceae bacterium | reverse complement strand
AACACGGCTGGGCGTTCACATTATTATTCGTGGGGATTAGTATTATTGCGCCGCTTGAGCGGCACGAGCCTTTGCGATTAGCGCGTTGAACTCGTCAGTTATATCGCCGGAAGTGTCAGCGAGCAGTCTGTGAAAGATGTCCGCCATTGCGTCAAGGGAATCGCCCTGTTTCGCGTCTGTGCCTATGATTACCTCGACCTGCGGATACGCGTCTTCAATGACCTGCTTGTATTTCTGCCAAAACGGACACATTTTCATCATACAGCTTGAAAAATGTATCTTTTCGGCTCGTGCGAATTCGACGAGCGGCTTCACGCGCCGCAGAATTTTATCATAAGCGTAGAGCGTAGGACAGCCCGCGCAGGTGTTATGACCTACAAGCTCGACTTCCTCACCTTGATAGCGGTCAAACGAAGCCGAGCACGTGTTGAACGCCCGCATACAGCCCTCGCTGACGCAGTTGCTGTCGTCTTTGACGTTCTGACAACTTAGAATTGCTATTCTCATTATGTATCCTCCTGTTCAAGTGGTTTTGCCATATTATACGCCCCTTCAACCGCATTGTCAAGACCTCTTGACCACAAAATAGGTGCATATACTTTTCCGCCATAGAGCCTTTTTCAAAGCCCTACCTTTACACGCCGAACAACCGCCCTATATCTTTGTCCGCTATGACGCGGTTTGACTTTTTCTTTGCGTTTGTCAATAGCGATTTCGCGCGGTCCTCGATACTTGCGCGAATCATCGCCGCCGGATTAACTCCGCGCAGTTTGAAGAACAGCAGCGGGTCACTGTCTAGGCGGTTCCCCACGCCGTAGAGCGCGGCGGCGATATGCTTGCACATATGGTTGCCGTACTGGTCGGGGCAGCTGCACTCGAATTTTATTTCTTGCGGCGTTGGAAACAGCCCGGTATCGATGTCAAAAAATATCTCCTGTAAACCTTTCGGAAATTTGCCTTCTACGAGCTCGGCTAAACTATCGAGGTGCTTTGAGGCTTGTTCCGCTATATCCTCCCACTGCTTTTCCGACAATTTTTCAATCCGGATTTGAATTTTATAGAGCGAGCTTCCCATTACCTGCGCCGTAATTATTTCGTCGGCAATTTGCAAATCAAGCACAAAACCGTTTTTCACATACGCGGAACCGCGCTGTATGCGGTTTTCATAATCGGCATAGCGTGCGAAATTCTTGTTCCAGCTTTCGCCCCACCACGTAAGGGCGATTTTTTTGCCGTCGATTATAACAGGGGATATATTCTTATTTTTTTTGCGTAATTGCTCGATTTTCTTTTCAGCTTTCCTGCGGCGTTCGGCAACCGAAACGTATGGCGCGTAATAATCCCAGCTCATTTCGTTAAACCTCCAGACTGAATAGTTTTAGCAGCTCGTCGTTGCTCATTTCCGTCACCCAGTTTTCGCCCGCGCTTGCTCCGATTATGTCAGAGGCGAGTTTGGATTTTTCCTCGATAATTGTGTCAATTTTTTCTTCAATTGTCCCGGTAGTAATGAATTTATGAACCATAACGTTTTTAGTTTGCCCGATACGGAACGCACGGTCGGTCGCCTGATTTTCGATTGCCGGGTTCCACCAACGGTCGAAGTGGATAACGTGGTTCGCGGCGGTTAAGTTCAGGCCTACGCCACCGGCTTTGAGCGACAGCACCATAAACGGCACGTATTCAGAATTAAATTTCTCGACAATTTCACCGCGCTTTTTGGGCGTGGTTCCGCCGTGAATTACTAAGCCTTCGCGTTCAAATAATTCTGTCAAAAAATTTGACAGCGGCGTACACATTTCCTTAAACTGCGTGAATACAAGCACGCTCTCGTGTTTATCGCGGATAGTTTCGCAAATCTCCGCAAGCGTTTCAAATTTACCGCTGAATTTTGCTTCGAAACTGCCTGTACCGATAAACTGGTCGGGGTGATTGCAAATCTGCTTGAATTTCATAATCGCCGCTAAAATTTTACCTTTTCGCTGAATGCCGCTAATCGTATCGTCTGTACGTTCAAACAGTTCTTTCAGCTCTTTAACAAGCGTGTTATACAGCGCAACCTGCTTTTTAGTGAGCGTAGTAAACTGCCGGATTTCGCTCTTATCGGGCAGGTCGGATATTACGGATTTATCAGTTTTTAATCGCCGCAGAATGAACGGGGACACCACTCCGCGAAGTTTCGCGTAGCCCTCGGGGTTTTCTTTTAGCTGTTTAGTAAAACCCGAGAATTCTTTCGCCGTTCCCAGTAAACCTTTATTGAGAAAATCGAAAATGCTCCATAAATCCGCGAGCCGGTTTTCAATCGGGGTTCCGGTCATTGCAATACGAAGTTTCGACTGCAAATTTTTAACGGCTTTTGTCTGCTTGTTTACGTTATTTTTAATCGCCTGCGCTTCGTCAAGAATTAGCAAATCCCAGGTAATTGCCGCCAGCTCCTCCATTCGCGCAACCATTCCGTAGGTTGTGACGAATAAATCACCGCTTTCGGGCGTAATATCGCGCTCTGTACCGTGTATCAGTTTCAGCCGCAGTTTCGGGGCGAATTTTGCG
>JAISLB010000176.1 GCA_031260685.1 Oscillospiraceae bacterium | reverse complement strand
AGGCAAAATTTTCCAATTGCGCCGCGCAAAAAATATCTACCCGCGCGATAAGGACGGCGGAGCCTAGGAAACCGCAACTTCCTATGCTCCGCTGGGTCAGGTTGGTTCCGGCTGAACATATCCGCGGATTCTCGCTACCGCCGCCTTGAAGCGCGGCTCTTCGCGGAGCGGCTTCGTCCAGTCTGATTTTTCGTACCTCTCGAGCAATAGCTTTCGCGCGTCCCAGTCGATTTTGCTGTAGTCGATTTTTTCGGCGTAATCAGCGGAGGTTTCGAGACTTGCGAGTGCGTTTTCGGTATCGCCGTAAATCATATACCCGCGAGCTGCCTGATAGCTGACATCGTGCCGCTCAAAGGTTACTAAACTCTTATTCTCAAGAACGCCTAATTCCATTACCGGAAGTCCGTATTTCAGTAGCTCAATGTATTCGTCCTTGTCCGCAAGCCCCAGTCTGCGTCTGAACTCCGTAAATCTGAAGAGCGCGGAGTACAGCTCTAACGAGAGAGTCCGCATATGTTCGCGTATCGGTACGAGGAGCTTTTCAGCGTCCTCTTTGGAGATTTGCGGAGGATTTGCGTCAACATCGCCGCCGTTCAGCTGGTCAATGCCTAAAATTTTTGAGATTTTCGCAGACGATACGCGGTCAAGAGCGTAATCGCGCGTTTCGTTCAGCTTCGGCATAGTTTCCGCAAGCTCATTCGCTTTTTCGTATTCGCCAACCGTGGAATAGGTCAGAATCAGCATAGAACTTGCCTCGGAGCGTACGCGAACATCTGTCGCGCGGTCAAGTACGCGCTCCAAAAGTTTTACCGCCTCGCGGTGTTTGTCCTCGTATGTACCGCTTATGAGCCACTGCGCGAGTAAGAACTGCGCTTCGCTGTTATTCGGCAGCTCACGCGTAAGCTCGCGCAATAACTCTACGACTTCCTCGTAGACGTCAGCATTGCCCGAGGGTTTACCCGCGCATAATTTGTCTATTTGGGCGTAGGCTTCGGCAATACGCTTTTTGTCCTCATCGATGTTAGTGCCGAAAAGTACGTCAGTAGGCACGTCAAGCGCGCGCGATAGCGGTACCACCTGCGAAATGTCCGGAAGCCCCGCTCCGCTCTCCCATTTGCTTACGGCTTGCGAAGTAACGCCGATTTGCTCCGCAAGCTCCTCTTGCGTAAAATCGCGCTCACGCCGTAAGCGTTTGATGTTTTTTCCGATGTCCATAGTATGTCCCTCACTTTCATTATCGCTAGCGTAACTACATTATCGCACATAGCGAAATAAAAGTAAAGCGACATAAAAGCAACCAAATCCAACGTAACGTTGAGTTTGATGATTCAACTAATGGTTGAAAAATTATCAAGAAAGCGGTTATTGCGAAATCATACAAATAAGCGCATAATAGACATAGTAAGACAACAACTAAAGGAGGCGAATACAATGAATATCGGTAACAACTTACGGCGTTACAGACGTGAACGCGACATTACGCAAGAGGACCTTGCGAAAGTTCTGGGAATTTCGTTCCAGGCAGTGAGCAAATGGGAGCGCGGAGAGGGCTACCCGGATATTACGCTTTTGCCCGCTATTGCGGCGTACTTCAAAGTAAGCGTTGACGAACTCCTGGGAATGGACGAAGCACGCAAAAACGAAAAAATTCAGGAATACATCAGGGAAGCGTGGAGCAAACGCGGCTCAGGTTCGCCCGAGGAGCTTGACGCCGCTTCGGACGTATACCGCGAAGCAGTTCGCGAATTCCCAAACGAAATTGCGCTTATGACGGAGCTTGCAAACTCTCTCAGCGGCTACCGCGGTGACGAGCAGCTCACGCCCGGCTGTCTTGTGGAAGCCCTCGCGGTGGAGGAGCGCATAATGGAGCTTTCGCCCAACACCGATACGCAAACCGCTATCGCGGCAATATATTTCCGTATGGGACAGCGGGAGCGTTGTATCACAGAACTCGACAAACTGCCGTCAATGCTGCGGCTCTCGGCGTTGACGCGGTTCACTCGCGGTGAGGAACAGCTGAAATGGATTCAAGAGTTTATCCGCGAAAACTTGTGGGAGGTTTTTCAGTGTACCCGCTTTGCCGCTCCGCTCGATACCTATGTTTTTGAGACTGACAGCGATGTATTCGGCTATACCAATGAGGAGCGCATACGCATACTGCAAATCGGTATAGACGCAATCGAGCTAACCCGCGAAGCCGGGGATTACACCGTTTACGCGCATAGGATTTCTTATCAGTACCGCTCAATGGCGGATCTGTCGCTAATGGACGGCAAAACAGAACAGGCGCTTGACTATCTCGAAAAATCCGCGGATTACGCCATCGCCGGAGACGAACTTAGCGCGAATGAAAACGCAAGCTATACCTCGCTGCTTATGACAAAAACCCAAATACAGAACGACGGCGGCTATACCGCGCCCAATTTATACGTAAGACTGATGTTTACGCCGGGGGACGGCGAGGTAGACGACGCATACCTACGCGAACGCAAGCTACTGCGAACCATAGCATACGAGCCGCGCTACAAAGCATTGACAGAACGCCTAAAACCATATTACGAAAAGGTTGCCATATAGTAATGTCCGCAACTTCCGTCCAATCCCCGTAACTGACCACTGACCACTGGCCACTGCAATCAGCAATTGAGCGCGACTACAAGGCTTGTCATATCGTCGGGAGCGGCTTCGCTCCCGGCGCGTTCTATTGCCGTTTCTATGAGTTCCCGCGCTAATTCTTTTGGGAGGTCATTTCCGGTATAGCTGTAACCCGCGAGATATGCGCTAAGCCAGTCGTCGTCGGGTCCCGCTACACCGTCGGAGACTATTACCGCGAAACTCCCCGGCTCGAGCCAAAGTTTCGTACATTCGGGGTCATTACGGGCTAAGCCCGCTGACAGCGTATCGCCGGAAACGCGGCGTACGGAGTTCCCGCGGCGGATATAGCTCGGTGCCGCTCCGTATTTGTAGAGTTTGCCCTCTCCGTTGAACAAATTGAGGCAGAGCAGGTCGATTGTGGCGCAGCCTATACTTTCTTCGCTTCTGAGCGTCATCACGGAACCTACGACTTTAAGCGCGGTTTCGGCGTGTACACCGGCGCGCAGAAAACGTTCGAGGATGCGTACAGCCGCCGCGCTGTCACGTGCTGCCGGGTCGCCGCTCCCCATTCCGTCCGAGAGTATTACGTGGAGGATTCCGTCGTCTGTCTTAAAAAACGTACCGTTATCGCCCGAAACGTCCTCGCCGCGTTTGCGCAGGCTCGCGATACCTATCGACGCGGAGAGCGGTTCGCACTCCGTAAGTTCAATATGGTCCGGAGAGCTGCTTTCAGAAAGAGTGAGCAATATTTCAGCCGCCGCCGAGAGCTTGTCAAGCCAGTCGTCCGTGTGACGCAGCGCGGAGAGGTCGTCCCCGTAAACATCAATGTGTACTCGCTGATTGCCGTCGCAGAACGCGCTTGCCCGAGCGTCCAGTCCAATGCCCGTGAGCCAAAGATTTATGTTTTGCTCCGCGCTTTCCGCTCGTTCCTCGCTTACCCCGACGGCGTCCGAAACCCCGTACAGTATATTAGACATATCAGCAAACTGTGAGTATACGGCTTCGCGGCAGTCGCGAAGCTTTGCGCGGTACATTCTGCGGAGCATAACTGCTTTCAGTTCGCTATTGATTGCCGCAATGAAATTCTGGAAATTCTCGCACTTTTCGCGGAAGCGCGGAGCGAAATCGTCGGAGCTTACGCGCCCTCGCTGCTGCATTGCGAGCGTTGTATCGTTCAGAATTGTTTTGGTATCCTCATAGTTCGAGCTCCAACAGACTGCGCTCCGGCGGCATTTGCGGCATACTGAATCCGCCGCGACGTCAAAAACAGAGCTTATATCGTTATCGTTAGTTTCGCCCGAGAGCGTAGTTTCCAGCAGCCCGTGAATCTCTCCGAAAGCCGCTCCCGCGCAGGCTGCTTTCTCACGCGTATAGCGCGCGGCCGCGTTTGAGATGCTTGATAACCCGCGAATAAAACCGAGTTCGGCGGATAGTACGCGCTCCTTATATTTTGTCAGTACAGAATTCGGCAATATGAAGAAGATAACGCTTGCAGCAAAAGTCTCATAGAGCGCGGGTTCGCGCATTGGGCTTGTCCAGTTCCAGAAAGCTGCTATGGCATTGGCAATTATGTAGGTGAGAATAAATGAGAGTTTGCCCGTTTTCGCGAAAATTCCCGCTGCAAGCCCTGTAATCCCGTAACAGGCGATAAAGAAGGGTTCGCCGTTGAGCGTTTGATAAGCCGCGGCGTCCATAACTGTTCCGAAAGCTATTCCCGCTATGGCGCCCCACGTTATGCCGCCTTTGTACGCTGAGAGCATAATTAGTACTAGCGCGGCTATACGTCCCAACGCGAGTGTTTCGAAAATTTCCACGTGAGAGAGTGCCACGCAAAGCGTAGACATAAATATGAGTACGCTGACGCGCCGCTGTTCCCCTGTGGGCGCGGCGGCATTTTTCGGAGCCAAAGCGATTTTGTAGAAATACGCAGTTCCGCCGGCAAGTACGACTTCGCAGATGTAGTACGCTGTACTCGCAAGCGTAAAGCGATAGTCCGGGAGGTAGACAATCCCTATAACGGCTGTTATAACGGAAACAATGAGCGGAGGGAACCACGGTTTATCACGCACTGAGGGTACAGACGAAAAGATTGTCAGCGCGGCATAGGATAAGGCTCCGGCAGCGCAGTATTTTGCAGCCCACGCGAAACCTCCCGCGGCTGCCGCGCCGAGCGTTGCTCCGAGGAGCGCGAATAAGCCGCCTATGCCGCCTCCCGCGGCAGCTACGAAACCAGGTCCGAAAGGCGCCCGGTCCGAAAATATCCGCGCCGCGCCGAACATTGCGCCTAAAATGAACCGAAGCGCGTATCCGCAAAACCGGAGCGCGCGGGAACTGTGCAAAAACGCCAGCCGCAGCCGTATGTCCGCGGTTTTGTCAGATATGTATTGCAAGGTTTGATTTATCACCGTTGTTATCCTCCCGTATGGTTGACGTAACATATATTATATGCTTACCCTTATGCGAAGTGTGTAGAACGAAGTACGTTTGAAAAATAAAATGCGGGGCTTGCAATATTTATATAATTGTGCTATAATGTAGTGAGAAATGGTAGGAGGTATGAAAATGTTGAAATTTATTTCAGCCGGTGGTTTGGACTCCGGCACTTACCGCGAAAAAGCGCAGTCCGCCTATAAACTGTTGCAAAACGGTACCGGCAAGGGTTCTGACTTTACAGGTTGGTTCAGTCCCGGAAGCAAACAAAACGAAATCGAAAGCGGATTACTTGACACCGCCGCTGAACTTCGTGAGAACTCTGACGTTACCGTTGTCATTGGTATCGGCGGCTCATATCTCGGTGCGAAAGCGGTTATCGAGATGTTGGCTCCCGGCTCGGAGGAGGTCGTCTTTGCGGGAAACAACCTCTCCGGCAGCGCTTTGGAGCGGCTCCTGGATAAAACACTGCACGGAGTGGATTTCTCGGTGATTGTAATCAGCAAATCCGGTACCACTACGGAACCGGCGCTTGCGTTCAGACTTTTGGAGCGGGAACTGCGCTATCGTTACGGAACTGAAGCGCCTAAGCGTATAGTCGCGGTGACGAACCCAAACGGCGGGGCAATGCGCAAAATTGCCGAGTCCGGCGGTTATAGGATTTTCACAATCCCGGACAATATCGGCGGGCGTTACAGCGTTCTTACGTCCGCGGGTCTGCTCCCGATTGCGGTTGCCGGAATCGACGCCGCGGCGCTTCACAACGCGGCCGCCGAATTTGCTGTCTCGGACAAAATATCGCTGTCGCTTGAATACGCCGCGGTGCGGCAAGCTCTCTACGCGTCGGGCAAAAAGCTTGAAGCTTTATCGCTTTTTGAGCCAAACTTTCAGTATCTCGGGGAATGGTTCAAACAGCTTTTCGGCGAGAGCGAGGGAAAGGACGGCAAGGGAATCTTCCCGGTCAGTCTGAATCTGACTGCTGATTTGCACTCTATGGGGCAATATATGCAGGACGGCGAACGCTCGATGTTCGAAACCTTCCTCTGGGCGGACAGCGGTTCGTGGTATAGAATACCGGAATCCGCGGATAACTTTGACGGCTTCAATAATCTCGCGGGTAAACGTTTTGACGATATAAACCGTATAGCTCTTGACGCGACTAAACAAGCTCACACGGAGGGCGGAGTACCGGCGAATGAGATAAATATCGGCGAGCTTAACGTCGTAAGCGTCGGCGAACTGCTGCAATTTTTTATGTTGAGCTGCGGAGTATCCGGCTATATCTCCGGTGTGAATCCGTTTGACCAACCCGGCGTGGAAGCTTATAAAAGGAATATGAAAAATCTGATGTAAACGTAACGCGGGGGGATCGCCGCCGGGTACCCCCGCGTATGATGTTATGCGAAATAAACGGAGGTAACGATGAAGCAAAATCTCTACGATAAAATCTTTGAGTCTCTATCCGCGGTTCTTCCCGTGACACTGATTGTACTTATTTTGTCCGTAACACTTGTGCCTATGAGCGGAGAAATGGTATTTATGTTTATCCTCGGGACTGCGATGCTGATTCTCGGTCTCGGGCTGTTTACACTCGGCGTTGACCAGTCAATGATGATAATGGGCGAACGAATAGGCGCTGGGATTACGCGTACCCGAAAGGTTCCGCTAATTATAATCACCTGCTTTGTCATAGGCGTATTCATCACAGTCGCGGAACCCGACCTGACGGTATTGGCGGAACAAACGCCTATCGCGGAGAATATGGTTATAATCCTCTCCGTCGCCTTAGGTGTGGGAATTTTCCTGACAATAGCCTTTCTCAGGACGCTGTTAAAACTGAAATTGTCGATACTGCTGATTGTTTTCTATATAATAACTTTCGTACTGGCTCTGTCGCCGCTGATTTCCCCTGACTTTATCCCGGTTGCTTTTGACTCGGGGGGAGTTACTACGGGACCAATCACGGTACCTTTCGTTATGGCGCTGGGGCTTGGACTTACGGCAATCCGAAGCGATAAGAAATCCGAAGAGGACACGTTCGGACTGGTCGCGCTGTGTTCTATCGGACCTATACTGACGGTGCTTATCCTCGGCGCATTGAACGGCGACGCTCAAGCGCAGCCGTTTACCGCGACAGAAGTACTCTACGACAATGTTCAGCAAGTTGCGCGGGAGTTCGTTGTCGCGATACCTGACGAGCTTAAAAACGTTACTATCGCGATTGTTCCTATTGCCGCGCTTTGTCTGCTGTTTCAGCTTGTTATGATAAAGCTGAAAAGCAAAGAGTTTAAGCCGGTCATCATCGGCTTCGCGATAACCTTTGTCGGACTGGTGTTGTTCCTCACGGGCGTAAACGTAGGCTTTATGCCGGTCGGACTGTACTTAGGAAAAGAGCTCGGCTCGAGTGAGATTCGCTGGCTGCTGATACCGCTCGGCTCAGTAATCGGCTTCTTCATAGTAAAGGCGGAGCCTGCCGTTCACGTCCTTAAGAAGCAAGTCGAGGAAGTAACGCTCGGGCGCATAAGCGGTAAATCAGTCGGGAGCGCGCTCTCAATCGGTATCGCCGTTTCCGTCGCGCTCGCTATGACGCGGGTACTGACCGGTATCAGCATTGTGTGGTTTCTAATCCCCGGCTACGCGTTTTCGCTGTTGATGACGTTTTTCGTTCCGAGTTTGTTTACGGCGATAGCTTTTGACTCGGGCGGAGTGGCTTCGGGACCTATGACTGCTACGTTCCTGCTCCCCTTTGCTATGGGCGCGTGCTTAGGAGTAGGAGGCGACTTAGCTAAGGACGCTTTCGGGATAGTCGCGATGGTCGCTATGACACCGTTGATTACTATTCAGCTCCTGGGCTTAGCGTCGAAACTGTCGAGCCGCCGCATTGACGTTAAGGCGTTGAGTGAGCTTGACGAATTGGTCTATCTGCTTCCGAACGCAGCTCCGCAGGGAGGTTGAACGATATGAAACTTTTGATTACCATTGCCGCGTCGGATTTAAGCTCAAAGCTTGACCGTCTTTACGCTAAGAGCGGGCTGAACTTTCGATTTCAGCTGCCCGGTTTCGGAACTGCCGAAAGCCGTATACTCGAACTCCTCGGCTTGGGCGAAAACCGCAAGATAATAATGATAGGCGCGGCACAGCACAGTACTGTTAAAGACACCTATAAACGTTTGGAGCGCGAACTTCGGCTGACACGCGCGGGTACCGGAATCGCGTTCACAGTTCCGATAGCTGCTGTCAGCAAAGCCGTAATCAAGCTAACTCCGTACGCGAATATTCAAGAAACAGAGGTGAAAGCAATGTCCGATGCAACTCACGAGCTTATAATCACGGTATTGGACCGCGGCTCCTACGAGATAGCTAACGAAGCCGCCAAATCCGCGGGTGCCAGAGGCGGCACGCTAATCCACGGTCTCGGGGTTTCCGGTAAAGAAGCCGCGAAATTCCTCGGTATAGAAATTCAGGCGGAAAAAGACATTATGCTGACGGTGACAAAACGTGAGCAATCCGCCGATATTATGAACGCTATACTCAAAGCCGCGGGACTTTCGGAGGACGGACACGGTATAGTCCTGTCGCTTCCCGTTGATTCCGTAATGGGTCTTACAAGTTGGGTAGACGACACGGAAGCAAGCATAGTTGTGGAAACGTAATACTTAAAAATAAAGAAAATATATAACCGGAGGAAAATATGCTCGACACACACGATAGTTATCAGTCGCCGCTTGCTTCACGTTACGCGAGTTCTGCAATGCTCTTTTTGTTTTCGGAACAGAAGAAGTTTTCGACTTGGCGGCGGCTTTGGCTTATTCTCGCGGAGGCGGAGCGGGAGCTTGGTTATCCTATAACCGATATTCAGCTCGAGGCTATGCGCGCCCACCTTAACGACATTGACTTTGAGAAAGCAGCGGAGTGGGAGTCGAAACTGCGTCACGACGTTATGGCGCATATACACACTTTCGGCGAAGCAGCTCCCGAAGCGGAGGCTATAATACATCTCGGCGCCACGAGCTGTTACGTCGGTGACAATACCGATATTTTGATAATGCGCGAGGGCTTAGAGTATCTCGCGCGCAAACTCGCGACCGTAATCGAGAAGCTGTCGGGCTTTGCATATGAGTACCGCGCATTGCCGTCCTTGGGCTTTACGCATTTTCAGCCGGCGCAGCTTACTACCGTTGGTAAACGCGCTTCGCTTTGGCTGTACGATTTTCTCACGGACCTCAAAGAGCTTGAATACCGTACATCGACGCTGTTACCTCGCGGCGCCAAGGGAACTACCGGCACTCAGGCAAGTTTCGTTGAGCTTTTCGGCGGTGATTTTGATAAAGTGGAACGCTTAGACGCCTTAATCGCTGAAAAGCTCGGCTTTGAGAAGTCTGTTCCGGTTACGGGGCAGACGTATTCCCGCAAAGCCGATTACTACGTTATCAGCGCGCTTTCGGGTTTGGCGCAGTCCGCCGGGAAGTTTGCCACGGATTTGCGGCTTCTGTCGCATTTGAAAGAGCTTGAGGAGCCGTTTGAAATTAAGCAGGTCGGAAGCTCCGCAATGCCTTATAAGCGTAACCCTATGCGCAGCGAACGTATTTGTTCGCTTGCGCGGTATTTGATTACGGATGCTCTTAACCCCGCGCTGACAAGCTATAATCAGTGGCTTGAGCGAACTTTGGACGATAGCGCGAATCGGCGTATTGCGATTCCGGAGGCGTTCTTAGCAGCGGACGCTATACTCAATATCGTTCTGTCGATTGTAAGCGGTATCAAGGTTTATCCTAAGGTTATCGCGAAGCACATCGCTGACGAGCTTCCGTTTATGGCAACCGAGAACATAATGATGGACGCGGTGTCAAAAGGCGGCAACCGTCAGGAGCTTCACGAACGTATACGTGTTCACTCTATTGCCGCCGGTGCAAAAGTCAAGGAGGAGGGGCTTCCCAACGATTTAATCGAACGTATCGCGAACGACACGCTGTTCGGACTGACGGAGAGCGAGATACGTTCAAAGCTGAATCCCGAGAACTACGTCGGAGCCGCTCCGAAGCAGGTCGAACGTTTTATCGCGAACGACGTTCGCCCCGCGCTTGAACGCTACAAAGACAGCGCGGTAGAAGGAATGGAGCTGAAAGTTTAGCTTTGCGGCGGGCGATACAGATAGTTTTTCGAAAATACTTGCAATGTACGGGAAAGTTTGCTATAATCGAGCTATATAGGTAAATACTATAATTATGCTCAATAGGAGGTTATTATGGCACTGAAAAGAATTCGGCTCGTATTGAACGGGGTCGAACGTCCGGTTATTTGCGACCCGGAAACCGATTCACTTGCGACTACCTTACGCCGCGCGGGACTTACCGGCGTGAAAGTCGGCTGCGGGACTGGCGTTTGCGGCGCGTGTTCCGTCATCCTCAACGGACAAGTTATACGTTCGTGTAACCGCAAGATGAAAACGCTCAACGATTTTGACGAGATAGTCACAATTGAGGGTATCGGAACTCCGCAAAATCTGCACCCCTTACAGCAGGCTTGGATTACCTACGGCGGAGCGCAGTGCGGATTCTGTTCGCCGGGCTTCATTGTTTCTGCGTATCAGCTGCTCAAAGAGAATACTTCACCTAGCCGCGAGGACGTACGCGAATGGTACCGCGCTCATCGCAACGTCTGCCGCTGTACCGGTTATAAGCCGCTCGTTGACGCTGTTATGGCAGCCGCGGAAGTTTTGCGCGGTGAGAAACCCTTTGAAAGCCTTATCTATACGCTCGGCAAGGACGAAGACGCTTACGGCTCATATTTGCCGCGTCCGACTGCCATTGCAAAAGTTACGGGACTTACTGATTACGGCGACGACCTGAAACTCAAAATGCCTCCTGAAACCTTGCACCTTGCGCTTGTTCTTTCCGAAGTACCTCACGCGAAGATTATCAGCATTGACACGTCTGACGCTGAAAAAGCTCCGGGAGTCACGAGAGTTTTCACTGCTAAAGATGTAATTGGTACGAACAACTTGGCTTCGCCGGCTCGCGTACCGCGTCAAAAGGGTAACGGGATTACGGAATTCCCGGTTTTTGCTCATAAAGTTATCAACCGCCGCGGCGATGTTTTAGCTTGCGTTGCGGCAGATACAGAGAAAAACGCGCGCGCCGCCGCAAAACTTGTCAAGCAAAATCTCGAGATTTTGCCAACCTATAAGACGTTCCCGGAAGCGGTTCAGCCGAATGCTATTCAGCTCCACGAGCAGCTCCCGAACTTCTATATGGAACAGCCGTTGATTAAGGGCGACGCGGAATCGGCGTTTGACGCGGCTGCGTTCACAGTTGAGGGCAGCTTCCACTCACAGCACGAGCCGCATCTCCCGATTGAACCCGATACAATGCAAGGCTATATCGGTGTTGACGGAATGGTAACGCTGCAGGGCAAGTTCCAGAGTATTGACGAAACCCGGGACGATGTAACAATGGCTTGCGGTATCCAAAAAGATAATTTGCGCTTTATAATGAATCCGGCAGGCGGCTCTTTCGGATATGCGATAAGCCCGAACGTTGCCTCGGTTGTATGTACCGCGGTTCAGAATCTGCAAACCCCGGTTACACTTACGCTCCCTTATGACCAGTTTAACCACACTACCGGTAAGCGTTCGGCGACTTTCGCAAACGGACGTATCGGAGCCGACAAGGACGGCAAAATCATTGCCGCCGAATATGACGTAGGACTTGACCACGGAGCTTACGCGTCCGTTGCTGGTAACATCTTCAATAACCTTATCAGTGTTGCGTTCCACGGTTACAACATTCCGAATATCCGCGCTTTGGCTCGCGGAGGTTCGTCTAACCACGCTTTCAATACGGCGTACCGCGGTTTCGGCGCTCCGCAGATTTATACCACGACGGAAGCGTTGGTCGATATGTTAGCGCGTAAAGCCGGGATTGACCCCTTTGACTTCCGCGAAAAGAACCTGCTGCATCCCGGAGATACTACAATCAATCAGGTTGAGCCGTATGATTACGATTCGTATAAACGTTTGTACGGGAAACTTCGTCCCGTTTACGCAAAGTACAAAGCGGAAGCGGAAGAAGCGAAAAAAGCGGGACGTAATGTCGGCGTAGGCGTGTCACAAGGCGGCTTCCTATGCACGATCGGCTTCGTTGACCAAGCTAACGTCGCGCTAGAACTTACCGCCAACGGCGTTACGCACTATAACACTTGGGAAGATGTCGGACAGGGCGGCGACATCGGCACGCTCGGTCACACGCTTAAAGCTCTCGCGCCGCTGAAACTTCGTCCGGAGCAGATTCGCTTAGTGATGAACGACAGCAAGGAATGTCCGGACACGGGACTTGCCGCGGCTTCACGCAGCCATTATATGGCGGGTAACGCGACTCTCGACGCCGCCTCAAAACTTCTCGCCGCTATGCAAAAACCCGACGGAACGTATCGCAGCTATGACGAGATGAAGGCGGAAGGTATTGAAACGAAATACGAAGGTCACTACGACCAAATGGGGCTCGGACTTCCTCCCGGACCTGACCCGAACGAGGGCAGAGGCGAGAAAAACGCCGAATATATGTATTGCGTTAACGTCGCGCTCGTAGAAGTCAATACGGATAGCGGAAAGGTTCAGACGCTCCGTTATACGACGGCTTATGACATCGGCACAGTCGGTAATCGGCTTGCGGTTGACGGTCAGGGCTACGGCGGTTTGTCGCACTCGATTGGCTTCGCGCTGACCGAGGACTATGACGCGGAAAATAAGCACGGCAACATCGCGGGCTGCGGAATTCCGACAATTGATATGATTCCCGACGACTTCAATCTGATTTGCGTTGAAACCCCTCGCCGCTTCGGACCTCACGGCTCCGCAGGTTGCTCGGAAGTGTTCCAAAGCTCGAACCATATGGCGGTAATCAACGCTATCGACGATGCTTGCGGAGCCAGAGTGTACGCCCTCCCTGCAACTCCGGATAAGGTAAAAGCCGCTTATGACGCAAAACAGCGCGGTGAGGACCTAACTCCCCCGAAATACTGGCTTGGTACGGATTTTGACGAAGAACTGGACGAGATAAAAGCAAACCCAATGTGATAATAATATTAGTTACGCGCCCGGCGCCGGAATACAGAACAAATTAGAAAACGCGGAAGCCGCCGATTTTGGCGGTTTCCGTGCAGCGTGAGGTTATTAAATGCAGCAAGCTGAAATAATTGCATATGCGGAGCGGTGTTTTGGCGGCGAACCGGCGAGTTGTACGTATGCCTGTCCGTTTAGGCTTGATATTCGCACGTTTCTTGAGCGCGTCTCGCGCGGGAAATGGAAGCAGGCGTACAAAACATTCCGGAATGCGGTAGTTTTCCCGGGAATAGCGGCGGAGCTGTGTTCCGCGCCTTGCCGTGACCGCTGTCAGCGTAAAGTTTTGGACGATGAACCGCTAAATTTATCCGCGCTTGAAGCCGCCGTAGTGCGTTTTGCTCCCGATAAGCGCGGAGAGCAGTATGTTTTGCCGGCGAAAAAAGGTACTGCGGCAATTGTCGGAGCCGGACTTGCCGGTTTAGCTGTCGCGTTGGGACTTGCGCAAAAAAAGTTTACGGTAACGGTGTTCGAACAGTCGCAAGGGTGGGGCGGAAAGCTTCGCTCGGACGAACGCTTCGCGCGTTTTGAGGAAGATATACAAAACCAATTTGCGTTTGACAAACCTGAATTTCGATTTAATTCAGAAGTGAAAAATTTAGCGGAATTGAACGAATTTGACGCGGTTTTTATAGCAACAGGGCAAGGCGGCAATGATTTCGGGCTTGCCGCTTCTTTCGATGAAAAGTTGCGTAATTCCGCGGATTCACGTGTATTTTTCGGCGGAGGAATAATCGGAGAAGACGCTATTCACGCACTTGCAAGCGCCGCCGACAGTGCGCGAATGATTGAAGTATTTTTACAAACCGGTAAAGCCTCCGCGACTTACGGCGGGTATGATAAAAAAGACTGCGGACATTATGTTGAACACGATGATGAAGCGAAAAAGCCGCTCGTAAAGGCTGAATTCGGCGAAAATTATACGGAGGACGAAGCAAAATCAGAGGCTGCGCGCTGTATGCAATGCGACTGCCGTAAGTGTTTGGCGTCCTGTGAAATGCTTGAAAAATTCCGCAAATTACCAAAAAAAATTGCGAGCGAAGTTTACACCGATGCGGGAGCCGCGCCGCCATATTCGCAGCATATGATAACGCGTGAAACGTACAGTTGTCTCGATTGCGGCTATTGCGGCTCAATTTGCCCGGAGGGAGTAAATGTCGGCGAAATTTTGCAAATTTCACGGGTTCAGCGTGCGGAGGACGGAGTAGCTCCGGCTGCACTGCACGATTTTTGGCTGCGCGAAATGGCGTTTGCCGCGACCGAAGCAAGCTATATCTATGCGGACGGCAGTAACTTTGAGTTTATGGACTATGTTTTTTTTCCG
>JAISLB010000161.1 GCA_031260685.1 Oscillospiraceae bacterium | reverse complement strand
GGAATACGCGTCGAGCCGCCGACTAACAGCACCTTCGACAGTGCGGAGGCGTCGAGTTTAGCGTCCGCGAGAGCCTGTTTAACCGGCTGAACGGTTTTCTCGACCAAATGGTTCGTAAGTTCGTTGAATTTAGCGCGGGTGAGCGATACGTCAAGGTGCTTCGGTCCCGTAGCGTCAGCCGTAATGTACGGCAGATTGATATTGCTCGTAGCAACGCCCGAAAGCTCGATTTTGGCTTTCTCCGCGGCTTCGCGCAATCTCTGGAGCGCAACTTTATCCGCGGCTAGGTCAACGCCCTGGTCCTTTTTGAATTCCGTAACGAGCCAGTCCACAACGCATTTGTCGAAGTCGTCACCGCCGAGACGGTTGTTACCCGCGGTCGCGAGAACCTCGATTACTCCGTCGGCTATTTCGAGAACGGAAACGTCGAATGTTCCGCCGCCTAAGTCGTAGACGAGAATCTTCTGTTCCGCGTCCTTGTCAAGCCCATAGGCGAGAGCCGCCGCGGTAGGCTCGTTGATAATACGCAGAACCTCGAGCCCCGCGATTTTACCCGCGTCCTTAGTTGCCTGACGCTGAGCGTCCGTGAAATACGCCGGAACGGTGATTACGGCTTGCGTAACGGTTCCTCCGAGATAGCTCTCAGCGTCGGCTTTGAGCTTCGCGAGTATCATTGCCGAAATCTCAGGCGGCGTGAGCTTTTTGCCGTCGACGTCAACGCGGTAGTCCGTACCCATTTCGCGTTTGATACTGCTGATAGTGCGGTCGGGGTTAGTAACCGCCTGACGTTTAGCGACCTGACCGATAAGGCGTTCGCCGTTTTTCGCAAATGCCGCGACACTCGGCGTAGTGCGGTTGCCCTCACTGTTGGCTATAACGACGGGGTCTCCGCCTTCCATAACAGCAACGCAGCTGTTAGTGGTTCCAAGGTCGATACCGATAATCTTTGACATAGTAATTACTCCTTTTTACTGCCGCTTTGTAACGTTGTTTGAACCGGTGACATTAGCCGCACGGTCACTAACGCAGCGGAATTGTTGTTGTTGTTGTTTTACTGCCGCTTTGTAACGTTGCCGAACCGACGGCATTAGCCGCACGGTCACCAACGCAGCGGAATTGTTGTTGTTGTTTACTTATTGCTAATTTACCGCGCACGGCGCGGGGAAACCACCCCGGCGCTTCGCGCCACCCCTCCCAAGAGGGGAATTTTGTCTCTGCGATTGTATAGATTGCAGCATCCACGTAACTTCGTCCAAACCCGCGTCCTATTCCCCTCTTGGGAGGGGTGCCGTCCGCAGACGGCGGGGTGGTTCCCCCCGCAAGGCGCTCCCAGCAGGGCGTTCCCCCGCAGGACGTTCCCCCGCAGGGCGTTCCCCCGCAGGACGCTCCCCCGCATCTCCCGTCCAAACCTCCGTCACTGTTCACTGTTCACTATTATCTGTTCACTGAACTAAGGGTTCACGTTTACGAGGGAGTGGCGCAGGACTTTTCCGCGAATACTGAAACCTTTTTGCAGCAGAATTGTAATCTCGCCCGGACCGAATTTATCGTCGGGGAAAGTACCTACGGCGTTGTGAAGCTCGGGGTCGAAAGCGGTACCCGGTTCGTCCGCGGTTCCCTCCACGCCGAGTTTAGCGAGGATTTCGTCGAACTTTTTGGTAATCAGCGGCAAGCCGCTAAGGTCCGAGTGTTCGACCGCAAGCTTCAAATCGTCCCAAAGCGGGAGGAACTGCGCAACCGCGTTGGCTGTAATCTCTCCGTAGGCGTTAGCCCGTTCGGCGGCTGTACGTCTCCGGTAGTTGTCGTATTCAGCTGCCAGCCGCAGATACGCGTCGCTCTTGGTTGGGTCAGGAACGTCAGGTACGGCTGATACTTCCGGCGTTTCTTCCTCATTAGTTTCTATGATTTCTTCTTCGTTATTCATTAGGTACCTCCTTTATTCAGTGAACAGTGAATAGTGAATAGTGAACAGTTATTCAGTATTCAGTTAATGGTTACCATTGATTTAACCTGTTACGCAGCTGCCAACTATTCACTATTCACTGTTCACTATTCACTGTTAACTGTCAACAGTGTGTCCGGGTAGCAGTTTCGGGTCGCTGGTTCCCTCGAGCCGCTTGATAATGCGTCTGGCGGCGGTAACGTCGTCCGGGGCGTCGCCCGCTAGGAGCGCAAACGCCGGATTACTGCGAACGTTGTCGAGGATTACGCCCAAATCGGCTATCAGCGCATCAAGCTTTGCAATCCTTATCCGCAGCTCCGCGTTAAGTTCGCTGGTCGAGAGCGTACTCTCGGAGCCGAAAAGAAGCAGATACGTGCGGTAGGCTTTTTCGGTGGGGATTCGCCCTCCGGAGGTGTGCCCTTGCCGTAAATAGCCTAAACTCGTAAGCGTCCTGAACTCACCGCGGATAGTTGCGGGAGATAGCCCGAGACCGCATAGGAGCGCGATTTCGCCGGAACTGACCGGGGATTCGTCCGTGAGAAAGGCTTCGACAACGGTACGGAGAATGGCTGTAAGTCGTGCTGAAAGCTCCATAAAGGTGTTCTCCTTCCGTCAAACGCTCCAAAGCGGAAGCGGCTTCCGTCTGCTAGCACTCTCTTGATTACAGTGACAATTATAGCACCGCGCAGCCGACTTGTCAATACTCTATCCGTTATTTTTACAATCTGTTAACAATTTCTCAAAAAATATCAACTTACCCCTTGCAATCTGAAACTGCGTATGTTATAATGTACACAAACAGTGTGGGCAGCGGCGACGGCTTTCAGTTGTTTGCCGCTTATCCGCTCCTCAACGTTAATTGACAAAGGGTGGTTACATATATGAAAATGACAACCAGTAAACCTCGCGCCGCTATCTATTCTTTCCTGATGTACTTCCTGGTAATTGCGGAGCTTGGAATTTTATCCGGCTATCGTTTTGTTTTCCCCGACCCGGGCGGAGCTAACGGCGCGGCTATCGGGCTGACGGGTTTATCGAGTAAGAACCCCGTCTACGATTTGGCGCAGGTAGGACGCGAAATCGGCTGGAACTTCGTCACGGCTTCCGTGCTTGTTATCATCGCGGTTCTCGCGTACGCGTTTTGGCTTGGCTTCCACCGTAACTGGGGCGGCGGCGGAGTTCTCGCGATTATGAACATTCTCCCCTTAGTTGGCTTGACGAATGTCGGCGATAACAACGTTTTCGCGTTTTTCTGGTGCTACGGCACTTCGCACTTGCTCCCCGCGATGTCGATTCTAGGTTTGCAGACCAACGGCAATATGTACGAACCGGCGAGCCGAGTTCCGCAGGTTCTCTTCGTGGTAGTTTTCTTCGTTCTGACCGTTGCCGCGTGGATTGCGGGGACGAGATACCGCGCTTGGTACGCCGAGAAATACGAATTCGACCTAAGCGTACCTTTACAGTGAACAGTGAATAGTGAACAGTGAACAGTGGTCAGAAACACAAAATAAAGTTCGAGGGTTGCGTAATAATTACGCAGCCCTCGTTTTTCTCCCGCGCCGTGCGCGAACTGTTCACTGTTCACTATTCACTATTCACTGAATCACTGTCCCGGGATGATTTCTACCCAGTAGCCGTCGGGGTCAGCGATGAAGTAGGGCGGCATATAGTCCGGGTTAAAGACGATAACGCCCATTTTCTCGTGTTTGGCTTTGGTTTCCTCAAAGTTTGACACTGTGAACCCGAGGTGGATAACTTCCTCCTCGCCGATGTCGTAGGGTTTGTCGCCCTGTTCCTCGAGCCAAGTGAGCTCGAGCTGCGCTCCGCCCTCCGGGGAACCGAGGAACGTGAGCTTCGCGCCGGGCATAGGCATCTCGAACAATTTTTCAAGCCCGAGAGCCTCGCTGTAAAACGCAACGCTCTTGTCAATGTCGCGAATATGGATACTGGTATGCGCAAAGATAGCCATAGTAGTGTTCTCCTTGTATTATAAATGTTAGTTGTCTAATAAGGAAACTGCACCGAACCAACGTCTCTGATATATGATATTTAATAACTGTTAACTCAAGAACGATTCAAGTATAAGCGCGGCAGCGACGGCATCTACGGATTGTTTGTGCTTAGAGGTCTTTTTGCCGTTACCGCGAAGAATCGCGTGGGCGGAAACGGAGGTAAGACGCTCATCGCGGAAAACGACCTCAAAGGGCAGCAGCTCCGCGAACTTGCGCGTTTTCTCCGCTCTGAACCCCTCGCTGCCGTCCATATTTATCGGTAAGCCCAACACCACCGTATCGGCTTCGCGCGATTTCGCAAGCTCCGCAAGCTTCTCCGCGAGCTTCTTAGCGTTGGTCTCGGTAATGACGAGCGTTTCGCCCGTAATAGTCCGCAAAATGTCCGAAAACGCGACTCCCGTGCGCGTATCGCCATAGTCTATCGCCATAACACGTGACATAGAACCTCCCGTCTAACCGCGTCCAAACCACCGTGACTGTTATCTGCTATCTGATAACTGTTAACTGTAAATCACATCGCTTCCGGGACGTCTACGCCCAATACGTCCAGCAGCGTAACTATCACACTGCGCGTCAAGCGCAGGAGCGCAAGCCACGAGTTCCGCTGGCTTTCGTCCTCACAGCTTAGTATGCGCTGAGCCGCGTAGAACGTATTGAAGCGTGCGCAAATGTCGAACAGAACGTCGCAGACAGCTGACGGGGCTTTGTCCGCCCACGCTTTGAGCAGCGACAAGCCGGAGCGTTCGAGCGAGAGCATTAGTCCGCGCTCTACGTCGCTT
>JAISLB010000152.1 GCA_031260685.1 Oscillospiraceae bacterium | reverse complement strand
CGGACATTGCCGTCGCCGCAACCCATCGTTGCGAGAATGTCAGCAAATTTCGCTTTCGTCACGGGTAAATCGAGCCAAATTTTACGGCTGCAATCCGCGCTTTCCAGTTGTACGGCTATGTACACAGGCATTTGATTAAGTTTCTTCATTCGGTAATACCTCCCTGTTTCAAATATTCACTTATGCCGCTAATATCGGCAAATTTTGTGAAATTAAACGCGTTGTAAGCGGCTACAACCGCATTGACCTGTACCATCGTCAGCGTTGACAGGCTTTTCGCGGAATCTTCGATTTCCCACCAACTGTCTGTAAGCTCCGGTTTTATGCCGATTGTCGTTTCATACCCGACAACTACCATATCTTCCTCGTCGGCGACATCTTTCAAACCGAGTGTATTCACGCACGATAGCAGCTCGCGATATTTCGCCGGTATCGGAAGTTTGCAGGTGTTTCCGTTGTGTTCCAGTATTTGTGCAATATACGGTTTCATTTTGCGCCTTTCTTGTCAAATGACATTTTGTAATTAACATATTTGCCGCCGTTATCATCGAGTGAAATTGTCGCGTTATAGGTTTTGCCCGTTTTCTCACTATATAAATTTTTCAATTCAACACTACCCTCTTTAAGCAAGGAGGCGACAATTGCGGCGGTAAGCGGCTGTTTTTTCACTGTCCAAAATTTACTTTCTTTCCATAACTTAAACTCACAGGAACGGCTATCGCAGAAGTAACCTTTTGCGCCCTCGCGGACGGGTGAGCCACAGCGCGGACATACTCCGAGCGGCGCGGGTGCGTCTGTCGGAACGCTTGTAAATAATGCGGAAAACTCCGGCTTAGGCGCGTTATTTTCACGCACTATTGCCGTTATGAACTGCGTTATTTCGTCCATAAACTCCGCAGTGGATAATTTTCCGCGCTCCACCTGTTTAAGTTTATTTTCCCATTCGGCGGTGAGTTTTGCGGAAGTGAGCGCGGTAGGCAGAACAGCGATAAGGCTTTTCGCTTTTTCAGTCGGAAGCAGATTTTTCTTTGAACGCTCAACAAAGCCTGATTTGACGAGCTTTTCGAGGATTGCCGCCCTTGTACTTGGTGTCCCAATTCCACGGCGTTCTGTAACAAGCATTTCATTTTCAGCACCCGCAACGTCCATAGCCGCGAGAATTGTGTCCTCGGTGTAGGATTTAGGCGGCGAGGTGAAGCCCTCTTTCAATTTTGCGGAAACGGGAAAGATTTGCCCCTCCGCGACCTCCGCATTTAGCGAACTTGTGTTACTCTCGTCCGCTTCATCTGTTGAAACTACAGCGTAATTTTTCCAGCCGTTGTGCAACACCGTTTTACCTTTTGATTTGAACTCTGTGCCGTTGCAATCGAGAATTACAACAGTTTCGAGATAGCGGTGCTTTTCGCCGACAGCGCAGATAAGGCGGTTTTTAATCATATCGAGAATTGCCCGCTCTCCGGTCGGCAGCGCGTCAATAATCACATTCACAATTTCCGTAGTCGGAATAATCGCGGAGTGGTCGCTTACTTTTGAATTGTCAATTACCTGTGAAACGTCGCAAGGCGCGTCCGGTGAAATTAAACTCACAATTCCCGCAACAGTTCCCGCCATATCGTCCGTTAAGTAGCGGCTGTCAACTCGCGGGTATGTCGTTAATTTCTGCTCATATAACGATTGCAAATATTCAAGCGTTTGCGCCGCTGTGAAACCGTGTACGCGGTTAGCTTCGCGCTGTAATGTCGTTAAGTCGTAGAGCTTTGGTGGCGCGATTGATTTTTCGGTTTTTACAACCGATTTAACCGTTGCAGTATTACAGTTTGCGGCAATGTTTTCGGCTTCTTCTTTGTCGCTGAACCGCTCACTTGCCGCTGTAATTTCGCCGTCCAGTTCCACCGTGTAAAACGGAGTTTTGACGAAGTTGTCAATCTCCGCTTCGCGTTTTACAAGCATTGCTAGCGTAGGCGATTGAACTCGTCCGACCGATAATGTTTGATTATACAAAATTGAAAACGCGCGAGTTGCTGAAATCCCGACAGTCCAGTCTGCCTGTTCTCGACAAGCGGCGGCGTGATAAAGATTGTCGTACTCCACGCCGTCTTTGAGGTTTGCAAAGCCCGTCTTTATCGCGGAATCCTCCATTGACGAAATCCATAATCGCTTCGTTGGCTTTTTACATTTCGCGTATTCGTATACTAAGCGAAAAATCAATTCACCCTCGCGTCCCGCGTCACAAGCGTTTATAATACAATCCACATCTACGCGGTTCATTAGCTCTTTGAGCGTTTTTAGCCGCGCCGCTTTATCTTTTGTTGTGATGTGTTTCCATTTTTCCGGAACAATCGGCAAATCCTCGTAACGCCATTTTGCGTACTTTTTGTCATATGCGTCAGGCGGTGCGAGTTCGAGCAAATGCCCGAAACACCACGACACTATGAAACCGTTACCCTCCAAGTAGCCGTCTTTGCGGCTGTTCGCTCCGAGTGCTGCGGCGTAAGTTTTGCCCTGCGAGGGCTTTTCAGAAATTATTAGATTATACATTTGTTTTCCTACCCTTGTTGTCTATTTTGTACTCGTTATACTGTCTTTTGTAAACGTAGGACGCTCCGAAAATTCCGCGCGCCGCTTTGACTAGTTGCGGTTCGTATTGCTCGATGATTTCGAGTTCCTGTTCCGCTTTTGAATTACAAGGACAGCCGACACAGCCTGTGCGTTTCAAACCCCAGACTTTGTAGCAATCGGAATAACGCAGACCGCGCCACGCTTTGTATTCCGCTTTGTCCGCGTCCGACCAGTACCATAGCGGACGGTAATTATCGGGCTTGTCGCCGTGATTTGGCGTGAAGCACGTCTGAATACTTCCGGCGCGTCTGCCGCCCTCGGCGCGGCGCATACCCGTTACAACCAAGTCCGGCTTATATTCCTTGTCAAACTCGTGTGAAACACGCTTTTTCGCGTAGTAGCAACATTTATCGGAAATTGCGAAATCCGGTGGATTTTCCATTAAAAATTCACGCAAATATGATAATCGCTTTATGCTAAAATTAGTTTTGCCAGTGCGCGAAAGGGGGCGGCTGTCGTAAAACCACTCCAGCGATGATTTGCATCGTCCGTATTTCTCCGGTGTAGCGTCAGCTTTGTTATCATTCCAGTCAAAACCGTGAGTTTGCAAGAGCGACATATAACTGCTGACATCTTTGCTGATGAACGGAACTCCATACTCGCGGCACGTTGCCGCGACCGTCTTTTTTGCCCTGC